>JAFQOY010000136.1 GCA_017412025.1 Clostridia bacterium | reverse complement strand
TTTTCTTGTACGCTGCGCGTACGGCCAGAAAATGATATAGGAAGCGGCTTGCAGCCGCTTCTCGCACCGCGCATGTCGCTGCTGCGGATTTCATATGAAGGGGCTGCAGCCCCTTCATGCATCCCCAAAGTTTAAAACAGACTTTATTGATAATCTGAGCGCCCGGGCCAGACGGCCCGGGCGCTGAGCTATTTTTTCCTGTTGTTCAGGCGTTTATCGCATGTATCGGCGGCTGTATCTGCGATCACTGCGCACATAGCACGGAGCGAGCACGCGATGGCGGATCAGCAGGTCAATGAGCATCCATTTGATTTTTTCGGTCATGATACAGTTCCTTTCTGTGTGGCCGGCCTGTCCGGCCGTCGGGGGATATCGCTTTGCGCAATCATACTGTATCATACGGGCGGGGCAGAATCAATGGATATTGTTTCAACCATACAATGCACATCCTCAAATGTCACCGCAGTGCATTGGATTTACCGGTTGATGGAATCCGCCATCCGGTGATAGGTGTGCCTGACGCCGCGCACGGCGATGGAATAGGCCATGATGTTTTCCGGCAGCGCCATGCCGCCGTAGCCCGTATCGCCGAGGTGATGGATATCCGTTCCGGCCATTTTGGCCATCAGCGCAATGCGCCGGATGGTATCCGTATCCGCGCCCTCCTGCGAGGTGCCGATGGCTGTGAGCGCAAGGCAGCCAAGGCCGTGCGCGCAGGCGATCAGGTCGCTGACCAGCTCAAGCGTCATGCCGGGCACGGTGCCGGGCGCAGGCATGAGGATGACGTCCGCGCCTGCTTCGGCAAACGCGGTTACGTCCTCTCGCGTCAGGATGGCGCGCGCGCCCTCGCTGAGCACGCCGGAAGCATGCATCTTGCCGGCGCAGAGGATCAGCCGGCTGCCAAGCTCCTTTTTGTACAGGCGCAGCGTATCGGCAATGGCCGCATTGGATACGCCCATGCCGGGATTGCCGGTCAGCACGATCATATCAACGCCCATGTCCGCGGCTTTTCGCGCGTTTTCAAGCGTGGCCTTGCGTCCGCCGGTCATCGCCCACATGCCGCTGTCGTCCGTCGGGTCTCCGGATACGGGTTCCAGGTTGACGCCCACGGGTCTGCCGGTCAGCTTTTTCAGCATGCGGATGGTATTCTCCGGCGCGCATTCGGGCAGCGCGCGGATGACGGGCTTCTCTACGTCAAACATATTGAGCAGCAGCATGTCTGCGCCCATTGCGCAGACAAATTCGGCGTTGGTGAGATCGCCCAGCATCGGCTGAATCACGCCGATGGTCTCGCATGCGATGGTGCGCCCCTCGGAGGCGGCGATGGCATGGAGAAGGGCTTTCTTGTCCATGGCTGCAAAGTCGGAAGCGTGGCAGCTCAGCAGTCTTTTCATGACGGAATCACTCCTTTGTATACAGTATAATGCACGGAAAGCGCCGATGCAATGCCGGAAAAAGAAACCCGCCTCTTTTGAGGAAGGCGGGAGAGGATCCGGCGATGGACGCCTGCCGCTTCAGGCCTTTTTCCTCTGCTCAAACAGACAGGCAAGCAGAGCAAACAGCGCAAACACGCCGGCAGCCAGATTGCGGTAGGTATAATAGGTGTGATCCACGGAGTGATTGGCCATGACGATATACCACGCCGGCGCAAGCGCAAGCGGCACAAGCAGAACGAGCGCGCGTACGTCGATTCCCATCTTTTTTTCGCACAGGAGGCGCCTGGCAGCGGGTAAGAGCGACGCGGCGCCGGTCATGCTGAGAATCAGCAGGTAGGACGACTTGCTGAGGATCACGTCAAGGTTCAGCGCCAGCGCATGCAGGCGCGAGAAGGACTGTCCGTTTGCTTCCGTGGATACGCGCAGGAAGATCTGCGCGAAAATGGCGTAGAGTCGATCCCAGCCAAAGCATGCGCCGGTGATCACCCACTTGAGCGCCCACATGCCGCCATAGCCCAGCCCCCATGCGGCGCAGCATGCGACGGAGAGGGCAAAAAGATGGAGGAAGCTGTCTTCGTCTTTCAGATGCAGAAGAAGCAGCAGCACCAGCGGGAAGCCGAGCGCGGCGAGCGGGAAGGTGAGCAGATCCAGATAATTGGTGAGGACGCCGACAACGGCGAAGAACGCGGGCATGCCGACGGCGGCTTCTATGCGATCGTCAAAGCGCAGCACGGCGATGCAGGCGAGCAGCATCGGCAGGGAGACCGTCATGTACTGCAGGCAGACGCCCATGACAAAGGGCATCATCAGGAAATAGGCGGTGAAAAAGGCCGGAACCGTCGCGCCAAGCCCGCGGCGCAGCATCAAAACGAGGACATATGCCATCAGCGCGGTCTGCACGAAGTAGAGCAGCATCTGGATGTTGGCTGCGTTGAGCACGCACAGCAGCAGGCGCAGGGGCAGCGTATAGCCGTGCCAGTAGCGCGTGTAGCTCAGTCCCTGCGTGGGCGACAAACTGCCGTCGCCGTAGGTGCCGTAGGCGTCCCAGTCGCTCTGCCCCTCTTTGGCAGGAAGATCCGCGCGCAGGCCGCCGAAAGCCCTGTGCAGGAAGGATTCTCCGCCTGTGTAGGCGGCGGTCTTGAGGATCAGGATGGACGTATAGTTGTCAAGCTGCGCGCTTTTGAAGCCGCCGACGGTCTGCGGCGTGCCGTACTGGTCGCGCAGCATGGTGACGCCCTGCGCTGCGTTTGCGCGCATGGCAGGCGTGTCAATCAGCGGCGCGATGCAGCTGCACAGGATGCACAGCAGCACGGAGGCGGCGACGCACGCCGCAGAGCGGAATGGCTTTTTGTTCATTTTCGGCGGCCTCCTTTGGAATGCGCTGTCTTTTTGCCGTTTTTCGGGGATTCTGTTCTGCCGAGCCTGCGGCGCAGCACCTCTTCCCGCGCAATGGAATAGCCGAAGAAGCCTTCCGGGCGGGATTTGAGGGGGAAGTATTCCCCGTGCGCATAGGCGACAAGCCCCGCGCGGCCCATGTGCAGGCTGCCGTCCGCATCGAAGAGATGATCCCTGACATATACTTCTTCGACATGGCAGAGAAACAGATCGTGCGAGCCGAGCGGAATGCGCTGGGCGACGCGGCAGCAGAGGAATGCGGGCGCTTCCTCAAGCGCGGGCGCCGGGAAGCCCTCCACCTCGCGCGCATGCAGACCCGTCTCCCGGAATTTATCCACGTCGCGTCCGCTCTTTACGCCGCAGTAATCGGCGGCCCTGCACAGCTTCTGATCGATCAGGTTCAGGCAGAATGTGCCGGACTGCATGATCTGGCTATAGGAGTGGCGCTGCGGGCGGATGGAGACGGAGATCATCGGCGGAACGGTATTGACCACGCCGGCCCAGGCGACGGTGATCAGGTTGTTTCGGTCAAAGCCGGGCTGCGTGCCGCGGCAGGAGAGCATGACCGCGGGAACGGGGGAGAGGAATGTCGTCGCGCCGATGGCGCGGAAGGTCTCGGGCAAGGGAAAGGCCTCCTTCAAAGCAAGGGGCGGATCATCTCCGCCCCTTGAATCGCAGTGATTGTTTTTTTACTTTTCAGCGGCGATGCGCAGAACCTCTTCAATCTGCGGCGGGAGCAGCTCGACGAAGTGGCCGGTCTTGCCGTTGACGACGTTGGCAGCCAGCGCGGGAATATCCTCCGCCCTGCCGCCGGCGGCCTGAAGCGTTGCGGGCATGCCGAGGGAGACGAAGAACGCCTGCATGGTCTCGATGCCCTCGAGCGCGATCTGCTCGTCCGTCTTGCCCTGCGGGCAGATGCCCCACACGCGGGTGGCGAACTGCACAAAGCGCTTGACGTCGTGCCTGAAGACATACTTCATCCACGCCGGGAAGACGACGGCGAGGCTTGCGCCGTGCGCGGTGTCGTATTTCGCGGAGATCTCGTGGCCGATCTGGTGGCTGGCCCAGTCCTGCTCGCGGCCGATGCCCACGGAGTTGTTGTGCGCGAGCATGCCCGCCCACATCAGCGTCGCGTGGGACTCGTAATCATGATCATCCGCCATGGCGACGGGCGCGGCCTCGCGGATGGAGACGAGCAGCGCCTCGGCGAGGCGGTCGGTCAGGACGACGTCCTTCGTGTTGGTGAAGTAGCGCTCCATGATGTGTGCCATCATGTCGGTGACGCCGCAGGCGAGCTGATAGCGCGGCAGGGTGAACGTCAGCTCCGGATTCATCACCGCAAAGCGCGGACGATGGAATTCAGTGGACAGACCGCGCTTGAGGCCGCCGTCGATCTTCGTGATGACGGAGGAATTGCTGCCCTCGCTGCCGGCAGCAGGAATGGTCAGCACGCAGCCGTGAGGCAGAGCGGTGACGGGCTTGGCCTTGCCGCAGTAGAAATCCCAGAAATCGCCGTCATACGGCACGCCGTCGGCGATGGCCTTGGCGGTGTCGATGGCGGAGCCGCCGCCGACGGGCAGCAGGAAGTCAAGGTTGTTTTCACGGCAGAGGCGGATGCCCTCGTAAACGAGATCATCGCGCGGATTGGGCTTGACGCCGCCCAGCTCCATATGCGCAATGCCGGCCGCGTCAAGCGACGCGATCACCTGCGCGAGCAGGCCGCTGCGCACGACGCTGCCGCCGCCGTAGACGATCAGCGCGCGGCTGCCGCCGAACTCCTTGACCAGAGCGCCGACCTTGCTCTGCGCGTCGCGTCCAAAGACGAACTTGGTCGGGGAACAGAATTCAAAATTCAGCATAGGATATTCCTCCTTGTTGAGCGTTTATCAGGAATGATCAGAGATGGCAATATCTGGAAGCAGATGAAATGTTTCCGTATGCCGCTACGTCTATCATACATGGCAAACACCTGAAAATCAATAAGAATATTTGCGGAAGCAGGCGACAGGGGAAGAAAGCCGGATGCGGTTTCGTCTGATATACAGAAGGTGCTGTGGCCGGGAGCGGTTGCATAATTTGCTTCGTCATGATAAGATGAAACAAAGCCCGCGATGAACGGTATTCATGGAGGGAAGAGCATGAACATGAACGCAATGAAACGAAGGATAATCGCCATGCTGCTGCTGGTGATGGCGGCTGCATGCGCGCCGGCGTCTGCGCAGACGGAGCGGAATTACAAATATCCATACAGGGAAACGACTCCCGGCGAGGCGCTGCCGGGGCTGGGGGATCTGCCGGGAGAGGGAGATCTGCCGGGAGAGGGAGATCTTCCGGAGGACAATCCGATTGGCGGCGAAAACGAGCCTGTGCAGGAGAGCAATGTGTTTGAAGGCGCGGATGTATCCACCCGGAACGCGAGCTCGGATGACGCCGCCGACGGCGCCATCTTCGGCAGCGCAAAGTTTTCCGGCAGCAAACGGCTGGTCGCCAAGCTCTACGACGCAAACGACGCCTATATGGACGAGGCGATCCTGGGAAGCAGCGGCGACAGTTTTTCCTTTGGCGGCCTTCGCCCCGGCAGATACATGATCCGGTTCTATTTCTACGGGGAAGGATCCCTGCCTGAATCCGGACGCGTGAGGGTGGAGGTGAGCGCCGATACGCCCGCCGCGCCGGCGCAGCAGATCGCCATCAGCGGCGTGACCGCCGGAGAGAATATGCTGACGGTCAGCGGCAGCGCACAGCCGGGCGCGCAGGTGATGATCACCACGCAGCCGGCCGCTGCGGCGACGGTATACGCGATGGCGGATCAAAGCGGCAGATTCAGCGCCGCAGTCAGCTGTGCGGCCGGCGTCTATACCCGCGTGACGGTCAGCTACAGCGGCGACCCGTCAAGCGCGGTCAGCTTCGAGGGAAACTTTGTCGTCACCGCGCCGGCAGTCAGGCCGGAGATCACCATCGACGCGATCCATGCGGCGAGCATGACCGTCGCCGCCAGAACCGGCGCGGGCGTGCTTGTGGAGCTCTTCGCGGGCGATTACAGGCAGAAGCTTTCCGCTGACAGCCAGGGTCTTGTGCAGTTCTCCCTGCCGCATACCTATCCCGAGGGAACGAAGATCACATTCCGGGTATTCTACGGCGAAAACAATGAGCAGCACTATGACACGGTTGTCACTGTAAGCGCCTCTTCCTATCTGGGCAGGCTGAAAAGGGGATCCAGGGGCGAGGCCGTGCGCATCCTGACGACGCGCCTGCATGAGCTGGGCTACCCGGTGAAGCCGACGACGAACTTTGACAGCACGGTGGAGCAGGCCGTCAGGCTGTTCCAGGAGATCAACGGCCTGAGCGTCACCGGCGAAGCCGGACAGGGCACGCAGGGCAAGCTCTTCTCCGTCAGCGCCATCCGCTATGACGAGCGGCGCTATCCCACGTTTGTGCGCGGCGACCGCGATCATCCGCTGATCTACGCCCTGCAGCGGCGCCTCAAGGAGCTGGGATACTACACGATCAAGGTGGACGGCATATTTGGCAGCGGCACGCAGCGCGCCGTGCGCGATTTCCAGCGTGTCAACGGCCTGACCGTCACAGGCAAGGCGGACGACGCCACGCAGCGCCTGCTGCACTCGTCTGCGGCGCTGCCGGCATACGGCGGCAGCACGGGCGAGTATACGACCCTGAGGCGCTCGAGCAGATACCAGAGCGCGGTCGTTCCGCTGCAGCGCAGGCTCAAGGCGCTTGGCTACTATTCCGGCTCCATCGACGGCTATTT
Source organism: Clostridia bacterium (assembly GCA_017412025.1). The sequence continues at coordinate 28,987 of JAFQOY010000136.1, read as the reverse complement.
CGGCAGCGGCACATACCGCGCTGTGCGCAATTTCCAGCAGCGCAACGGCCTTGAAAGAACCGGCGTGGCCGATCCGTATACGCAGAAGGTGCTCTATTCCGCCAATGCCCAGCCGGCGGGCGTTCCTTCTCCCTCCGATCCGGGCAGCTATCGCCTGCTGTACTGGGGATGCAAGGGCAGCGACGTCAAGCGGCTGCAGAATGCGCTCATCAGCGCCGGATACAAGAGCATTGTCCGCACGGCGGACGGTATCTACGGCCAGTGGACGTATGACGCTGTGCGCGCCTATCAGCGCGACCACGGTCTCTCTGTGGACGGCATCGCAGGCAGGGATACGCAGAACTCCCTGTACGGCACGAATTACTGATCCGGCTGACGGATCGATAAAAAGGCTCCTTCCGGGATTTAGAAGGAGCCTTTTTGAAAAAGGAGGGCGGCAATCTCATGAAAAAATGGTCTGCGGTACTGACGGCGCTGATGATTCCGATGCTTCTGTTTGTTTCCTGCGCCGCAGCGCAGGAACTCCGCGTTGATTTTTACGACATGGGCAAGGCGGACGCGATGCTCATCACCACGCCCTCCGGGCAGCGTATCCTGATTGATACGGGCACGAACAAGGGCGGCAAGGCGCTTGTCGAGCGCTTTGAAGCGGAAGGTATTGACGTCATCGACGTCATGATCATCACGCACTATGACAAGGATCATGTCGGCGGCGCGGACAAGGTGCTGGAGGATATCGGCGTCCGTCAGGTATACATGCCGGTATATGACAAGGAGAGCAAGCAGCACACCCAGTTCATGGAGGCGCTTGAGGTTTCGGACGCTGTGCAGCATCCCTTGGAAATCGGCTCTCAAACCGCGTTTGATACCGGGGACGGCGTAGCGCTGCACATCACGGCGGCGCACAGGCATTCCTACGGCCATGACGAGGAAAACGATTTTTCTCTCGCCGTGCGGTTGACCTACGGGGAGACGAAGTTCTTCTTCGCCGGCGACGCGGAAGCGCCGCGCCAGATGGAGCTGCTTGAAGAGGGGAACGTTGCTTGCGACGTGCTCAAGGTGCCCTATCACGGCCGTCTGGTCAAGGCCAGCGAGGCATTTATCCGCGAGGCCTCGCCGAAGATCGCCTTCATCCCCGACGGGGACGACGATCCGGCCAGCCCGGTGGTGATCGGCCTGCTTGAGGAGACCGGCGCCAAGGTGTACTGCGGCAGGGATGGCTCCATCGCCGTGGTCAGCGACGGCAGGGACGTGAAGGTGCTCTGACAACATAAAAATGAAAACCGCCTTCGGGCGGTTTTTGTATGCGCTACGGCCTCATGCCCCTGTCTGCGTGCGGGCAGTAGGTCAGGTAGGCCAGCAGCAGAGTCGACGTATCGGGCATGGAGAGACAGACGACGGGCGGCGCGCCGCGGCGAAGCATCTCCCCATGCGGATTGGAGAGCAGGTAAAAGCCGCTCATTTTCGCGATGCGGTGCACGTAGGCAAAGCGCACGTTTTCCCACGGCAGATACAGGCTTCGGCCTGCGCATACGCCTTCTTTGCTGAAGCCGGGGCAGATCATCATGGCATTGACGCAGCGGCGCAGCAGCATCGCGCCGGAAAGCAGCAAAGCCAGCGCGGAAAGCGCGAGCGTAACGGCGGAGTCGGGATGTGAACCGGCGCGCAGGAAAATCAGCGCGCCGGCGGCTGCAGCCAGCAGCCCGGGCGGGAGGAGGCACAGCGCACTGAGCAGCGCCTGCCGCCATTGCCTGCGCATGCGGCGCGGCGGCGCGGCGAACTGCGGCGCGGTCAGCCGGGCAGGGAAGGGACAGTATACCTTGACGGCTTCCTCAAGCTTTTTGCTCAGCGGCGCAACAAAGCCCCACGGCCCGCATGCGGGCGCATGGTGCAGCAGGTTGAGAAAATCGGTCTGTTCGCGGTACATGCCGTACAGGTATAGCCTGCGGCTGTTGCAGCATAATACGCCGAGGGAAGCGATATCCTCCCAGCGCGTATGGCGCATGCGCAGGAGAAAACCGATGCCAACGCCCTGCGCGTCCACCGTGATGCGGCAGGAGATCAGCACGAAGCATACCGGCAGGAGCAGCAGCGCGGCATAGAGCAGCGCCAGGGAAAGACCTGCGGAGACGGCGCACAGATCGCGCGCCGCAGCGAAGCAGACGGCCGTCAGGCATGCGGCAAAGCACAGACGCGGATAGCGCAGAGCACGGATCATGGCGCTCCTCCTTTCACAGCAGCATTATATGACGGGCGTGGAACGATGCAGAATGGAATGCGGAAAAAGAAAGAAGGGACTCTGCGCCCTTCACGGCGATCAGAGCCCCTTGAACAGTCGGATGGATTATTTGCTCGGCGGCAGCGTGGCTTCCGGCACGACGGCGTCAAAGCCGTATGCAGCGTCTGCGCCCGGCAGCGTATCGACCAGCTCAATCTCCGGCTCGGCGGCTTCCTCCTGGGCCTCCTGCTCAGCCAGCAGCGCGGCCTCAGCCTCCTCGCGCATGCGCTGCGCGGCGGCGACAGCGGCGTAGGTCACCGGCTGACGGCCGGACTCCACCACGCCAAGCGCCTCCTGCATCACCGGATACGGGCAGTCGCTTTCAAGCTTGGAATTGCGCCACTTGTTGGCGGCCTCATGGCGGCCCATGCGGACCTCGACATGGGTATAGACGGTACCGGCGTTCTTCTTGCCCTCGCGCGCGATAAACGTGCCGGCCTCGATCACGTCGCCCTTCTCAACGGCGATGTTCACCGTGTGCAGATAGAGCACCGTGCAGTCGTATTCCTCGTTGTATACGGCAACCGTGCCGTCGGCGTCGCCCGCGCGGGTCACCTCGCCGCCCAGAATCGCAAACAGCGGAGCGTTGGGGTAGTTCGCAAAGTCGATGCCCTCGTGGATGCCCGGGATGCCGTAGCGGTGATAGCCGCGCTTGCCGGCCTCCTGGTAGACGGCCTTTTCAAGCGTGGAGAACTGGCCGTAGTACATGTACGTTTCGCCCTCGTCCGCGCCGTAGAGGCGGGCGCGCATGGCGTCGGTGATATCCAGCACGATCGGGGCGAGCGCATAGCCGCCGTCCTCGTCGATGATGAAGTACTGCGCGGGCACCTTGGAGTCAAACGAGGTGGTGACGTAGTCGCCGTGGTTGTAGGCGTACACGCCGGCATAGTAGCTGATCTTGCGGGTATAGGTGCGCTTATACTTGTTGACAAACCAGCGGCTCTTGGTGGTCACCTCAAGCTCCGGCGCGTCCTCTTCCGTTTCGGCAGCCGCGGCCTGCTGCACAGCGGCGTCGGCGGCCATTTCCTGCGCGGCGGGCGTCGCGCCCGCTTCCGGAAGGGCGCCCGGCAGAGCGGCCTCTTGGGCATGGGCAGACATCGCAAGAAGCAGGCTCATCGCAGCGAGCACTGCAGTCAGTTTCATTTTCATCGTCATACCTCCAAAATGAGAGACTTTTCTTCCTTACATTATACCAGACAGGGATGAAAACACAAGCATTTTTTGCAAAATACGGGGGAATATGGTATCATACGGCAAAGAATGCGCGCATGAGGGGGAACGGCGTGAAGGTATTGATGAGCGGAAAAAAGGCTGCGTGGACGGCATGCCTCGTGTGGATGGGCGTGATTTTTACGATGTCGGCGATGCCGGGCGACGTCTCCGGCGCGCAGAGCGGCTCGATCACGAAGCTGATGCTTGATGTGATTACCGCGGTCACGGGCATGCGCGCCGATGGGGCTGTCCGGTATTCGGTGGAATTCCTGGTGCGCAAGGGCGCGCACATGGCGGAGTACGCGGTGCTGCTGCTGCTGTATCGCCGCGCGCTCAGGCTCAGCGGCGCAAAGTATCCGGGCGTAGCGGCCTTTGCGATGTGCATCGGCTATGCGGCGACGGACGAATATCACCAGAGCTTTGTGCCGGGGCGCGGGCCTGCAGTCGCGGACGTCATGATCGATGCGGCGGGAGCGTCTATTGGCTGGGCTGCCGGCCGGGCGTGGGACTTTATGGCGGGCAGAAGATGGAAAAACCGGACGTAAATCGGTAACATAGTACAGCAGGGAACGCCGAAAAGCGCTCCCTGCTGATTATTTATGCGTTTATTCGCCTGCGACGCTCAGACTCTTTACGGCGACGCTCGGGCTTCCGATGGGAGATCCTTCAAACAGGAGGTCGTCGGCCACGGCTGTGACATTCTCCATCAGACGGTAGAAGTTGCCGGCGACGGTGAACTGCTCCACCGCGCGCACGGCCCTGCCGCCGTGCACCTCCCAGCCCCGGGCGAGCAGGGAGAAATCTCCGCTGATCGGGTTCGCGCCCGCATGCAGGCCGCTGACCTCGGTGAGCAGCAGTCCCTCGCCCATCTCTTCAAGCAGCGTGTCAAGGCTCTTTTTGCCGGGGGAGATGTACAGGTTGCTCGGCGCGATCTGTCCGCCGCTGGCCGCGTTGCCCGTGGTATGCACGCCTGCCCTGGCGGCGGTTCTGCGGTTGTGCAGCAGGGTTTTGAGCGTGCCGTTTTCTACGACGTGCTTGGTTACGGACGCTGCGCCCTCGCGGTCAAACGGGCAGCTGCCGATGCCGAAGGTCATCAGCGGATCGTCGATGATGGAAACATGCGGGCTGGCGATCACGCAGCCCTCTTTGCCGGCGAGCAGGGACATGCCCTTCTGCGCGTTGTCGGCGGAGAAGACGCCGGAGAAGGTGGTCAGCAGATCGGCCATGGCGCCGCTGCGGATGACGACGGGCACTGCGCCGCTCTTCATGCGGCCTGCGCCCAGCTTGCCGGCGGCGTCCTGCGTGCAGCCGTCGGCGATCTTGGCGGCGTCGACGTCCTCAAGGGAATGTCCCCAGAGGAGCTTGAAGCCGGTCGCGGCGTTTTCGCCCTCCTTGATCAGACAGCTGCCGTAGGCGAAAATCAGGTTGCTCGTGTGGGAGAGGCACATGCCAAGCGTATTGCGCAGGCTGAATGTCTCTCTGGCGGTGGATACCACGGAGGCGTCGGGCCTGACGCGCGGATCGTTTGCGCACATGCGCCGGTCGATCTCCATCGCCAGCGCGATTTTCTCCTCTGCGGTGACGCTTTCAAGCGCTTCGCTGCAGTTGCACACGCTGCTGTAGGCTTCCTCGGGCGGGCAGAGCTCGTCCTGATCCTCCGTCTCGATGAGCTGCGCGCTCTCCCTGACGCCGTCTATGAGCATGGTCAGGCTCTCCTCGTCGAGCGCCTGCGTGCTGGCCGTGCCGATGCGCCCGGCAAAGCGGCCGCGCATGGTCAGGCTGAAGCGGTCGTTGACCTTGTAATCCTCAAGCTTTCCTTCGCGCACGGTGACGGAGAAGGACTCGCTCGCCTTGTAGCAGATTTCCGCCGGAGAGACGCCGCTTTCCTGCGCCATCGCCAGCGCGCGGCTGCAGAAGGTTTCAAGGGTCATATCGCCTGCGGGCGGGATGATCTTTTCATTCATGGTCTGCACCTCACTTTCCGCCGACGGTCAGGCGGCTGACGCGGATGGTCGGCTGGCCGACATTGGTGGGCACGCTGCCGCTTGAGGAGCCGCACATGCCCTGACCCATGGTCATATGCCGGCCGACGCGGTCGATGCGCATCAGGATCTCACTGCCTTTGCCGATGAGGGACGCGCCGCGCACCGGCGTGGCGATCTTTCCGTCTTTGACGAGATAGCCCTCCTGCACGGCGAAGTTGAATTCGCCGGTGGCGGGATTGACGCTGCCGCCGCCCATCTGCGCGGCGTAGAGGCCGTCGCCCATGGTGCGCAGCATTTCTTCCTCATCGTCGTTTCCTTCGGCGATGAACGTGTTGCGCATGCGGCTGGTCGGGGCGTAGGCGTAGCTTTCGCGCCTGCCGCTGCCGGTCGGGGCCATGCCCATCTTGCGGCCGTTGAGCCGGTCGATCATGTAGTTTTTGAGGACGCCGTTTTCGATGAGCACAAGCCGTGTGGTCGGCGTGCCCTCGTCGTCGATGTTTTCGCTGCCCCATTCGCCCGGCATCGTGCCGTCGTCGATGGCGGTCACGCAGGGCGCGGCGATGGGCTGGCCGAGCTTTCCGGCAAATTCGCTCATGCCCGGCTCCACGCTGGTCGCCTCAAGCGAATGGCCGCAGGCCTCGTGGAAGATGACGCCGCCGAAGCCGCCTGCGATGACCACGGGCATTTCGCCCGCGCTGCAGTAGGGCGCGTCGAGCATGGTGACGGCGGTTCTGGCGGCCTTTTCGCCGGACGCAGCCGGATCGACGCGCGTACTGAACAGCTCAAAGCCCATGCGCGCGCCGGGGTTGTCGGTGCCGGTCTGGTTTTCCGTGCCGTCGCTGGCTATGGCGGAGCAGGTCAGGCGGGTATAGGTGCGCGTATCGCCGGTGAAGAGCCCCTCGCTGTTGGCGATGATCACATGCTGCTCCTTGGCGATGAGGCCGGCATTGACCTGCGTGATGCGGGGAGATACGCCCCTTGCGGCGCTGTCCGCCGCGCGCAGAATGCCTGCGCGCGCGCCCGCATCGGCGGCAAGTGCAGACATGCGGACGGGGTGCATGTCTGTAAACGTTTTTTCGTGCAGCACGACGTCGGTCCCCGTTCCCCTTGTGTCGGTGACGGCTGCCGCAGCCCGGTCGGCCGCGCGCAGAAGGCCGCTGAGCGTGACGTCGCAGGTATAGACATAGATGGAGCGCAGGCCGTCGTAGATGCGGACGCCTGCGCCGCGCGGACGGGAGACGGACGCGCGCTCGATCTTCCGGGAGCGCAGCGTCATGTGGAAGGAACGGGTGTCCTCGTAAAAGATTTCAGCGAACGTGCCGCCGCGCCGCAGCGCGCGGGCAAGCACCTGTTCGCACATGGATGGCGTAATCAATATACATCCCTCGCTTTCAGTTGTTTTCAGTATACCCTGAAAACGAACAAATGTAAACCGGAACAAAAGCGGAGGTCATCCGGTCACTTTTTCTGAAAATTTGAAAAACCCTTGCCTAAGAACGGCGGTGCGTGTAGAATACAATATGGATATCATACTGGCTTGCTATACGCTGCCGTACAAAAGCTGTTTTGCGGGAGGGAATGGAGATGCCCGGCAGGCTTGAACAAATTGAATCCATGCTGCGCGCGCATCTGGGCGGCGCGCTGCTTTCGCGCTGTCCGGAGCTGATGTATACCGTCAATCAGTCCATCATACGCTTCGGCAGGACGGATGCGACGCTCACTGTGCTCTGGCGGCAGATTGACTCGGCCATCTTCAACGCCGTATACACCGGAACGGACAGGACGATGGTCGTCACGCTCGACAACGGACGGCGCATGCGCATCCGCAGCGAGCTGATCCGCGATCTGGCGGATCGCCTGCTTGCGCTGGGCTATGGAAGCATGCCGGTCAGCCCTGCGCTTCAGGGTGCGCTCAACGATTTTTCGCGCGAAGGTTCCTTTGCCGCGATGCGCGAGCTTGTGCGCCGGTTCCCGATGGATGAGTTTGAACGCTCGTGCTATGTGCAGGTGCTTGAAGAAAACCATCAGATGGAATGACGGGGCAGGCGGCCGCAGGCCGCCAGTATTTCAGACAGATCATCAGAGGAATTTGAGATATCATGGGTAAAATCATCGCAATCACCAATCAGAAGGGCGGCGTGGGCAAGACGACCACGAGCGTCAATCTCGCCGCCTGCGTGGCGGCGGAGGGCCGCCGCGTGCTGGTCGTGGACGCAGACCCGCAGGGCAATACGTCAAGCGGACTGGGCGTGCGCGTAAAGGACAAGACCCCGACGGTCTACGAGGTCATGGCCGGCAGCGTGACGCTTGAAAATGCGCTGGCGAAAACGCAGGTGGATACGCTCTTTGTGCTCCCGGCGGATATCCGCCTGGCCGGCGCGGAGATTGAGCTGGCGGGTATGGACGCGCGCGAGCATGTGCTTGCGCAGGCGCTCAAAGAGGCCAGAGAGAAGTTTGACTACATCTTTATCGACTGTCCGCCGTCGCTGGGGCTGATCACGCTCAATGCGCTGTGCGCAGCGGACGGCGTGCTGATTCCGATCCAGTGTGAATACTATGCCCTGGAGGGCGTCAGCGCGCTGATGGGCACGATTCAGAAGGTGCAGAAGATCAACCGGAAGCTTTCGATCGAGGGCGTGGTGCTCACGATGCTCGACGCGAGGACAAACCTGGGCCTGCAGGTCGCGCAGGAGGTGCGCAAGGTATTCAGGGGCAAGGTGTACAACACCGTCGTGCCGCGCAACGTGCGCCTGGGCGAGGCGCCCAGCCACGGGCTGCCGATTCATCTGTATGATCCGCGCTCGCTGGGCGCGCAGAGCTATCAGGCGCTGGCGAAGGAATTCCTGTCGAGATAACGCGCGCAGGTCTCCGGCGCGTAAAAAGCGGCTCCGGACGGGCGGCATGAATTGAGGGAGAGAATCATGGCGAAGAAAATGGGACTGGGCAGAGGCCTGAGCGCGATTCTGCCGGACGTTGACGAGGTTGTGCAGTCCGTCGAGGCGGCGGAGCACCGCGCGGACGCGGTTATTCCGGGCGATGCGGTGCTGGAAATGAAGCTGGGCGATATCGATCCCAACCGCGAACAGCCGCGCAAGAAGTTTGACGAGGAGGCGCTCTCTCAGCTGGCGGATTCCATCCGCCACAGCGGCGTGCTCACGCCGATCCTGCTTGCCAGGGACGGAAAGCGCTATACGATCATCGCCGGCGAAAGGCGCTGGCGCGCGGCGCGCATGGCGGGACTTGAGACCATTCCGGCGATTGTGCGCGAATGGGACGACGTCAGGCGTCAGGAGGCTGCGCTGATTGAAAACATCCAGCGCGAGGATCTCAACGCGATTGAAGAGGCGCAGGGCATCTATCTGCTGATGAACGAATGCGCGCTGACGCAGGAGGCCGTGGCCGAGCGGCTGGGCCGCAGCCGCAGCGCCGTGGCGAATCTGCTGCGCCTGCTCAATTTGCCCAAGGGCATGCAGGCGGCGGTGATCGACGGCACGATCTCCGCAGGCCATGCGCGCGTGCTGGCCGGCGTTGCCGACCGCGCGCTGCAGGCGGAACTGTTCAAGAAGGCTGTGGCGCAGGGCTGGTCCGTGCGCCAGCTGGAGGAGGCGGCGAAGAAGACGCCCGAAAAGAAGGAAAAGGCGAAGCCCGCCGCGCTGCCCGTGGAATACGAGGAGCTGCGCGAGCGCCTGCGCAGCGCGACGGGGCTGAAGGTTTCCATGCAGGGCACGGAGCAGAAGGGCAGAATCGTCCTTGAGTATGGCAGCCAGGAAGAGCTTCAGCGGCTGTGGGATATGATCGGGGAATGAGGCGCGGATAACGATTTCCGGGTAAGAGGAAGAATGCTGTCTTTGCGGCTGAGCAGAAGATGGAGGATATGATGGATCGCAGACGAATGGAAATTGCAGAAGCCATCGACGCGGGAAACCGGGCGCTTGAGGGACTGCGCGAGGCGGAGAAGAAGCTCAGAAGCGCCGGGCGCTGGGGGCTTGCGGATCTCTTTGGCGGCGGTTTCGTATTTGACATGATCAAGCACAGCAAGATGGAATCTGCGGTGGGCTGGATTGATCAGGTGCGCGGCGATCTGCGCATCTTTGAGCGCGAACTCAAGGACGTGCAGCTTTCCGGCGCGCTGAACCTTGAGGTCGGCGAGTTCCTGACGTTTGCAGACTTCTTCTTTGACGGTATGGCGGCGGATTTTCTCGTTCAGCACAGGATTTCAAAGCTGAAGAAGGAAGTCGGCCGGGCGATTGAGCTGGTGGAGGATATCCTCAATCAGCTGATCGAGCAGCAGAGGCTGACGTGATAAGGAAACGGAATCAAAGCAGATCCTTGACGGGTCTGTTTTTTTGACTGAAGAGGGACAAAGGAACGGTTCCCGCCGCATATCCGCATGATTCCGCAGGCGCTTTCTTTATGAAAGCCACTGTGACAGAATATCAGGAAGAGAGGAAGATGGGCATGATCGGCGTTGGAATTTATGTAAAAAACAGTCCGGCGGCCGTTGAACTGTATCGGGCGGCGTTTGATCTGGAACTGGGGTATCACGTGCTGAACAGGGACGGGACGTATTTCCATTCGGAGCTGACCAGAAGCGGAAAACCGTTCTGCTCCGTTGTGGAAGCCAAAGAGGATACCTATGCAGGCAGGCATCCTGTCGAGCTGGGCGTTGATTTTGATGACCGAGATAAACTGAAGCAGGCGTTTGCCCTTCTGGCGGACGGAGGCAGGGTGAATCTTGAAATCGGCGCGCTGCCGTGGAGCTCCTGTGCGGCGATCGTCACGGACCGGTTCGGAGTCAGATGGTTTTTGTCCATGCCCCAGCACAGGCCGGAGGACGGCTGGTTGCCGGAGGATGAAGAATAAAACTTCATGCACAGACACAGAAGTGCACCACAAAGAACGAAAAGATAGCGAGAATAAGAACTTGGTCTGATATAATGAAGCCATATGATGTTTATGATGAGGAATAAGCTACCGGAGGGAACCATTGAAAATCAGTTATAAAAAATTATGGCATCTACTTATTGATCGTGGTCTGAATAAACAGGATCTCCGCCGCATGACAGGTATTAGTACAGCATCCATTGCCAAGTTGGGCAAGGGCGAGAATATTACAACAGACACACTGGTCAAGATCTGTGAATCTTTAGAATGTGACATTACTGAGATTATGGAACTTGTGAATGAATAAGAGTGGGTTCCTTTGTATCGAGGTATTTATACCAGGCACCAGCCTTCAGACCAGTAAAATGTGTATTTCACCTTTTTACATAGAAAGGAGCATCGTTGATGGCAGCAAAGGTACGAAAAAGAGCAAACTTAGAAGCTAACGAAGCTTTTCTTCAGTATGAAGAAGAAATCGTTAATCATCCTGCGTATGCCGGCATGCCTGACTTGAGACACGATGACGGCACGATTCAATGGGAGGCTCCTTCCAATAGAGGGGCAGGCGCTTTTCAGTTTTCCCATGACAAGAGATATCATTGGTGGGCTGAAAAAGCTGCAGAGATTGGTGTAAGTACAGACGAAGATAAATGGATTAGCAAAGTCGCAAAAAAGATTCACCCAACAAAGCAGCATCCTTGCAAGGTTTGCGGGCGTGTTATGGATATTCGTTACTGCTATCTTTCATCCAATTTCATAAAAAGAGTAGAAAAATTACCTTTTTATAGCAATTTGATCGAAATGGATGAAGTTACCCATATTCTTGATTTCATCACAGCTTTTGTTGATACCTACGGTGAAAATGCTTATATGGCATTGCCGGGGCTGCTCAAGTGTACACGAGTGAAGAGTTTTCCCGATCTTCCGAATGACCTCGCAGCATGGACGGCTTGGATAGAGAATGATTACATTCCAACTGAACCGAGTATGCTTGGACCTGGTACAATGTCAAATGCACCTGACAGACTGGACGGATTTCACACGTTTAATCGGTGTTGCCGGTCTTCAGCCGACAAGGGACGTTCAAAAGAAAACCTTGCTTCGTATTCAACCGATCGCCGTGCATTTGAAAATTGGAGTGATGGAAACTGGATCACAGCAAATAAGCTGATGGGGTTTATCAGTTCTAACCCAGATATGAAGCAGGAACGATGTGCCAATGAAGGCAATGGCGGATACCACCCTCGCCCTTGCAGCGCGGATCATATAGGACCAATTTCTCTCGGCTTTTGCCATCGCCCGGAATTCCAGTTCTTGTGCAAACCTTGTAACAGCGCTAAAAACAATCGTATGTATTATTCAGACGTGCTTCATTTAGTCGAGGTTGAGAAAAATGGAGAGTCTGTCGCAACATGGTATGCAAATCCTATTTGGCAAAAATGCAAGTGGAGAGTTTCTGATAAGGAATCGGCTTTAAGGCTCAGCAGAGTGATGAGAGACAATCGGAATATAGCCATGATGTTGCTGTCAGATTTTATCGACAAAAAAGAGTTTTTGTTTCTTCTCACGTTGCTTCATTTGGAATACGCAGACTATGATTATGAGATAATACCGGACTCAACGACAATTCACAATCAGATTGTAACAGTACAGTTCTCTCGGCGCGCAAGCACTCTCCGTTATGTCAGTATTCAAAAGACTCGGAAGATACGGGTGGCTTTCTCCTCTCTCGCAGAATATGCAAAAAAAGGCAACCGGAACGGTTATATGTACTCGAACGCAAAAATACTTGATATGAAATCGAGTGCCTTTTCATTGCTGTCGAGAGTTGCTGAACCTTTGAAAGAAAGCAACCGAGTTCTTTACGCAGCTCTCTCTGAGGATGGTTCAGATGCTGGTATTAAACAGTTCATTGCATCTGTTGACTACCATGCAGTAAAACAGACACCAGAATATACAGAAGTGAGAAGAATCCTTATTGACATCATGGAACTTGTGGCTACCGAGCTTGCATCCAACTGGGATGATCCCAGATATTCTAGGGAAATTGCCGCGGAATAAGGTAGCGACCACCCACCACAAATGTGGCAGGTGGTCGTTTTCTTATACTGAGTAGCTGCGAAGATATTCTTCAGGATGAACCTCACCGCGCATGAGTTTTTGATACATATTGGAAGAAGGAAAACGGTAACTGTATGAGCTTCCATCTTCACCGGGCTGAAGCTGAGGCAAATCACCAATTGCATCTTCCGCGCCAATTACTGGGGGTAGCATAAATATTTGGCCATTCTTGGGAACGCAAGATATCTCATTCATGCAAAATTTACCTGTAAGCTCTTTCGAACCGCCAACGATGATTACCCTTTCTCTGCGCTGAGGGACACCAAAATTCGCCGCATTGACCTGATTTACCTTTATGGAGTCTACACTCTCCAGCAACTCGGCTTTAATCATTTCGAAGAACTGCCCTTTATCAAGGTTCAAAATGCCTCTGACGTTTTCAAATACAAAACCGTCAGGATTTATTGCTTTCACAATGCTTGCGTAAGACTTAAACAACCAGTTTCGCATATCCTCGGCGCCTCTACGTGTGTTTGCGGTTGAAAAACCTTGACAAGGTGGTCCGCCAAGAACGAAAAGGGGTAATTCAGGATGAGCCGTCTTTGCTTCTAGCGCCTTCGACACAATTGTGCTATGTATCTCCTCGTCATTGATATCTCCAACGACTGCTTCTCCGCCAATATTTCTCTTATGTGTCTCTATGGCGTATCGATCAATATCGTTGCCGATTATGGGAGTCCACCCCGCCCAAATAAAACCAAGCGCTAGTCCGCCTGCACCGCAAAACAAATCAACAAATTGCCCCTTAAATGGGATACTCTTGGCAATTTGGTAGGCAAGCAGAGGAGGTACCGCATTGCCAATTTGATTGTTAATTGCCCCAATTGAGCCAAGAAATTCAAAGGAATCAGGGAAACTCTGAAAACGTGCGGCTTCTCTTTGAGACATGGTTCTATCCTGATCGTAATGCATATTGCATCCGTTTCCAGGACGATTGAAATATGTGTTAATTGTGTAGGCCGGCATTTCCGGACGGAGTCGACCGTAATAAGTTGATCGACTGCCTTTTCCTGCTTTATAGCTCTCACGTATTTGCGCCAACCGCTGGGAAGGCACACTCTCGGGGATATCTTTCCAGTTTCCTCCAGGAGGTACACAACGGATAACTTGCATATCCAAGTCGCTCAGCGTTGAGGCGTAGTGGTTAAAAATCATGTTATTGTGTTCTCCATTCTGGTTTGCTTCCTCTTTGTAGGTTTGAATTAAATAATCTCGTTCTTCCTGATTCAGAGTGAATGATTCGACGATTGCCTGATAATCGCTTGGTGCGATGCCATAAAGTTTCGCGGCAATAAGCTCTAATGACAATTCCAAGTTTTCGCCTTTTATTTGCCGATCAACCATGTCGATTACTTTTGCATCCACGTCAGGTATAGGAACATGAATTTGTTTAACTATCCCGGCAGCAACATGGTTTGAAACAAGCATGCTTCTAGCCTGGTATTCAAATATCAAGGAGTTCATTATCACGAGAAGCATTTTCATCCTAGCAAGGTTTTCTTCTTGACAGAATATCACACCAAGAGAGTTTCCACAAATAAACCCTGGGGGCAGAAGGGTAGCTTTAATGCGCCTAAGCTGCGAATCTCGAGACACGTCCCTCCAGACAAGTTTGTGGCAAAATGCACTGGCTGGCGGAGACACGATCTCCTCATTTATGAATAAACCATCTCCATAGAAAGAGTATCTATCAACCATGTATCCTTTTGCAAACTCTATCCGTCCGTTGTCTGTGAGCTTTTCTTGAAACCGCGTTTCATCAAGTTCCCTAGTGAAACTCAAACCACATTCAGCACAATAATCCAGCATCGATGGAAGCTGTTCGAGATACATTACTATTGGGATTGACTCAATTCCGGTCCTTAACGGGATGCAATAGCCGTTGCGGCGGATATATTCGAACACAGCCTTTTCGATCTTTTTTTGCTTATATGAAGTTTTGCTGTCATAGATTCTTACATCGATGTTTTGATCAGTTTCCCCGCCCTTAACAACCATTGTAATGCTTGAAATGTCGGCAATACCGAACAACTTCAGCTCCGCGGGGTAATATGACACATTAATTACTTTGAAGTTTTCAAATATCCATACACGAAGTTTCTCGGAAACCTGATCGTTAAGAAGAGAAGCAGGTGATACAATGCCACATATTCCATCGCACTTTATCAAGCGAAGTGCAACCTCAGTTCCACATCGTGCAAGATTTGTGCCCCATTTGCCGAATTTTTTTGAAGGCTGAGATATTGAAAATTCTTCTTTCATGAAAGAATCATAGCTTTCAATTGCCATACGATAACCGGCGAGAGCATCATCACCATTATTCTTACTGAACAGCTTTTGCGGCTTTAATAAGCTCCAAGGAGGATTGGTGATACAGATGTCGTACTTCCCACGAACTCCCTGATATTCTACAAAAGCATCTGCGACTCTGGCATCCAAAGTGCATGCAATATTGTTTTCCTTACAAAACTCGTTAAGCGAGCCCTTGGCCTTTTCGACTGCACTAGCATCAATATCCCACAGAGAAACAAACACTGAAAGATTTTCAATCATACAGTTCTCTGTCATCGTTGCAATCAGTTTAAGAATCAGACGTCCATCGCCACAAAAAGGGTCGATTATTCTTAGTTCAGAGCCGAACCGATCTGGCTTATATATATCGCGGATGATGTGAATCATGCTTTCGGCAATATCGTGATCAGTATAGAACTTGCCAAGCATTTTTTCATCTTCGAAAGATGTCTGTGTAAAACTATTTACAAACTGATAGTATTCGCTACTAAGCTCCTTCGGGGTCTTTTTCATACTTTTTCCCTCCTTGGTAGGCGCTTAGTCTATAGCGCTTTTTCCGCTCTTTACCCACTCGTCAAGCTCAGATAATTTGAACTTCCAAAGTTTGCCTATTTTATGAGCTGGGATATCTGTTCTCTTTATCCAGTTCCTTATTGTGTCTTTTGCAACCCCTAAATGAGCAGCAGCCTCATTGATGCCAACCCAACTCTCGTTGACATTATCGATCATTGTGTCGCTCCTCCCTGTAAGTACCGTTGAAATGGTTTGCTAATAACTATACCATAAAAAACCTGTTTTATCAACGTTTACGTATGATTTCGTGGTATTTCCTATGAATACATATGTTTTGCACCCAAAATAAAACGAAAGGGCTATCGACAAAACGAAAAGCCTATTATCAAAACGAAAGCCGAGCAATCGTTTTGTTATGCACCCATCGAAGAAAGTGGGTGCATTTTCTGATTATGGAATTTTGCTGATTTTCGATGCCGCCGGGATCGGTGACAGAGCAACGCCAGAATACTGCATATTCCTGGGTGTATTTGCCGTTTCGCATTAGGATTCTGCAAGAACATAAAGAAAAGGACTGAAACCTTGTATCAAAGCTTCAGTCCTTTTGTGGCGGAGAGTTAGGGATTGCGCTCTCGCCCCTCGACGGGTCTCGGTCAGGCCGGTTCTGAGGCCACACAGTGGCCTCATTCATTACCGGCCCAGTTCGAATCCCTTCTTCTTCGATGATTCTTTGATAAAGAAAAAGCCGTGATATTCTCACGACTTTTTTGTGGCGGAGAGTTAGGGATTCGAATTGTGAAGATTGCATTTTTCGCTGTCTTTTGCTGTATTCCGCCGTGTCGTTTTATCTTGTAATACTTGATTCTTTATCCCCTGTATTCCCTTGTTTTTTCTCTCGTTCCCGTTGCGTAAAGGGTAAAAATGAGGGTGTAAAGGGTACTGATTGAATTAGTATCCTTTCAAGTGCAACCCCTATATTGACCATCGGTTAAATCTAGGGTCATAGCATTACCCTATGTTGAACTTAGGGTAATCCGTTCAACGGATGCAAGGGCGCAATATATAGCCCTTTTACGTGCTTCATTGATAGAATCCCTTCCCGATGCCTCGCGCCCGTCTGAGGGGCAAATAAACGCAAATAGAAAGACCGCCCCGCAAAGGGCGGCTTTTCTCATTCCTCCGGCGGATCGGCGGCGGGCTGCTTCCATTCTGCCTCTGTGAGGCCTGCCACGTCCATCAGGAGCGCGTTTACCATTCCATTGACGGATTGACCACGCGCAGCGGCGCACGCCTCTACGGTCGTTTTACGGCCTTTGGGAATGGTGATTGCAAGTCGATCATACGCCTTTTCATTGAATGACCTTGACCATTCTGTTTGCTTCTTGGGCATTTTGTTTCCCTCCTTTTCCTAAGTATATCACACTTTTAATACTAACGTTAGTAGCCGATTGCACATAATAACGTTATTAGTTTTGTTAATTCTAACGATTGAAAACTACTAACGTTAGTAGTATACTATTATTAGATCAAGGGAACAGCCCCCGGTGCTATGAGTGAGACGCAACCCGATCCCTACGAGATGACAGGAGCAAGGGCACGAGCTGGAGGCGCTTCCCGATCAGAAAGACAAAGGAGGATACACACAATGATGAATCTGGAGAACAAGGTCAAGGAGTTGCAGGAGCTTAAGCGCCTGCGCGAAGAGCTTGATGCGGAGATGACCGCGCTGGAGGATGAAATCAAGGCCAGCATGGGCGATGCAGAGCAGATCACGGCAGGCGCTTTCAAGATCACTTGGAAGACGGTTGCCTCCAGCAGGCTCGACACCACCGCGCTCAAGAAGGCGCTGCCGGAGATCGCCGCTCAGTTCATGAAGCAGACCACCACTCGCCGCTTCACGATCGCATGAAAAAAGGCGTTGAGAACTGCCTCTCTCAACGCCATGTCAACCTGATTCTTGCTTACACCGGGAAGACCCTAATATTATAACATGGGTCTTCCCTTCCTGACAAGGAGGAAAATATGAAAAAGATTAAATACCGCTTCTACCGCATCTGCCCGATCTGCGGCGCGCATCTCGATCCCGGCGAAAGCTGTGACTGTGAGAAGGGAGGCGCGAACTAATGACAGAAGCAGAAGCCCGCGCGCTCATCGCAGACATGACGCCAGAAGAAAAAGAACAGCTTTTGCAGCTTGTTCAAACGATCATCATGGAAAGAACGGAAAAAAATCAATAAAACTCAAAGGCACAGCAAAGCACAATGCCCGCTGTGCCTTTTATTTTTCTTTGTGGCGCTTCCTGCATACGGATAAGGGGAACGGTCAAAGTCAGTCTATAAAACGCACAGAGGCGGTATTCTGACCGTTTGCCAGCAATCCGCGCTGTTCCTCATAGCTTCTTATGATCATTTCGCCCACTTCCGGCGAATACAGTCCATTTTCTACACTTTGCAAGACATGCCGTCTAAATGCGCGGTATTCTGCACGGCGTTCTTTGTCAACGTTTTTGATCGCCACACGTTCAACCGCTGACTCTCCGTAGTTTCGAAATGCGATTACACCAACGCCCTGAGTTGGCGCGTAATACCGGCGATATGACACAAGATGTTTACTGGCTCTCAGATGCTTCAACGCGCTTTGCTCAATCTGCCGGATACGCTCAGCGCTCACGCCTTGTGCCTGACATACAGCCTCCAGCGGCATTCGGTGATAATACTTCTGTTCGATGATTTCCCGATGCCTCGGATTCAGTTCGTCAACCGCTGCTCGCACATCGCGCACCATATCAGCGCATTCAAGCCCTTCTGCCGGATCGCGAATAGACGTATCAGGAAAGCTGTCTCTGAAATCTCCTCCATCAGGATCATCAGCATTCATCGGGACATCATAGGAGATTGTTTGTACTTCGCCATGCCGGTTCCAATGATAGAAATGTCTGCATGCGCTACGAATATACATATCTGCAAGCGTCAGAAAAGATCCTCTGCTAGGATCATAGGCCAGAGCGGCAGCACGAACGCCCAGAAACGCAGTTTGCATATAATCTTCCGTCTCAGCATACGGCTTCACCGTATAACGCATAACGACTTTGTACGCATAATCCTTTACCCTCTGCCAAAGCTGTGCAAGCGCTTCAGGATCGCCCTTCTGCGCAGCCAAAGCATACAGGCCGGGTTCGTCGACGATGAACATTTCCCGTTGTCCTCTTCTCTTTCTTTTCGCTCTCATATTCTCCCCTTTTGCTAGGAATGAGTGGCTTCGCGCCATTGCGAAGCCACTGCAAATATGATTATTTACTCCGTAGCCGCTGCAATTTGCTGATCGAACAGGCCGCCATCTCCGGCGATCTTTTCATAGGAATCTTTACTGTCATAAAACTTGAGGGCGACGTCTGCCTGATAAGCAAGATTATGGTCAAGGTTTACGCAGGTCGAAGAGCGCGTATGATAAGCGCGGCGGAAATCCTTATGCATGCCCTGTTCATACGCATAGCGGCAAATGATTTGCTGCATAGTACCATTTCCGGCGTTTCGGTCAAACATCTTTTCCAGCTCTCGCCCAGTCAGCTTGATACCACAAGTCAGCAGGCGAGCGTCTTCGGTGATCTGATCGCCTCGCAGCTCATCAAGCGCGGCCTGCTTTGCCATGTATTCACGGGCAAGCTCTCCAACCTTCTTCGTCGCATTCTCACGCAGAGCTTCACGCTCTTTCTTGACTTTTTCAAGCTCAGGCTTGATGACCTTGTTCTTGTGTTCATCGCTGTATTTCTTGCTGTCCAGCTTATCCTCCAGCTCGTAAATCTTGAGCGTCAGAAGATAAATATCGGCATGCGCACGACGGGTAATATCGCGCGCTTCGGTAAAAAGAGCTTTTCTACTCATAATTCATTTCGTCCTTTCAAAGTCTATACTCCACCCGAAACAGGGGAGAGCGATTCATATTGTCTTTGATCAAATCCCGGTTTGCATCGTCCATCAGCCCAAAGGCTGGCAGGATGAAGCGCGCCCATGTCTGGCTGTCTATTGCCTTGAGGCAGCGCGGACAGGATCGCGCACTCTCCTCGTTCATATTTCGGTTATAAACCACCCAATGTTTTTTGCAATGGGCGCATGTGATTTGCAAATATCCCATTCTGTCACCTCATCAAGGCCGCTTCAAACGGTGATATATACGTACGCTCCCGATATACCCTGTCCAAATGCCTGCAAACACTGGCAGCGCTGTCCGGCGCGTCGTCGTGTTCTGCGTCCTCAGTATAATCCATGATCTGATTGATATATGCTGCATCTGTTCCGCGCAAGAAAACGATTTGAGGCCACCATTTGACGAGATATGACGAAATTTTCAGATACTTATTCTGAGATTCATGATACGCAATTACTCGGTTTCCTTTTCTAAGAATCTCTCGGCCTAAATACCCTTTATCTCCGTTATTCTCGCAATGTATGGGGCTGCACATCAGCCGGTCACATTCTGCAAGAACAGTATCAAGCACAGTATCAACATGTGAGTGCCACAAGCGCCCATATAGATATATTGTATCTCCTTTGCGCTTTGCACACGTCAGCGCAGTATAATCCTCGCCCCCATAGGCTGCATCAACATGAGCGATTCCATCACGAATCAAACCGTCATCCTCTGTGAAGCCTGGTTGCTGGAGGAAAAGCGCATTTTCTGCTGCGATATGTAGCAACTCGTAATTCGCTGCAAACAAGGATGGTGTCATACTAGCACGCAGATTATCAATCTTTTCCTGCGTCAGCATGCCGGTGCTGTAGCAATCATATTTGACCGGTGTCGGCATGAGGGTGAAAGCGTCCTCTTTGTGCCATGGCGTTCCTGTGTTGATGATCCTGCCGCCCGGATTCCTGATGTTTTGCAATTCCATGTATACGGATTTTGTGCGCTCTCGCTCTGCCCGGCTCACACGATCCTGACGATTGATTATGTCATCGGTCACGATAATATCCGCATGCTTGCCGGTCAAACTGCCACCCAAGCCAATTCCAAGGAGCTGCACAGCCCCACGCGGCGCGGCGTATGCATCGGTCACAATCTCTGAGGCTGTCCCTCGAACGATGCGAAGCGGCGTTGATGGTCGATCCTCGCGCTGCGCGTACAGCCATGCAGTCAAGCGCTGATACTCTGGGTGCTGGAGGATGCGCGACACCTGACGCACAACCTCCAGCACATCGTCATCAGTCTTTCTCAGAAACATGATGTTTTTATCCGGCTCAACAGCCATAAGAACCGCCAGAACAATGCAGAGACATGTAGTTTTGTAGCTGCCTCGATGCGCCTGCAAAGTCATGTCCTCTGACGCCTCCAGCATTTCACGCATCCAGACGCCGTGCAGATCATCTCTCAGATCGCGATACCCCAGAGAGCGCCCCAGCGAAGCTGGATGCTGTGTCATGTACTCAAGCGCAATTCTGCCTTGCTCTGTCATTCCCGCCTCGCCGCCTTGATGCGTTCCATTTCCGCGCGGATATCGTCAAGCATGTCCGCCTTGGGCGTTTCGAGCTTCACGGTGCTGTCTGGCTTGCCATATGCCCGGTCGATGATCATTCCAGCAGCCATCAAACGATCCTTGTTTGATGCTTTCGGATTGTTCATCACGTCGACAACAACTTGGAGCGCTTTCGTAGCATTGGACACAGCCAACTCCCGAAACTCCGGCGGCTGCGGCTTTCTTCCTGATCCCTTGGGGACATGTCCCTTTTGGAATCTGCCCTTGCTGTCTCGTCCAGTTTCGTCCAGTTTGCTGGGTTCATCTCTTTCTTTCACCATACATACATACGCCTTTCTATTTTCTCTTGTTCCCTCTGATCATCGTGCAGCCGTTTTTATATAGCGTGCATTCTTCGCTGCAAATAAACATGTTTGCATGTCTATTGAACGGACAAATACCGCCAAACTTTGGATTCTCTCCGCAGACAATTGCACAGCCCTTTTCAACATGCATAGCGCAACGGTCAACACAACGGCTTTGCAAGCCTCCAGCAAATGGACATACTCCTTTTGCTTTGATTTCCTCTTTGCTTTCCTCTTCGTCCTCAATCACATGAATGCGTATGAGGGAAGAATTGTAGTGAATGTCTCTCTCTCCAAGATTCCTTCTCCTTTATCTCCTATGTCTTGCTACCTCTTGTCCAAGCCATCTGTTGATTCCTGGGGCAATCTGCCCAACCAACGCGCCGTTGTCCATCACGATCTGCATCTGCGATATATCCTGCCTCAGTGCGCGGACTTCCTCAATCAGCGCGTCATCCCCGCCCCTTGCGTCCATTTCTCTGGTCATCTCCCTGGCTATTGCTTCGTCCCTTGCAAGCGCCCCTGCAGCCGGAGGGCGCGCGGGTGCGAACGTATACTGTCCGGCCGCTGCGGCGTATGCCGGCAATGCGTCGTTCAGCCCATCTGCGGCAGCTATACCCGTGCCGTATGACGCTGCGTATGCGCTGTTGCGCTGGTCAAAATTGGCTACGACGCTGTTCGTCGCCTGCTCGATTTCTGCAAAGGATTCTGTCACGCTTCCAGCCGTTTCCGCGACGATATCGCTCATTAATCCGCTGTCGCCTGCAATGCTTTGTTCTACCGTCGCATATTCCTGCTGCAGCGCGGCAATGTTTTCTTTGTGCTCCTCAATGGCCTCTGCCGCGTCGGACACCGGGCGCATAAGATCGAGCAGTTCCTGCTTGCTCAGACCGGTTTTGAGCGCTTCACTCCGTCCGATGTTGGTCGAAAGCAGTTCCTTCACGCTCTCTGCCGTCCCGTCAAACTCCCTGCCGAGCGTTTCTGCCACGCTTGCGCCCAGCGCAATCACTTCGCCCTGGCTCTGCTCAAACCGCTTCTGCGCCACATCAAGCATCGCCTGTTCCTGCGCAATCTCCGCGTTGATGTCGGTGAGCATCTTCTCTTTTTCCGCCATCGCCGCCGTATCCGCGCCGGCCTTTCCGGCCTCTTCCCATGCGTCGATATTCGCCATGAGTGCCGCCGTTCCGCCGTCGATCTCGCCAGTCTGCCTGTCAATCATCGTACTGAGCTCCGGTATCGTGCGGACAAGTTCTTTCACAACTGCATCCCAGCGCGCCTGCTCGTCAGCGGTAAGGGCTGTTTTGTCGCCATAATCATCCAGCACGCCGACCATCGCGCGCGCGTTTTCCGCCGCCTCGCCGATACCGTCCTTTGCATTTTCTGCTGCATTGTCGATGCCTTCCAGAGTTTCCTCAGCGCTCTGCGCATAGATCGCCTCGAAGAATTTGTTCGCTGCATTTGTTCCTGCGGTCAGCACCGGCATAATCTGATCACCGAACTGCGTCTTCAGCCTGTTCAGGTTGTTTTCAAGCGTTCGCTGGCTGTTGGCATAGCCTTCAGCCGTGCGCTCATAGTCTCCCTGCACGGGCGCGGAGCGCTCCATGAGGTAATCATAGCGCGCCTGCAGCTGTTCGGCGGTCGTCATGTCCTTGAGCTTCCGGCCTGTGTATTCCTCCAGCGCGCCCGCGCGCATATCGATGCCGTAGCGCATGAGCGGCTCCGTCTCGCCAGCGAGGCCGGACTGAATCTTGCCGTAAGCCTCCTCGATGCCGATATTGTAAAAAGACGCCATGTCGCCGGCAAGCTGGGACAGCTGCATCGCCATCTCCGCGCTCTGATCGGCGCTGATGCCTGCGGCCTGCAGCATGTTTCCGTAAAAACCGGCAAACTGCTTCGCCTGCATCTCAGACAGCCCGAAATCTCCCGCCTGCATCTGCGACCATCTGTCGATTTTTCCGGCATTCTCGCCGAACGTAACATCAACAACGTTCAGCACTTCTTCAAGGCTTGACGCCAGGCCGACGGATTCCTTGCCGGCATCGATAACCCACTGAGCAACATCCATCACCTTTTGTGCTGCAATCTCGGCGGAAACTTGCTTACCAAACGTCCATCCGCCGCCCGTCTGCGTCTGTCCGCCGGATGCAGGCATGGATACGCTCGGTTTTCCGGCGCTCAGCGCGTCGCTCAGCGTCTCTCCGTCCTTCTTAGCCTGATCGATAATCTCGCTCACCTTGCGCTGGTATTCGCTCGTGTCAAGACCGAGCGTCGCCTTGAGCGTAAACAAATCCACGGTTTATTTTCTCCTTTCCCGCTTCTCCCGACGCTTTTTCAGCATATTTCCTCTTTGCCCGTTCGCATGTGTGTATGCATAACTTATTTTCGGCGGTGATCTTGTGCGCATCGCTCCCCCCCTTAAATCCGCATGAGTTCTGCAAACTCAGTCTTCAGGCGCGATTCATATTCCTGCCATGAGCCGCCGCACGCTTCGACGTGCTGCTGTGCTCGGCGCATGATCTCGTTGTGTCGCCTCCAGCTTCGATTTCTCCCGCGTGCTCCGCGCGCCTCCCGGCGTAGGACATCAAGCCCGCCTTCGATTCGATCAATCATCCGGCCTGCCTCCTTTCCTGCAGCGGATAGAATCGCATCAATGCGCCGTTAAAAATGAATTTCGCATATCCTGTATTCCCCTGCCGATTCTTTGCAATGAAAATGTCTACTTTCTTGCATTCCTCTGATTCCTGCCCGTCTTCGCGGTGCATGAGGAATACCACATCAGCATCCTGTTCGATGCTGCCGGATTCGCGCAGATCAGAGAGGCGCGGCGCACCGCCGCCCTGCGCTCCTGCGCGGTTGACCTGAGCAGCAGAGAGGACAGGAATGTCTAATTCCATCGCCAGCAGCTTGAGCGCGCGGGTGATAGCTCCGATCGCTTCCACGCGGGAAGACGCCTTGATATCCGGCTGTAAAAGCTGAAGATAATCGACGACGACCATATCAACGCCCGTCTGAGCGCGCATCTTGAGCGCTGCGCGGCGTATATCCTCCGGCGTTCGCGCTCTGGTGGAGAAGCGGAAATTGTCGCCCGGGAGAAGTGCGCAGGATTCGATTATTGCGCCGTGATCACCATCCGAAAGGGTAGGGCGGTTGTTGATCCTGCCCAGAGACACGCCGGAAACAGAGGCAATCATACGCGCTACGTTCTCCCGCGCTCCCATTTCCAGAGAGATATACAGCACCTTTTCGCCCTTTTTGATCGCCGCTGTTGCCATCGAACACATCAGCGCCGATTTGCCTACCCCCGTTCGCGCTCCGATGACATAGAGCCTGCCACCTTTCAAGCCGCCACTGAGACATGCATCAATCTTTGAAAGACCCGTAGAAATCGCCTTTTCCGGCTCTTTCTTATCCAGCCACATACAGAAGTCAACAAGCGCGTCCGTTCCGCTTACATGGCCTTCTGTGGCGCTCTGCGCGGCTGTCTTATCAAGATAAACGCGCGTTTTGTAAATTACATCCTCCAGCGGCTGCGCCGTGTCCTGTGCGGCTTGCGCGGCCTTGAGGAATAACTCTTTGATCCGCCTGCGCTGTCCGGCGCTGCGGATGTTTTCCGCGTGCTGCTCGACAAGGTGCTTTTCAAAAGATGCCTCCTGCGTCAGCGCAATCAGCGCGCCGCTATCTATATCCGGGAAGTCATCGAACATGGTCACGATGTCGGCATGCTTGCCCTGCGTTTCGAGCTGGAGGCAGGCAGAGAAAGCAGACTTGCAAAATTCATCGGAGAAATCCGACGTTTTCAAGCCATGATCTGTAGCGCGCGTATATCCATTGACCACCGCGCCGACAAAAGCACGCTCTGACGCCTGAGAGCCGTTAAAGCTGTCTATATCCGGCATAAATGTTTGCCTCCTTTTGTTTTCCGCTGCCATTGAGTACCGTCCGATAGAAATTCACAGAAAGCCCTTGCCGGTTATTGCTAAGAGACGCCTGTTTCAATACCTCCTCCAGCCGATCAAAGCCAACCTTCTCCGCGTCCTCTAACACCGCTTCCCGCGTAGGATCGCTGTCAGGGAGGCGGTAACGCCTTATCAGATCGTCTGCGCGTTGATGGGCTGCTATCTGGTCAAAGAGGTCATCTTCGGCAGCAGACGCATATACTACTTCTTGTTCTTCTTGTTCTTCTTGTTCTGTTGTGGTTAGCTGCTGGTTAGCTGCTGGTTGATTGCTGGTTAGCTTGCTGGTTAGCTTGCTGGTTGATGTTTCGGGGATGTCCTGAAATTTCCTATAATTTACAATGGTTATCAGGCTGTATTTGTTGGTTGGCTTGATGGTTATTTCACCGGTTGATTTCAGGTGATTGAGCGCAGTTCTTACAGACTGCTCTGAAAGGCCTGTTTGTTCTGCAAGCGACTTTCGACCTGTCACGAGCTGCCCACGCTCAATCTTGATCCCTTTCCATTCCACCGGCGCGCAATTAGCCATCAAAATGAGATTGACGAACAGCCAGCCCGTTGAGGGATCGTCATGCCATCCCCACGAAAGCAAAGAACGATGAAGGATAACGAATCCTTTTTGCAAAGCCACGAAATCACCCCAAGGCCTGCTGGGTCTGCTTATCCAGCCAGCGAATAAGCGCATCACGAGGAATCAGGATTTTGCGGCCTACTCGTATTTTGGGAAAATCATCCCGATTTACCAAGTCGTATGCCTGATTTCTTCCGATCCCCAGCGCTTGCTGGAGGTCTGAGACGTTCATTGTCAGCCTTTCCACGGTCAAGCCTCCCTTGCAATGATATCGGACACCGATACACCCAACCCTGCGGCGAGCTTTCCAGCGGTTTTAGGCTCGCATGTGCCGCGGCGAACGATGGTGCTGATGGACTGCGGAGATAGGCCGCTGGTTGAAGAAAGACTTACTCGTGTCATTCCCTTTTCGGCTAGAATTGTTTCAATCTTAACCTTATCAATATTCACTCGATCACCTCCATTTAATTTTATGGGTTTATTATATAGCCAAATCATATTAAAGTCAACCAATAAAAAGTAAATTAACCAAATTGAATATAAATTATATAAATGATTGATTTGGTTGATTTATATTGCTTTATTATACGATATAGAATATAATAAATCAAAAGGAGTTGATTTCGATGCTCGAAATGTTGAGTGAGACGTTATTCAATCTTCGCAGAGAAAAGGGTTGTACACAAAAAGAAGTCGCCACTTACGCAGGAATTACACCAGCTGCGTTGAGCGCTTACGAAAAGGGAACAAAAACACCGCAGCTTGAAACCGCGGTGAAGCTTGCAGAATACTATGGAATTACGCTTGATGATCTATGTGGACGAAAAATAGATACCACCCAAAGAAATATTGCTTTTACGAAGGCTGACGCAATTAGGCTTGTGTCGTCACTATATGAAAATGTTCCCTATGTTTCAATTGAGAATGAAGAAAACAGGGACGGTGATTTAAACTTATATTACAATACTGTCATTACGATACATGCCGGTTCTGATGCCTGGGCATACGCATATTTTGAAAAATATGTTACTTTGGCTCATCTGTATAGAAGCGGTGACATAGACAAAGAAGTTCTTGAAGCATGGAAAGACAAAAAACTTCAAGGGCCAATGTACCAAAAAAACTTTTGTAAACAAGAAGAATTTACACAGGTAGATGACGATGAACTTCCATTTTAAGGAGGCTTGATATATGCCGCGAAAGTCCACGCGCAACGCCCAGGGAGGCGGCACGATCCGGCAGCGGAAAGATGGGCGCTGGGAAGCTCGGTTTACTATAGGCCGTGACCCCGGAACGGGCAAACAGGTGCAGCGCTCCGTATACGCCACAACACAGAGAGAAGTGCAACAAAAGCTCCGTCAAGCGCTGGCCTCTGTTGACGCTGGAATTTATGTAGAGCCTGCAAAGATGTCTGTGTCTCAATGGCTGGAGGCGTGGCTTGCTGAATATACCGGGGACGTCAAGCCCTATACAAAGAGGGCGTATGCAACGAACATCAAAAACCATATCATTCCGGCGCTGGGTGCTCTGCGCCTTGAAAAGCTGACGCCGCTGCAAATCCAGAAATTCTATAACGAGTGCATGCGGGAGCCAAAGAGTTTGAAGCCTAAGACGGTCAAGAATATCCATGGCGTGCTGCACAGCGCGCTCAAACAGGCTGTAATGAATGGCCTGATCCGCAGCAATCCGACGGAGAGCTGTACCATTCCGCGAATTGAGCGCATGGAAATAAAGCCCTTCGATGACACAGCAGAAAAGAGCTTCCTGCAAGCCATCGAGGGCGACAAGTACGAGCGTCTATTTGTCGTTGATCTGTATACCGGCATGAGAAAGGGCGAAATCCTCGGCCTGCGCTGGTCTGATATCGACTTCGATCAAGGCACGATTACCATCTCAAGGCAGCTTCAAGTCGAGCCGTTCAAAGGCGGGCGCTATTACCTTGCGCCGCTGAAGAACGACAAAGAGCGCATCATCACGCCTGCGCCGTATGTGATGCAGATTCTTCGAGAGCAGCGCCGCCATCAGAACGAGGCGCGCCTGATTGCTGGCAGCGCATGGGACGAGGGCGACATTCCCGGCCTTGTGTTCACCAACGAAATCGGCAAGCACCTGTGCCATCAGACCATCGGCACGCGATACAAGAAGCTGGTGAAAGCCGCAGGACTGCCAGATGCCCGTTTTCACGATCTGCGCCACTCCTACGCCGTCGCAGCCATCAGGGCAGGCGATGACATCAAGACGGTGCAAAGCAACCTCGGACACCACTCCGCCGCCTTTACGCTTGACACATATGCCCATGCCACAGCGCAGATGAAGAAGGAGAGCGCAGACCGGATGCAGGCCCATATTCAGGCTATAGAATCCTGTAAAGGGTAAATTAAAGGGTAAAACGGAAAAAAGAATACAAAAAAACCCTCGATTTTGCAATAAAATCAAGGGTTTTCTATTGGCGGAGAGTTAGGGATTCGAACCCTAGGAGGTTTTACCCTCACAGCATTTCGAGTGCTGCACCTTCAACCGCTCGGACAACTCTCCATATAAGCGGGCATCCGTCAGGATGCCCGTCTATTATAATTCATACATATGATTGGTGTCAAGGAAAAATGCTTCCTGGACGCCGAAGCGCTTACATTTCGGCGGCCATCGCCACGATTTCCATCGAGCGGCGGATGAACTCTGTCATCTGCTCCGCCTCAAGCGGCTGGCGGGAGAGCTCGGCCAGGTCGTAGAGCTGGCGGGTGAGCAGCAGGCTGCGCTCGCTCTTTTCGCTCTCGGCCAGCTTCTGGATGGTCTTGCTGCGGCTGTTGAGCACGACGGAATACTTGGCCGGCATGTTGAACTCGCTGCGGCCGTAGATGCGGCCCATGTCGTTAAAGCGGCGGGTCTGCTCGTCCTCAATCAGCATCAGCGGAATGGTTTCGTTGGCCAGCGGCTTGACTTCGACGCTCAGATCTTCTTTGCCGGCGGCCTCGCGGATGAGGCCGGTCAGCTTCTCGCTGTCAAGCGCCGGAGCGTCGCCCTCGCCGGTCAGGCTGTCGAGCTCCGCGTCCACGCGGCAGAACTTGAACTTGCTGTCCGCGCCCGCGCTGTACTCCATGTAGGAGACGAAATTCACGTCGATCGCCTGATCGAGCACCGCGACGTCGATGCCGCGCTCGGTGAACAGGCGGATTGCCGCATCCTGGCGCGCGGCGTCGGAGGTGTAGACCATCTTGTTTTCAAGCTTTTCGCCGTTGGCGGTCTTATACTCCTCAAGCGTCATATACTTGCCTTCGGTGGTCTTAAACAGCAGGCAGCCCTTCATGCGCTCGGCGAACTTCTCATCGCGCATCACGCCGTACTTGATGAACGGATGGATGTCCGG
>JAFQOY010000135.1 GCA_017412025.1 Clostridia bacterium | reverse complement strand
TTGACCATGAGGCCGGTGGCGATGATGGCCACGTCGCTGCCCTCGGTCAGCTGCTCGCCCTTGCCGATTTCAAGGGTGAAGTTCTCCTCGTCGTGGAAGACCGGGATAGCCAGTCGTCCAAAACGCAGGTACACAGGGCCCTCATGCTCGTAAGCGGCCTTGACCGCGGCGCGGGCCTCGACGTCGTCGGACGGGCAGAGCACGACCATGCCGGGGATGGAGCGCATGAGCGCGAAGTCCTCGCAGCACTGGTGGCTGGCGCCGTCTTCGCCGACGGAGATGCCGCCGTGGGTGGCGCCGATCTTCACGTTCAGGCCCGGATAGCCGATGGAGTTGCGGACCTGCTCGAACGCGCGGCCGGCAGCGAACATCGCAAACGTGGACGCGAACGGCACAAGGCCCATGGTCGCCATGCCGGCAGCCGCGGCAACCATGTTGCACTCGGCGATGCCGCAGTCAAAGTGGCGCTCCGGGAACGCCTTCTTGAAGGTGCTCGTCTTGGTCGCGGCAGCGAGGTCGGCGTCCAGCACGACGATGTTGTCATGCTCCTTGCCAAGCTCTACCAGCGCATTGCCGTAGCTGTCGCGGGTGGCAATCTTCTTCACTTCGCTCATTGTGCCGCCTCCAGTTCTGCAAGCTGCGCGCGCAGCTCGTTCATCGCTACTTCGTATTCCGCGTCATTGGGGGCCTTGCCGTGCCAGCCGACGCTGTTCAGCATATAGCTGACGCCCTTGCCCTTGGTGGTCTTCATCAGGATCACGGTCGGCTTGCCTTCACAGGCCTTGAAATTGGCAAACGCCGCTTCCATCTCGTCGAAGCTGTGGCCGTCGATCTCGATAACGTTGAAGCCGAAAGCCTTCATCTTATCGGAAACCGGCGCGGTATTCATGACCTGAGCGGTCGGACCGTCGATCTGCAGACCATTGAGGTCGATGATCGCGCAGAAATTGTCCAGCTTATAGTGCGCGGCAAAGAGGAACGCCTCCCAGACCTCGCCTTCGGCGATCTCGCCGTCGCCCAGCAGGGTATAGACGTTGATGTCCTTGCCCATGAACTTGGCAGCCTTGGCCATGCCGGCAGCGACAGAAACGCCCTGGCCCAGAGAGCCGGTGCTCATATCCACGCCCGGAACGGTGTTCATATTCGGATGGCCCTGCAGATAGCTGCCGATCTGGCGCAGGCCCTTGAGATCTTCCACCGGGAAGAATCCGCGGTTGGCCAGCGTGGAATACAGGCCCGGCGCGGTATGGCCCTTGGAGAGCACAAAACGATCGCGGTCGGCCCACTTCGGGTTCTTCGGGTCGATGCGCATTTCCTTGTTATACAGATAGGTGAACATATCCGCAGCGGAGAGGCTTCCGCCGGGATGACCGGCCTTCGCTGCATGCGTGCCCTCGATCACGCCCATGCGCACATGGCAAGCGAAGACAGCAAGCTGTTGTCTTTCCTGATTGGTCATGGTATTCCTCCATCGTCGATGTTTGTCGGATGAGTCAAAATCGCCTAAACTCATTTATTCGGCATATATGCCTTGTTTTCCTTCATAAATAAATGATAATCGATTTTACATAAGACAAAAATCCTGCATTTTCAGCAGTCAGGGAATACCCAAACAAAATCATTCCGCAGGCGCAAGGCATTCGGCGCTGATATAGCTGCCTCCCGTGCATCTGGCCCATTTGCTGCCATCCTCGCCGTATCGCCAGGCAATCACATGCACGCGCGTTCCAGGCTGGATAAAGCCGGATGTGTTGCCTGCCGGGCTCTTTCTCATGCGCACACGGCCATTGGCCGCCACGGTGTAATCCTCACCGGCAGCGGTTTCAAAATACTTGACAGACACATACGCCTCATGATCCTTATAGGTGGTTTTGAAGAAACCGTTCTTGATTTCCGCGGGGTTTACGTCAATCACGTCGCCCGTGTGCAGGATGCCCCATGCCGCCGCGCGGGAAGACGCCTGATTGCGTACGTTCACATACTGCCCCTCGCGGACGATGCAGGTCAGCTGTTCGGCGCAGGCGCTGCCGGACAGCATGCTCAGCAAAAGAAATAGGGGGATGATTCTGTATTTCATTTCGATACCTCCTTGTTTGGTATATCCTATTACGCATATGCGCTGAATATACGTCACAAGTTGATCAAATGAACAATCTTTCCCCCTATTGATTATGCCTCTTCCAGAATTTTGCGAATTTCCTCAATCGCCCCGCCCGTGAGCACGCCCTGGGTCATATCCTTCGGGCCGCCGCCCTTGCCGCCGAATCGCTGACAGAGCGTCTTCGTCGCCGGACGCACATCCTCCATCTCAGAGGACATCGCAAAGCTGTAGCCATCCTCGCGCGGCACAAGCACCAGCGCAAGCCTCGCGCCCGCGCAGAGCTTGCCCGCCGCCTTGCGCACAGCGCTCGCCGGCAGCGCATCGCAGACCACCATGCGCACAGCATTATTTTCTTCCTGTGCCGCCATCATGTCAAAAACACGCAGACCCAGCTGCTCGTTGAGATAGCGCAGCTGATCCCGCTCG
>JAFQOY010000134.1 GCA_017412025.1 Clostridia bacterium | reverse complement strand
TATAGGAAGCGGCTTGCAGCCGCTCCTCGCACCGCGCATGTCGCTGCTGCGGATTTCATATGAAGGGGCTGCAGCCCCTTCATGCATCCCCAAAGTTTAAAACAGACTTTATTGATAATCTGAACCCTCCGGGAGGAGGGTTCGTACTATTTATATGGATGGCAGAGGAATGAAAAAAGCCCTCCGCTGCGAGGGCAGGGAAGGCGGAGCGGTCACAGCGCCGACGGCGTGAGCGTGACCAGCGTCACGGACGGCGGATTAAACAGGCGGAAAAACAGCGGCGGATAATCATCGGAGGCGGCGCCAAGGCCGGGGCTGGTGTAGATCCATGTTTTGTTTTCGCGGCGCAGACCGAAATGGGTGAATGCGCCGGGGAACACGCCGTAGCGCGGGAGCGAGGCGGAGGGGATGAAAAGCGGCCCGATGAGCGGGAGACGGACAAGGCCGCCCATATAGTGGCCGCAGAGCACGAGACCGGTCTGGGAGAGCCACGTGTCCTGCGGAGTGGGCGGCGTATGCGCAAGCGTGACGCATACGTCGTCGTCCGTGCGCAGCTCCCTGGCCGTGCGCGTCTCGTCGAGCCATTTGAGGTTGAACGTAGCCAGCTCGATGGCGTTGTCGTCGCCGGAGGACAGCGCCCGCAGGTACTGCTGCTCAAACTGGCGCTGCATGGTCTGGGTGTCCAGGCTCAGCAGGGAGCCGGTTGTCAGCCACAGGGTCTGGCCCTCGCGCTCTATGGCGGCGGGCGAGGAGAGCAGCTGCGCGCCGCGCTGCCGGGCGCCCAGCACCCATGGGGCGAACGGGCTTCCGCTTGAAAAGTAGCTTTCCGACGTCGGCACGGGATCGCTGTCGCCGGGGATCATGTAGATCGGCGCGTCGGGATTGAGATCGCGGAGCTGGTCGATCATGTCGTAGAGCGGCTGCGCGCTGCCCAGGGCGGAAACCATATCGCCGGTCATGACGACGGCGTCAAAATGCTTTTTGTTCAGTGCGAAGCGGAACAGCCCCTGCCGGGAACCGAAGGCGCTGCCTTTCAGGTCGGAAATATGCAGGATGGCGTATCCGTCAAACGCCTGGGAAAGGCCGCGGACAGGCACTTCGGCGCGGCGGACAAGGACGAACTGATTGACGGCGAGATTGACGACGCATAACGCCAGAAGGACGGCGCATGCCAGATAGAATATCCGGCGGCGGAGCGTTGAGGTCCTTTTCGGCTCAAAGAAGCGCGCGTCCGGCGTGGCGGCGGTGAAGCGGTTCGTGTGGCGGGGAGAGAAGGAATCGTATTCCGTCCGGCTCTGGCTTGGTCGTCTGTTCATCCGCGTCGAACCCCCTGTCGCAAGAATCGATGGTTTTCAAATTATAGCGTAAACGGACAGGGGCAGACAACTTTAGAACTGTCTGATTTGGACGTGTGGATAAAATTATTGCGGCAGCGGCAGGCTTTGCATCCTGCGGGAAATATGCTACAATATGATACGCTGCAATATGATACGCTGCAATATGATATGCAGCAATACGGATACAACGACGGCAGGCATCGGAGGACGGCATGGCAAAGGAAAAGACGATCTACCTGTGCGGAAGCTGCGGCTATGAGACGCCGCGGTGGATGGGCAAATGCCCGGGATGCGGCAGCTGGAACACGCTGGAGGAGCAGGCGCCGCAGGCGTCGGCGCAGCCCGCGGCCAAAACGCTCAAGCAGAGGCCGGGCACGGGCGCGCAGGCGATGCGCCTTCGGGATATTCCGGAGGAGAATACGGCCCGGGCGTCGACGGGCATTGGGGAGCTTGACCGTGTGCTCGGCGGCGGCGTGGTGGAAGGCTCGCTGATGCTGGTGGGCGGCGACCCGGGCATCGGCAAGTCGACGCTGCTGCTGCAGGCGTCGGAGAATCTGGCGAAGGCAGGCGCGCGCGTGCTGTACATCTCCGGCGAGGAATCGGCGCGCCAGATCAGGATGCGCGCCAGAAGGCTGGGGGTGGAGAGCGACAATCTGCTGATCCTCAGCGAGAATGCGCTGGACGCTGCGGAAAAGCGCTGGGAGGAGATCAGCCCGGATTACATGATCATCGACTCGATCCAGACGATGTACAGGCCGGACATGGCGAGCGCGCCGGGCAGCGTATCGCAGGTGCGCGAATGCGCGAGCCTGCTGATGCGCATGGCGAAGACGTCGGGCTGCGCGGTGTTCCTCGTCGGCCATGTGACCAAGGAGGGCGCAATTGCCGGCCCGAGGATCCTTGAGCATATGGTGGACGTGGTGCTGTACTTTGAGGGCGACAGGCAGCACGAGTACAGGATTCTGCGCGCGGTGAAAAACCGCTTTGGCTCGGTCAACGAGCTGGGCCTGTTTGAGATGCACGAAAAGGGCATGGCCGAGGTGGAGAATCCCTCGGAGGCGCTGCTCTCCGAGCGGGCCAGGAACGTGCCCGGCTCCTGCGTGATCCCCTCGATTGAGGGATCGCGCCCGATGCTGGTGGACGTGCAGTCCCTCGCGCTGCAGACGGCGTACGGCACGCCGCGCAGAACGACGAACGGCTTTGATTCCGGCAGGCTGGCGCTGCTGCTGGCCGTGCTTGAAAAGCGGGCGGGCATTTCGCTGTTCAATCAGGACGTGTACATCAACGTGGCGGGCGGCCTGACGCTGTCCGAGCCTGCTGCGGATCTGGCGCTGTGCGCCGCCGTGGCCTCAAGCGTCCGGGATACATGCA
The DNA here is from genome assembly GCA_017412025.1 of Clostridia bacterium. Next base: position 3,525 of record JAFQOY010000134.1, on the reverse strand, counting down.
TCCCCGGCGACTGGGCGGTGATGGGCGAGGTGGGCCTTGCGGGCGAGATCCGCGCGATCTCTCAGGCAGAGAGGCGGCTTGCGGAATGCGCGCGGCTGGGCTTTACGGCGGCGGTCATCCCCAGAGAGAACGCCAGGCATCTGCGCGCGCCGCAGGGCATGCGCGTGTACGGCGTGGAGACGCTGGCAGAGGCAATATCCATACTGATCGGCTGAACAAACGCAAAAAAACGCGCCGGAAAACGCTGGTTTCCGGCGTGTTCCAGATTGTCAACAAACCTGCATAGAACAGAAAATCAAATCGGTCGCGGCGGCGTGTACGGCGCGACCGCATCGATTTTGATGGAGGGAAATCCCATTTCCCGGAAGAAAAAATCGTTTCCTTGCAGATTTCACGACCGGAATCCGCAGGATTCAAGTGAAATCTGCAGGGGGTGGCTGTGGCGGGGGAAAGGTTCCCCCGTCCACCATCCTGTCAAAAATGGTTTACATCACGGGGATGATCAGTTCGCTGTATTGATGCTGGCGCTTCTGTTCGTCCACATACCAGGCATACTGGCGCGTATAGCCGTCGCTGACGGGGGTGAGCCCCTGCTCGCGGATGAACGCCTGCGCGCAGGCGAGCACGGGCTGGATGCTGCGGCTCTCGGGCGGCACAAGCTCAAAGAGCACGCGGACGCAGCGCGGCCCGGCACTCATGCTCATCCGGGAAAAATCTGCGCGGACGGCGGTGGAATACTCCACCGGCGCGCATATGCCCGTGCGCAGCGGAATGGAATCGTCGCCAAAGCGTGCGAGCGGCACGACGGTACAGTAGCTTGTCAGCGGCAGCGCTTCAATCAGCTCGCGCAGCTGCGGGGAATGCGGCACGTTCTGCCAGAATGCAGTGACAGATTCGTAGTGCGCCAGATAGGCGGCGCAGCCGCCGCACAGACGGGGCTGCATCAGCAGGCGGTCGGCGTCGCGCAGCAGATCGGTTGCGGTGGTCATGCGGCTCTGGATACACAGCGCAAGCGTGATCTGCGTCTGGTTTTCGCGTCGCTTTTCATCCATGATGGAGATCAGCCCGGTCAGCGAGCAGGAGGTCAGGATATGCTTGATCTCATCGAGTGAAAAGCCCTGCCGCTGCATGCTCTTGATGATGCCCACGCGCTGCATGTCCGCGAGGGAGAATTTTCTAAAACCGCTTGAGGATGTGCGCTCGGGCGAAAGCAGACCTTTTTCCTCATAATAACGCAGCGCCTCGGAAGACAGGCCGTAGGCGACGGAGAGCGCGCTGATGGAAATCTTCAAACTGGCATCCTCCCTGGCTTTGCCGCCGCACAGCGGCAATTGATAAAAAATGAACGCAATCTGCGAAATGATGCGAAAAATGCTTGATTCTCAAGCGGCTTGAGATGATATAATCAGAATATGGAATATCTGCGCATCCTGCGGGGAAACGGACAGATTGTATAGATATATACAGTCTACTGGATTGATACGTAAAAATCAATCCCCGGCGGACTGAACGGGTGTTTCCAAAAAGTAAATGAGGAAGAGCGAAAGGAGCAATTACCCATGAAGAAGAGCGTATTTGCGATTCTGCTGGCGATGCTGGTGCTGGTTTCTGCCGGCGCGCTGGCCATGACCGCCGGCACCTACGAGGCTGAGGCCAACGGCATCGGCGGCGCTGTGAAGGTCGCCGTCACCGTTTCCGAGACCGCGATTGAGAAGGTCGAGGTTGTCGCCCACAGCGAGACCCCGGGCATCTCCGATCCGGCGATCGAGCGCATCCCGGCTGCGATTGTCGACAAGCAGTCCCTGGCGATCGATACCGTCGCGAGCGCGACCGTGACCTCCAATGCGATCCTGACCGCTGCCGAGGCGGCCCTGACCGCTGCCGGCGCCGACATCGAGGCGCTGAAGGTTGCCGTGGCCGAGGAGGCCGTGGAAGGCCAGACCATCGAAATGACCACTGACGTCGTCGTGCTGGGCGCCGGCGGCGCCGGCGTTGCCGCGGCTGTCGAGGCCTACGACAACGGCGCGAAGGTCATCCTGCTGGAGAAGCTGGCTGCCATCGGCGGCACCACCGCGACCAGCCAGGGCATGCTGGGCGCGAACGAGAGCAAGTTCACCAAGGAGCGCAATGTGCATCACACTTTCGAGGAGATGTACGCCAACCTGATGAACAACGCTTCCTACCGTCTGGATCCGCAGCTGACCACCGTGACCCTCGAGAAGTCCGGCGAGACCATGGACTGGATCTGCGACCGTCTGGGCATGACCATCTATGACGTCATCGTTGGCTACGGCCCGCTGCAGATGATGCACCTGGTCGAGGGCGCCGGTCCGGCGATGAAGACCGCCATGGAAGCTTCCCTGGCCGGCACCGACATCAACCTGATGCTGGAGACCAAGGCGACCGAGATCCTGATGAACGAAGACGGCTCCGTCAAGGGCGTGAAGGCGACCAAGGGCGCCGACACCGTGATCATCTATGCTGATTCTGTCGTCGTCGCCACCGGCGGCTACGCCTACAACCCGGAGCTGACCGAGCGTCTTGATCCGGAGAAGGCCGGCACCTGGGGCATCGGCTTCCCGGGCTCCACGGGCGACGGTATCGTGATGGCTTCCAACGTCGGCGCTGCGCTGACCCACACCGGCGACATGATGTGCGTGCTCAAGGACTATGAGATCATGTCCGAGCACAACGGCACCTCCGCCACCGCGAACGTTTCTTCCTTCATCTCCCGCGATAACACTGTCCTCCTCGGCGCGAACGGCAAGCGCTTCGTCGACGAGAAGGACATCGGCTACATGACCCAGAAGCTCAACAGCCCGGTGTTTGACCAGATGCACAAGGACGGCCTTGGCTACGTCTGGGCGATCAGCGACAAGGCTTCCCTGGAGGCCAAGGGCGTCGTCCGCGGCCTTAACATGGAGTTCATCACCGCCGACACCTTCGAGGATCTGGCTGCGAAGATGGAGCTTGACGTGGAGACCGTCGTCAAGACCCTGACCGATTACAACAGCTACGTCGACGCCGGCCACGATCCGGAGTTCGGCCGTCTGCTGCTGGCCAAGCTCGAGGCTCCGTACTGCGCCGTGAAGGTCGTTCCGTGCGAGATCATCACCTACGGCGGCATCGCCCGCAATGTGGACGCTGAGGTCATCCGTGCCGACGGCACCGTGATCCCGGGCCTGTACACCGCCGGCGAGGCTTCCGCCAACAGCGCGTACATGGGCTTCACCCTGACCAACGCCTTTGTCTGGGGCCGCATCGCCGGCGCCGGCGCTGCTGCGTTCGCCGCTGCGAAGTAATCCCGGGAAGGCGGCTGTGCCGCTTTCCGGATGCTGACCATATACTGCCAAAGATAAGAGGGCCGCTCTCCGTATGGAGGGCGGCCCTCAGACCGTCAACAAAGTATTGTTGACGGTCTGTCGCTGCAAGTCTGCTAACGCATACTTGCAGCGGATAAAACATCATTTTCTTGTACGCTGCGCGTACGGCCAGAAAATGATATAGGAAGCGGCTTGCAGCCGC
>JAFQOY010000133.1 GCA_017412025.1 Clostridia bacterium | reverse complement strand
GACCTGACCGAGCTGGGTCTGCTCAAGGAAGTCGAGCCGCTCAAGCATGAGGTCGGCGTGTGCTATCGCCACGGCAAGACCGCCATCGAGCCGATGGTGTCCAAGCAGTGGTTTGTCGATATGAAGCCCGTGACCGATCCGGCGATTGCGGCGGTCAAGGAAGGCAAGACGCAGTTCGTGCCGGAGCGCTTCACCAAGAATTACATGAACTGGATGGAGAACATCCGCGACTGGTGCATCTCCCGCCAGCTCTGGTGGGGCCATCGCATCCCGGTGTGGTACTGTGACGACTGCGGCGAGATGATGGTTGAGCGCGAGGATCCGTGCTGCTGCAAAAAGTGCAGCGGAAAGAACATCCGCCAGGACGAGGATGTGCTGGACACCTGGTTCTCCTCCGCGCTCTGGCCGTTCTCCACGCTTGGCTGGCCGGACAATACCGAGGATCTCAAGTACTTCTACCCGACGGACGTGCTGGTTACTGGCTACGACATCATCACGTTCTGGGTTTCCCGCATGATCACCATGGGTATCGAAGGCATGGAGGAAACCCCGTTCCATACCGTGCTCATTCACGGCCTCGTGCGCGATGCGCTGGGCCGCAAGATGAGCAAGTCCCTGGGCAACGGCGTGGATCCGCTGGAGGTCATCGACCAGTACGGCGCGGACGCGCTGCGCTTCTCCCTGTCCATGGGCGTCTCCCCGGGCAATGACATGCGCTTCTCCACCGACAAGGTTGAGGCTGCGCGCAACTTTGCCAACAAGATCTGGAATGCGAGCCGCTTTGTGCTGATGAACCTGGGAGAAACCGCCGAGTATATGGACGGCAAGGCGTTCTCCGCGGCGGACAAGTGGATCCTTGCGCGCCTGAATGACACCATCCGCGTGGTGAGCGACCACTTTGAAAACTATGATCTGGGCATGGCGGCGCAGAAGATCTACGACTTTGCGTGGACGGAGTTCTGCGACTGGTACATTGAGCTGGCGAAGGTGACCATGAACGGCGAGGACGAGGCGGCGCGCAAGGCGACCTGCGCTGTGCTGCGCCATGTGCTCATCAGCCTGCTCAAGATGCTCCATCCGTTCATGCCGTTCCTCACCGACGCTGTGTACCGCCATATTCCGGGCACCGAGGGGACGATCATGCTGTCCATCTGGCCGGAGGTCTGCGAGGCGTATGACTTTGCCGAGGCTGCGCGCGAGATGGAAGGCGTGATGGACGTCATCCGCGCCGTGCGCAACCTGCGCGCGGAGATGAACGTGGCCGTCGGCAAGCGCGCGCATCTCATCGTCCGCGCGAAGGAGGGCTGGGAGCACGCCATGGAGGGCGCGGAGGAATACCTCAAGCGTCTGGCGTGGGTGAGCGAGATGACGATCATCGCCAAGGGCGAAGAGGCGAAGGGCAAGACGGTTTCCGCCGTGTCCGAGGCGGCCGAGCTGTTCATTCCGCTGGGCGACCTGGTGGATATCGACAAGGAGATCGCGCGCCTGACCAAGGAGCGCGACAGCGTGGAGCGCGACATTCAGCGCGCCGAGGGCAAGCTGAACAACCAGGGCTTCCTGGCGAAGGCGCCGGCACAGCTGGTGGAGCAGGAGAAGGCGAAGCTGGAGGTTTCCAGGGACAAGCTTGCCAAGCTGAACGCGCGTATCGCGGATCTGCAGAATATGTAAACGAATACTCCCTCCGTCATGACTTTGTTGTGACACTTCTCTCTTGGGGGAGGCTTCAGAGCGGCCTTTGGAAGCGGCAGAATGCGTTTCTGATCTGCCGCTTTGAAGGAACCCTCATGAGGGGGCGTTGCCGAAGGTGACCGGGGGAGTATTTTTGTCAGATACGGAAAGGCGGCGACGGCTATGACCGAAGCAGAAGCGATTGCAAGAATCCACAGCGTATATCCGACGGGAAAGAAAAACGGCGTGAACAATATGCGCGCGCTGATGGACAGGCTTGGCAACGTGCAGGCGGCTGTGCCGATGGTGCACGTGGCGGGCACGAACGGAAAGGGTTCCTGCTGCGCGATGATCGAGCGCGTGCTGCGCGAGGCGGGGTATAAGACCGGTCTGTACACATCGCCCTATATCGAGCGCTATAACGAGCGCATCCGGCTTGACGGCAGGCCGATTGACGGCGATAAGCTCGCTGCGCTGGTGGAGCGGGTCTGGCCCGCCTATGAGTCCTGCGACAGGGACGGCATTCACATCACCGAGTTTGAAATCGGAACGGCGCTGGCGTTCATGGCGTTTGCGCAGGAGAAGGTCGATATCGCCATCATTGAGGTCGGCCTCGGCGGGCGGCTGGATCCCACGAACATCATCAGCCCGCTGGTCAGCGTCATTACCGAGGTCGGCATGGATCATATGCAGTATCTCGGATCGACCATCGGAGAAATCGCGCTTGAAAAGGCCGGCATCATGAAGCGCGGCGTGCCCGTTGCGCTGGGCCCGCAGGAAAAGGCGGCGCTGTCCGTGCTGTTAGCGGCGGCGAAGGGGCTGGATATCCCGGTGTATGATCCGGATGCAGAAAATGTGCGCGAGACGGGCAGGGACGTCACCTTTGACGTGAAACTGCACGGCGAGACGATCAAAAACCTGACGGTTTCCCTGCGCGGAAAGCATCAGGCGGAGAATGCCTGCGCGGCGCTTGGCGCGCTCAGCGCGCTGAGAAAGCGCGGATTTGATATTCCGCTTTCGGCAATCCGCGCCGGCATGGCGGACGTCCATTGGCCGGGCAGGCTTGAGTACTTCGGCAATGTGATCCTCGACGGCGCGCACAACGATCCCGGCGTGCGCGCGCTGTGCGGCTATGCCGACAGCTGGCTGAAGCGGGAAAAGACGGTGCTGCTTTCCTGCATGATGGAGGATAAAGAGGTCGGCAAGATGACGCAGCGGCTTGCATCGCGCGTGCGGTGCGTCGTGTGTACGCAGGTGGACATGCCGCGCGCCATGACGGCGCAGCAGCTGGCAGACGCTTACGGCGCAAACGGTCTGCGCACCTATGTGCAGCAGGAACTTCATCAGGCGCTTGCTCAGGCGCGTACGCTCGCCGGCAACGACGGCACGGTGCTCGTCGCCGGTTCGCTGTATCTCATCGGCGCAGTGCGCACGCTGCTGCGGCAGGAAAAGGAGTTTGCTCATGTCATTTGATTCAAAAGCAAAGCAGGTCAGCGCCCAGATGCAGGCGCAGGAGGGCGAGCAGTTTAAGCACCTGAGCGTCATGCTCGAGGAAACGGTCGACATGCTGAACGTCCGCGAAGGCGGCGTCTATGTCGACGGCACACTCGGCGGCGGCGGGCACAGCGCGGAAATTCTGCGCAGGCTGAACGGAACAGGCCATCTCTACGGTATCGACCGCGACAACGATGCGCTCGCCGCAGCGACGGCGCTCCTTGGCGGCATGGGCAATTTCACAGCGATCAAGGGCAATTTCCACGACGTGCGCGAGCTGCTTGCGCAGCAGGGCGTCACGAAGATTGACGGCATGATGATTGATCTGGGCGTGAGCTCCTATCAGCTGGACACGGCGGAGCGCGGATTCTCCTATCATGCCGACGCGCCGCTGGATATGCGCATGGATCAGGATCAGAGCCTGACGGCGGCGGATATCGTAAACACCTGGAGCAAGGAGGAAATCACCCGCATCCTGCGCGACTATGCGGAGGAAAAGTGGGCTGCGCGCATCGCAGACATCATCCTTGAGCACAGGGCGAAAAAGCCGCTTGAGACGACGGGCGATCTGGTCGCCTGCGTGGATGCGGCGATTCCAAAAAAGATCCGCATGCAGGACAGCGGCCACAGCGCGCGCAGGACCTTCCAGGCGCTGCGCATTGCGGTCAACGACGAACTCGATCCGCTGAAGAATGCGCTTGAGGACATGACTGATCTGTTAATCCCCGGCGGTCAGCTGGCGGTGATCACGTTCCATTCGCTCGAGGACCGCATTGTGAAGCAGACCTTCAGGCGGCTGGCCAATCCCTGCACCTGCCCGCCGAAGATCCCGGTGTGCATCTGCGGCAAAAAGCCGGTGGTCAAGGTGCTGGGCGGAGGCGGCGTGAAGCCGAGCAAAGAGGAGATTGAAGTCAATGCCAGAAGCCGGAGCGCGATGCTGAGGGGATGTGTGAAGCTGTGAGGAGGAAGGACAGAGAGATCGTCGACCTTGACCGGATTGCGCAGATTATGCAGGCATGCCAGGCGGTTTCCATTGCCTTTGGCGGCGATACGCCGTACGTGATCCCGATGAGCTACGGCTTTGCGTTTGAAGGCGGAAAGTTCACGCTCTATATGCACGGCGCGCTCGAGGGCGAAAAGATAGACCGCGCGAAGGCTGATCCGCGCGCGGCGTTTACGATGTTCACGGGCAACCGGGTGTATGGCACGGGCGATAACGGCAGCAGCTAT
>JAFQOY010000132.1 GCA_017412025.1 Clostridia bacterium | reverse complement strand
GCGGCTGCAAGCCGCTTCCTATATCATTTTCTGGCCGTACGCGCAGCGTACAAGAAAATGATGTTTTATCCGCTGCAAGTATGCGTTAGCAGACTTGCAGCGACAGACCGTCAACAATACTTTGTTGACGGTCTGAGGGCCTCCCAAACGGGAGGCCCTTCAATCATGCGTTTCTGTTTTTCTTCCACACGCGTTCAAACCACAGATCGCGCTCGGGCAGCGGGCGCGGCGCTTCGCGCCGGCTGCCGTCCGCATCCGTGATCATCACGCCGCCGGCAGGCGCATCCTGCGCGGCGAGCATCGCGCTGAGCACATACTGCTGGGTGATCAGCAGATCGCGCAGGCGCAGCCGCCTGACGAGGTATTCGTCATCGGGCGCGGCAGGCGCGCTGTTTTCAAGCATGGCGCCGACTTCCTTTTTCCATGCGCGCATGCCGTCGCTATCGCGCAGGAAGGCGGCATGCAGCGTCATCTGTGCCTGCGCGTGCGCGGTCATCGCCGGCACGTCGCCGCAGGGGAGGAGGGGCGCAGCAAACTGCGCGGAGGCCTCCGGAATCTGTCGCCTGCTCTGGCGGGCGATGTGCTCCGCTGCGCGCATGGAGCCGACCTGCGTGCTGTTGAGCGCGGAGCCGCCGGGGCGGTACTGGCCGAACGTGCCGGCGCATTCGCCGCAGGCATACAGGCCGGGTACGCAGGTCTGCCAATTGCTGTCGACCGCAATGCCGCCGTTGTGGTGCTGCGCGCATACGCGCACCTCGAGCATTTCCGTCTCGATATCGATGTTGTGGCTGCGGTAGAGCTCGATGGCCGGAGCATTCATCACGCGCAGGCGCTCAATCGGCGTTTCCTGCAGCGAGCCGCAGTTGGTCAGGTATTCAAGCGCGGTATCGGACAGGCGCTCCGGCGCATAGCCGCGCGGATTGTGCATGAAGTCCATGTACACGCGGCGGCCCAGATCGGTTTCCTTCTTGACGAGGATATCGACGCGGGAGCTGCCCTCCGTCTTGCGCACGTCGTAAGGCCACTGGTAGCCCTTGAGGAAGGTCATCGCCATCGCTTCCTCCTCGCCCAGCGCGTCGGCAAGGAATTCGCGCTCCGTGCCGTTTTCATCGACGGATACATAGCGCGGAATCACCTGCTGATAGCTGCCCGACACGTTCCAGCGGAAGGCGGTGGAGGCCAGGCCGTACTGCCAGCAGTCGAGATTGGCGCCCTTTGCGCCGGCGATAAAGGCCATGGCGCTCATGCCGCGCTGGCTGAGCGGGAAGACGCTGTCGCGGTAGATATGCGCCGGGCCTCCGGTGCACAGCACCACATGCGCGCAGCGGACGTGCGCCCATTCGCGCGTGTCGGTCATGAAGCAGTTCACGCCGCACACACCGTTTTCATCCGTGCAGATTTCATAGGCCAGCGCGTGATCGAGGATGGAGACGCCCTTGCGCCTGACGCTTGCCTCAAGCGCCTCGGTCATGTATTTGCTGGTCAGCGGGCCGACGGAGGTGGCGCGCTTGCGCACGTCGTGGTCCGTCTGGTAGCCGACGTACTCGCCGTACTCGTTATAGGGAAAGGGTACGCCCAGCAGCGCCAGCTTGAAGAAGCACTTGGCGGAGTTGGCCGCCTCGCACAGCGCGGTGTCGCCGTGCACGTCCTCGCGCAGAAAGGTCTGCATCATGTCGCCCACGCTGTCCCCGTCGTCGCCGGAGAGGGTGAGCTTGTAGTAGGTCTGCTTGTCGCTGCCGGTGTTGCGCGATGTGCCGCAGTTCATGCCTTCAGTGACGAGCAGCACGTCCTTTTCGCCGAGGTCAAACAGCCAGTCGGCGGCGTTGAGGCCGGCGCAGCCGCTGCCGATAACAACCGTGCGGGTGATGATCTCTTTCATCTACAGCCTCCTTATGGTGCGGTGATGTTACAGCCGCCTGAGGGCGAAGCCGCCGTCGGCGTTGAGCACCTGGCCGCAGGAGAAATCCAGCATGCCGGAGCAGCAGGCGAGCACCATCTTCGCCACATCCTCGGGCTTTCCAAAGCGCGGAATCGGCGTCAGGCCGCCGGCGATCAGGTCTTCGTATTTCTGGTGGACGACCTTGGTCATGTCGGTGTCGATGATGCCGGGGCGCACCTCGAATACCGGAATGCCCAGCGCCGCAAGCCTGTCGGCAAAGAGCATGGTGACCATGGAGACGCCGGCCTTGCTGATGCAGTATTCGCCGCGGGAGGTGCTGGATGTGTAGGCGGACATGGAACCGATGTTGACGATGCGCGGCGTATAATCCTCAAGATTCTGCTCAAGGCCCGCCGCCATCAGGTTGGCTGCCGCCTGGCACATGAAGAACGTGCCCTTGAGATTGATACCCAGCACCCGGTCAAAGCTCTCCTCGGTCGTCTCCATGATATCCATGCGCACAAGCGGCGCGACGCCGGCATTGTTGACCAGCACGTCAAGTCTGCCGTATTTGTCCATCACATAGTCAAACGCGGCCTTGCGGTCTTCCGCTTTGGAGATGTCGCAGCCCACGTAATCGCGTTCTTCCGGAAGGTTTTCCGGGCGCTGGGGGCGCGTACCGCAGTAGATGACGGTATAGCCGCTTTCGTACAGCAGATCGGCGATGCCGCGGCCAATGCCGCGGGAGGAACCGGTAACCAGCGCGGTTTTCACAGATGATACACCTCCCTGTCGCGTACGATGCAGCCGGACGGCGTGCCGCTCCTGAGCAGCACGGCGCAGCCGCCGCAGGTGACGCAGGACTGCTTGGCGTTCATTGCGCCGTTTTCGCGCAGCTCGCGCACGAACTCCGGATGGGCAAACGCCATGCGGCCAAAGCCAGCCATCGCGCAGTGACCGCCTTCCACCATGCCTGCGGCGAGATTCGGGGAGAACTGGCGCAGATAGCTGAACGCGGAGCCGAGCACCGGCAGATCGGGATGCGCGTGCTGGATTTCACTGACGCCCTTCATCACGCGGGCAAGACCCTCGAGCGGATGCTCCGGCGGGACGTAATTGCCCTTGTCGTACGGACGGTTGACGTGCGGGTTCTTATACGGGTTGCCCATGGTGATGTTGATCATCGGGATGTCAAACTCTGCCTTCAGCTCGCCGATCAGGCGGATGGCCTCGGTCATGTCCGGCTCCATGCTGCCTTCGTTCACGCCGAATCCGTAGGGATAGGGGAAGCCGTCGTAGGCGTTGAGGCGGCTGGTGAGGAACAGATCGCCGGTGATGGCGGCCTTCGCCGCGCGGTAGGCGTTCTTGAGGAAGCGCGTGCGGTTTTCATAGCTGCCGCCGTATTCGCCCTCGCGGGTATAGGCGCTCAGCAGCTCGCAGGCCAGATAGCGATGGCAGCACTTGACGTCCATGCCGTCAAAGCCCGCTGCCTGCGCAAAGCGCGCAGCGCCACCGAAGGCCTCTTCATAGCGCCTGAGCGTGTCGTCGCTGAGGATGCGGCTCTTGTCAAGCGGCGTATCCTCAAGCGGCGGGCAGTTGTAGGCGATCAGCGGCTCGGGGAAGCCCTGGGGCTTAGAGTAGCGGCCGGAATTGGTCGCCTGCATGATGATCACCGGCGCATAGCCGTGCTCGCGGATGCTCGTCTCGCGGATCTGGTCGAGCAGGCGCTTGGTGGCGTCGATATTATCCGGATGCACCATCAGCTGATGCGCGCTGGCGCGGCCCTCGGGCACGCTGGAGACGGCCTCATACCAGATCAGACCCGGGCTGCCCTTGGCAAAGCGCAGATAGCGGCGGCAGGTCAGCTCGTCCGGCGCGCCGGAAAGCGTGCCGTCCGTGCCCTCCATCGGCTGGAAGGCGATGCGGTTTTCTGCGCACACATGGCCGATCTTCAGCGGCGTGAAGAGCGCGCCGATGTTTTCACTCATCGGGAATTCGACGCCGAGCTCTTCCTTTTTGGCAGCGATATCGGCAAGGGATGTGTAGCGGAATGTTTCGTGCTGCATATAAATGCCTCCTGAGTATGGGTTTACGCGCGGTCTTCCTCGAGGAAGCGCACGGTGAGCACAATGGTGATCACGGCCAGTATGGCCATGAGGTCAAAGGAGAGGCGGAAATCAAACAGATCGATCATCACGCCCATAAACGACGGGCCCAGCGACAGACCGACGGCGTATGCGGCCTGGAAAAAGCCCATGGCGGTAGAGCGGCTTTGCGCGGGAACCTTGCGCACACACTGCCCCAGAAGCACGGCGATGGTGCAGCTGTTGCCGATTCCGGCGAGCGCCTGCACGGGATAGAACTGCCACAGCTGCGTGACGCGCGGGGTGAGCACGCAGTAGGCGGTCATCAGCTCCATGCCAAGGCACAGGATCGCCTTGGGCGAGCGCTTTTTGAGGATCATCCGTCCGACGATGTAGTTGGCGATGATCGACGGGACAAGCAGCGCGATGCTGAAATAGCTGACCTGCTGCGCCGTAGCGCCCAGCGCGACCTGCACATTGGTGGCGAAGGAATACTCCGTGGCGAAGGCGACAAACTGCACCAGAATCGCAATGCCGGAGCAGATGAGCAGGTTCTTTTCCTTCATCACGCTCAGATAGCTGGAAAGCGAAGCAGAAGGAGCATCCGTGCCGACATTCTCAACCTTTATGCACAGCAGCAGCGAGATGGCCGCGCCGACGGCGCCGATGACAAACGCAACGCGCATGTCAAAGAGAGAGACAAAGAGCGCGACGGTCACATAACTGCCCAGACGGCCAAAGTAGCTGCCGGTGTTGAGCTGTGTGATGCGGCCCGCGGATTCAGAGCCGGTAAAATACCGGCTGTAGAGCACGGTGTGGCACACCCAGGAGCAGCAGGCCACGCCGCCGATGGTGCGGCAGATGAGCATGCTCATGGGCGCAGTGCTGATGGTCATGCCGACCGCGGCGATCAGAGAAAGAACGCAGCCCAGAACGACAAAGAGCTTCTGCTTGTTATAGCGGTCGGCAGCAATACCGACCGGAATGCGCAGAATGAGCTGTACGACGCCGTACATGCCGCCAACCAGCCCCATAAACGTAGCAGACGCGCCGCTCTCCAGCAGCACGGGGTTGATATAGGAGGCGTAGGCGTACTGGGAAAACCAGAAAAAGAAGGCAACGGCAAACAGCGCGCTGGCTGTTTGCCGCTTATTGGCGTCAGAGCCTGACACGGACGCCCTCCTCGGCAGAGAGATAGGCGGCGTAGACGACCTTTGCGGTATCATATGCCAGATCAAAGCCGGAGAGCGGCTGGCGGCCATAGGCCACGCATTCCATGAAATCCTGAAGCTCGCCCACATAGCCGCGGGCATAGTTTTCGTCGATGAAGACCGGCTGCCAGCCAGCCTTGTTTTCCACCTTCTCGGTGATGTAGACGTTGGCAAGGTGCTCCGCATCCACATCGTAAGCCATCAGGTGGTTGTTGGGGGCGATGTTGCTCAGGTAGGTGCCGTCGTTGGTGTAGACCTCCACCACGTTGCGCACGCCGCCGAGGACGAAGTCGCCGGCGGTGATGTTGGCCTTTGTGCCGTCGGAGAAGGAGACGAGCACGCTCGCCTGATCCTCCACGTCCACGGGGCGGGCGGCAATGTTCTTCTTTTCCTCTTCGGTCAGGCAGGCGGCCGTCACGCCGACGTCCGCCATGACGGAGGCGGGGGCGACGGTTTCGCCGCGATGCGCAGCTTCGACCTGCTTGAGGAAGAGCGCGGCGCTGAGCGGATGGCAGCCCTGACGGATGAAGGAACCGCCGCCGGACATCTTCCACTGCGCGGCATGCGGCGCGTGGGAGCCGCTGTGGCCTTCCTCTGCGCGCATGTAGAGGATCTTGCTGTTTTTGGCCTTCACGATCTCCACGGTCTTGAGCACGGCGGGCGCGTAGCAGAAGTTTTCGGCGTACATGAAGAGCCTGCCGCTGCTTTCAACGGCCTTCTTCAGGTCGTCAAGCTCGGCCAATACCTTTTCGTACATGACGCGCTTGGCGGTTTTGCCGACGGGGCCCTCTTCGCCCGGCTCGCCGAAATAGCCGGTGAGCGGCTTTTCGCAGATGACATGCTTGCCGGCCGCCAGCGCATCCTTGATCATGACCGCATGCATGACAGGCGGCGTGATGATGTCCACGACGTCGATCTCCGGATCCCTGAGCATCTCACGGTAGTCGGTGTAGACCTTTTCAAAACCGAACCTGTCCGCGAACGCCTGCACATCCGGCGCGATGGAGGAAACCGCCTTCATCACGACCTCCAGGCCGCACACGCGCTGATACGATTCCGCATGAAGGACAGAGGCAAAGCCGCTGCCGATCATGCCTACGTTGACTTTTTTCATGATGTTTTCCTCCGAATCAAAGAGATTTGGGGGGTTATGCGCCCTTCTTTTCTGCGCGCTTCTTCGCAATGTACTTGAACACGCCCAGCTGAGAGCAGGCGAGGATCACGATGATGATCAGGAAGAAGATGCAGATCGGGCGGGTGAAGAACGGCGCAAGGCTGCCGCCGGAGCCCTGCAGCGTCAGGCGGAGCTTATGGTCGGCCATGTTGCCCAGGATGACGCCCAGCAGGAACGGAGCTGCCGGCAGCTTGACATAGAACATGACGAAGCCGATCAGGCCGAAGATGAACATGAGCTTCACGTCAAACATCATGGAGCGCACGACAAAGGAACCGACGACGCACAGGGTGACGATGATGGGCATGAGGATTTCCTTCTTGACGCCCAGGATCTTGACGGAGAACTTGGAGATGATCATGGACAGCAGCCACATGGTGATGGCGGCGCAGGCCAGATAGATCGAAACCTTGTAAAGGAAATCCGGAGACTCGTTCATCAGGTTCGGGCCGGGAATGTAGCCATGCAGCTGGAACGCAGCCAGAAGCACGGCGGCAGACGTGGAACCCGGAACGGCCAGGGAGATGACCGGGATGATCGCGCCGCCGATACAGGAGTTGTTGCCGGTTTCGGCAGCGATGATGCCGGAGGGATGGCCCTTGCCGAACTGATCGATTTCCTTTTTCTTTTCCAGCTTGACGGCCCAGTAGGACAGCCATCCGCCCGTATCCTCGCCGACGCCCGGAATGACGCCGACGCCGACGCCGATCATGGCGGAGCGGACGATGTTGAGGATGTTCTTTTTGAGGATGGAGAAGCCTTCGCTGAGCTTGAACTTCGTCAGCTCCAGCACCTTGTGATCTTCGTTCTTGAACATGCCCAGAATCTGCGGGAAGCCGAACAGGCCGATCATGATCGGGATCAGCTGGATGCCGCCGATGAGCTTGTTGAGGCCGAAGGAGAAGCGCGGCACGGACCACATCGTATCAAGGCCGACCTGCGCGATGAGCAGGCCCAGGAGGCCGGCGATCCAGCCCTTGAGGGTGTCGCCCTGGGAGGCGAGGCTGCCGCAGATCATGATGCCGAACAGCGCCAGCAGGAAGAATTCCGGGCTGGTGAACTCAAGCGCCAGATCGGTGAGGAACGGGGTGAGCAGCAGCACACACAGCACAGAGATGAGCGTGCCCATGAAGGAGGCGAACGTCGCCAGGAAGATGGCCAGACCGGCTTTGCCCTGCTGGCCCATCGGGTAGCCGTCCAGCGCCGTGGCGGCGGAGGCCGGGGTGCCCGGGATATTCAGAAGGATTGCGGACTGACAGCCGCCCGAAACCGCGCCGACGTACACGGAGATGACGACGATGAGCGCAGTCTGATGGGGCAGTCCGAAGGAGAGGCCGGTCAGCAGCGCGACGGCCATGGTGGAGGTCAGGCCGGGGAGCATGCCCACCAGCAGACCGAAGAACGTGGAGATAAACAGCGCGAAGAGATTCATCGGCTGAAGGACGATGCCGAGCGCCTCAGCCAGGAACGCAAAAGCCTGCATGAATTACACCTGCCTTTTCTTACGGGAGACGGATATGGAAGATGACCTGGAAGAGCACCACGATCGCGACCACGGTGACCAGGGCGATGACGGCAAGCCAGACCTTCTTGGGGGCCTTGAGCAGGACGATGGTGCCGATCGCGAAGACCAGACAGGTGACCAGAAGCGCTATCGCAGAACCAAGGGCGGCGAACGCAAAGACGGCGACGGCAAAAACCACCATCAACGCGATGATATGGCCCTTGTTGCTGGCCTGAAGCAGGGACATGATGCCGATCAGGAAGATCAGAGAAGACAGAGCGTAGCCAAGCATCTCGATGAGGAAGAAGATGTAGAAGGCCATCCAGGCAATGCCGATCAGCGAGAAATGGATCAGGCTGCTGGTGCAAAGGGCCTTTGCGGCCTGAAGGGTATCGCCCATGACCGCTGCGACGCCGACGCCCTTCAGGCTGCGCAGCAGCAGCAGAACGGCGCAGAAGAGGATGCCGACGCCCAGAATGGTCGGCGTGAGGCCCGGAGAGGTGAGCATGTCGCCGTGCTGCGGGCGCGCCATATAGACTTTATTGATATTCTGGCTTTCCACGATGGCGTAAATGCCGATCGCGCCGGTAACCAACGCGGTGAGGAAATCCTGATGATTCTTTCTTTCCACAATAAACACTCCCAGTCGCCCGGGAAGTGTGCCCGGACGGTTTTTCAATCAGAATTGGATTCTTTGGATGACGAAAGAAAAGGGGCAGGCCGCCGCCATGCGGCAGCCTGCCCGGATTTCGGGTTTACACAGG
>JAFQOY010000131.1 GCA_017412025.1 Clostridia bacterium | reverse complement strand
GAGCGGCTGCAAGCCGCTTCCTATATCATTTTCTGGCCGTACGCGCAGCGTACAAGAAAATGATGTTTTATCCGCTGCAAGTATGCGTTAGCAGACTTGCAGCGACAGACCGTCAACAATACTTTGTTGACGGTCTGAATCCCTGTACAGGCATGCGTATCCTGTACAGGGATTGTTTTATGTCTTATCTGCCCCATGCCGCATCCGCAGCGCTCCTGGCCGCCTGCTGATCGCCTGCGATCACCAGCACGCACTGGCGGCCGTTTTTCATCACTTCGGCCGCCTCCAGCTTGGGGACCTCGGCAACCTGATACGTGCGGTACTGCTCCAATACGGAGTCCCTGTATGCCGCAAGCTTCGCCGCCACGGCTTCGGTCTGTTTGCTGTCCGCAGCGGTCACGACGACGATCGCTTCCGCCGTCACGCGCGAGGCGTCCAGCATCATATACGCCTGCTCATACTCGCCCTGCGCCAGGTCCAGCGCGCGGATCATCTTCTTTTCACTCAGCGCCGTCATCTCCGGCGAAAACGCCTGGGAAGCCAGGATCTTCTCCGCCAGCGCCTGACAGTCAGGCAGCGGCGTCTCCTCCTTCGCGCAGCCGCACATCACAAGCAGCAGCGCGCACAGCATCACAAAACAAAGCGTCTTTTTCATGCTCACATTCCCTCATTTCCGTTTTCAGCGCGAAACCTGCATGCGGATCGCCTCTGCGGCGCGCTCTGCGCCCTCCTTTGAAATATGGATGCCGTCGCCGGCGGCGTACGCTCTGTCGATCCACACGCCCTCTTCGTCAAGCAGGGGCGTGGTCACGTCGATATAGTGTACGCCATGCGATTCCGCCAGCGCATAGAGCGCCTGATTGAATGCGGCGATGTTTTCCGGCACCAGCCTCGGGTACTTCTTCTGTGCGTGCGAGCGCACCGGCGTTACCGTCAGCAGATAGATCTTCGTATCCGGCGCGGCCTCAAGCACTTTGTCAAGCATCTCATGATAACCGACAATGGCGTCTTCCGCTTTTTTGTAATCCACGCCGTTGCTGCCGATCATGATCAGCAGCTTTTCCGGCTGCTCGTCGCGGATCAGATCGAGCATCGAGATCTTCTTTCCGCCGTAGGGCAGATTGCGCAGCTGATGCACCGCATGCGCGGACTGCCCGATCACCGTCTCAATCCACAATTCCGGCAGCACGTCGTAGTTGTTCAGCGATGCACAGATCGAATCGCCGATCATCAGCGCATCCTCAAAGAACGCATCGCCGGCGGGCTTCTTCGCCGTCTCCTGGCATGCATAGCCCCACGGCTTCTTTCTTGCATATGCGCACGGATCGTCCGCCTGCGCGGATACCGGCGCAGCGACGGTCAGCATCGCCAGGAGAAACGCCAAAGCTCGCAGCATCACATGCACCTCTTTCTCATTCGCCGCCGACGTCCATCAGCAGCAGTCCCCGGTTTTCGCTGAATATGTTCAGGCCCATCAGCGTCAGTATCCGCTGCGTACCCGCCTCCCCGCAAAGCGCAGACAGCGTGCCGGTAAAATAGCGGGGATCCACCATATCCACGCGGCCGAAATGCTGCGCCAGCAGCGGCGCAACCGCATTGGCATAGGAGTCGCACAGGATCAGCAGGCTGCCCTGCGCGTTTTCGTTGATCAGCTGCACATGCGCATATGTCTGCGCAAGCACTGCAGCGTATTTGTTTCTTCCCTCGAGCGCAGTCCGGTCAATCAGGCCGTCCTTTTCCTCGCCGTCGATCATCACGCGGATTCCCTCCGGCAAAGACACGCTCATCGTTTCGCTTCCGACCCACGCGCCGGGCGCCTTGGCATAGTAGCTGCCAAGGAATCCCTCTGCTTCAAACCTCGGCGCCGCCTGCGGCGCAAGGCCCCATGCGCCGCATATGCGCTCGTAGACGACCTGCGCGCCGTCCGCCGTCAGGTGATGATCCGTCCTGTAATAGAGCGTCTCCCCATCCGGCTGATCCGGCAGCGTCGTATACAATGGGCGCACCCTCTCCGCCATCGCGTAGAGCGCGTCAATCGTCTTTTCCTGATCGCTCACATGCGCCAGGCGCGGCAGGCGATGCGGGAGAGCCTGAGCCGACGTCTCAATGAGCATCAGATCATGCGGAAGGCCGGTCACAGCGCTGACCTCCTCCAGCGTCTGCATGCACAGCGCCGCGTTTCTCGTCACGCCCTCAGGCACAATCTCAAAGAGCCAGCCGCCGCTGCCCAGCAGCGTATCGTCAATTCGTCTGGCTCCGCTCAGGCGCAGAAGCGCCGTTCTCGCAGACACCAGCTGGTCGCGCAGCGGAAAATGATCGCTGGCAAAAGCCTCCATGGCCTCGTCAAATCCGCTGCCAAAGAGCGAGGACAACGCCGGAGCTCCGGCGAGCATCCTGTTTTCAAGCGCAGAATACGTTCTGCCCGGCAGGACGGCAAAGGAAACCGCCGCAAGCGCCATCAGCAGCAGAATGCAGGCAAAAAGGGGCGTTTTCTTCATGATCGTCTCCCCCTTAAAACCTGAAATACAGAAACGGATTGTACGCAGAGCCCAGCAGTTCCATCACGCACAGCACAAACAGCGCCGCCATCGTCACCGTACGCAGCGCGCCGTGCGCAGAAAGCCGCGCATACAGCCCCCTGGCAATCGCCGGTACGGCAAACAGCAGCGCGAGCGCAAACACGGACGCATGGCAGGAAAGCGCAAACATCACGTTATCGCCGATCGACGGCGAAATCAGCTGCGCGGCAAAAGCCGAGAGCGCCGGCAGGCTCTCCTGCGAAAAGAGCATCCAAGAGAGCAGAACCGCCGTCATCGCGTACACATGCGCGGCAATGCGGTGCTTTTTAAGCCACTGGCCGTAGACAAGGCGCTCAAACAGCATCAGCACGCCGAAGTACAGACCCCAGGCCAGGAAATTCCATCCCGCGCCGTGCCAGAGGCCGGATACGCCCCAGGTGATGAGCAGATTGACCGCCAGGCGGGCTTTGCCCACGCGCGAGCCGCCCAGCGGCAGATAGATGTACGTGCTCAGCCACTGGCTCAGCGTGATATGCCACCTGTGCCAGAAATCGCGGATGGAATCCGCTGCAAACGGATGATTGAAGTTATGCGGAAACGCAAAGCCCATCATGCGCCCGATGCCGATGGCCATGAGCGAATAACCGGCAAAATCGTAATAATACTGGAAGCCGCACGCCGCCAGCGCCAGCAGGCTGCCCAGCGCGCCGCGGTCCGGGATCTGCATCAGCTGATCGTAGAGCACGCCGATGCGATTGGCCAGAAGCGCCTTGGAGGAAAGGCCGATCACAAACTGCAGCATGCCCGTCTCCAGATCCTGCGCGCGCACGCGGCGCTCATGCAGCTCGCGCGCCACGTCGCTGTAGCGCACAATCGGCCCGGCAATCAGCTGGGGAAAGAGCATGATGTACGTCGTATAATTGACGGGCGAGGGTTCGCTCTTCGTCCGCCCGGCGTATACGTCCAGCACATAGGAAAGCGACTGAAAAATAAAAAAGCTGATGCCCAGCGGCAGCGCCGGTATGCTCTCCATACCCGGAAACAGCAGACCGCTGTATTTGTAATATACCAGCGCGGCGACATTGAGCGATACGCTCAGCGCCATCATCAGCGTCCTCTTGCGGCCCGTGAATCTGTCCATTCCCCGGGCGCAGAGATAATTGACCGCCGTCAGCGCCAGAAAGAGCGGCAGATAGCGCGCGTCGCCATACGCATAAAAAAACAGGCTCGCCGCCAGCAGAAAGACGTTTTTAAACCGGAACGGCAGCAGAGAATGCCCGATGAGAACGACGGGCAGAAAGAAAAACAGAAATACGACACTCGAATACAGCATATATAACCCAACCGCAATATGATATCAGTTTTTACATTATATTCGCTTTTTCCTGATCTGTAAACCGGTTTCATCGCCGAAGGAGACAAAAACCCGTCAAGATCTGCGCATATTCCCGTTTTCTTTCCGTCCCGTTCCTCCGCGTCATCCCTGCCGCCGCATGTGTTTTCCTCTTCTGTTCCCGCTTACGGAAGATCAAGCGTGTACAGTTCGCCCATATCCCAGAGCATGGAGCTGGTCAGGTACTTGTTGCGGATATCCCGCGAGGCCCTGAAGGCATCCACCGTGTCCTGCCTGTCAAAGCCGATATCCTCCGGCTCCATCGCCATGCCGAGGGAGCGCATCAGTTCCTCGATCTCCTTCGTCTGCGGCAGTTCCTCGTCGATGATGCTCAGGATCTCGTCCCAGCGGCCGACGATCCGTTCAAGCCGCTGCGCCTGAGCCTGCGCGTCGTTGTTGTGGAATTTCTCCCGCTCCAGCGCGATAACCGCCTCGCCCGCGCTGCCCAGAATGCGGCGCAGCTCGCTTTCCCATTTATCCGCGCTGAAACTGCGCATAAACGCCTGCGCCTTCTCCCTGTCCGGCCGCATCGTGCGGATGACGTCGTAGAGCCTGAGCGCCCGGACCGTACCCACGCCGACCTGAATGCCGTGCAGCTCAAAGGATCGCCCGCGCTCCAGCGCCATCATCTCCCACAGATGGCTGAAATAATGCTCAAGGCCGCTCGCCGGGCGGGAGAATCCCGCATAGCTCATCGCAATGCCGGACAGCACAAGCCCCTCCACCGTCGCCTGCACGGCGAGCGGATCGCGGCTCTGCAGCCCGTGCGCATGCGCCACGATCTTTTCAAGCGTTGCGCGCATCAGGCCGGCCACATTTTCGCAATAGTATTCGCCCGTCACCAGATGGGAAATCCGCCACTCGCACAGCGCGACGTACTTGGCCAGCATGTCGCCCAGGCCCGCGCGCAGCATGCGCATCGGCGCCTGACGGATGATGTCGATATCGCAGATGATCGCATCCGGCGCGGCGTTGGTCATCGTCACCTTGACGCCCTGGCGGATCATTGCCGAGCAATTGGACGCGTAGCCGTCCATCGACGGCGCGGTACCCACGATCATCAGCTTCAGGCCGAGCATGTGGGCAAGCACCTTGCTGCAGTCGTTGATCACGCCGGAGCCGACGCCCATCACGCAGTCGCACGACGGATCAAAGCCCATGATGATCGAGCCCATCGCCATCTCGTTGGGCTCCACATGCTCCATCGGCAGACAGCACAGCGCATACTCAATACCCGCCGCGCCGAGCACCGGCTCCACATGCGGCCACGCCGCCGCCTTTGTATGCCTGTCGCAGATGACGAACGGCTTTTTGACCCCCATCGCACGCAGCGCCTCAGGAATCCGCCGCACCGCGCCGCAGCTGATATCAAGAAAATCCATCTCCACGCCGTGATGGCGGCCGCAGGCGCACGGATGTCCGCCCCTTTGAATCAGCACGTCAAGCGAAGCCTTTGAAAAATCGAGCATTCCGGTTCCTCCCGTTCGTCAGTCGTTTGTCCGCGCGCCATGTGCGCCGCGCCTTATCTCCTTGAGCCGCTTCATCACGTCGTTTTCTCCACGGCCAAAGTAATCGTGCAGCAGCCGGTATTCCGCATACAGACGCTCATACGTCTCCGCATGCGCCGCACATGGGGCATATTCCCTGAGCACCGGCGCAGCCATCGCCTCAACAGCCTCGTATACGCCCGGATACACGCGCGCCGCTGCCGCCGCCATGATGGCGCTGCCCAGCGCGCCGCCCTGCGCGCAGTCGACCACGCGGATCGGCATGTTCAGCACGTCGGCATAGATCTGCATCGCCAGCGCATTTTTCTGGCTGATGCCGCCGAGCATATAGACCTCTTCAATCGCAACGCCGTGCGCGCGGTAATTGTCCGTGATCATCCGCATGCCGTAGGCCGTCGCCTCGATCAGCGCGCGGTATATGTCCTCCGGCTGCGTCCTGAGCGTCATGCCCAGAATCATGCCGGTCAGATCCGCATCCGCCAGAATGCTCCGGTTTCCGTTCCACCAGTCAAGCGCCAGCAGGCCGCTTCCCCCCGGCGCAAGGCGCGCGGCGCGCTCCGTGAGGCACGCATGAACGGAAATCTCCCGCTTCTCCGCCTCGCTGCAGATCTCCTCAGATGCAAAGCCGTCTGTCAGCCAGGCAAAATGATCGCCCACGCAGCTCTGGCCGGACTCATATCCCCAGCATCCGGGCAGGATGCCATCCTCCACAATGCCGCAGATACCCGGCACGTCGTGCCTCGTTCCGCTCAGCGCCATATGGCAGGTTGACGTGCCGATGATCGCCAGAAGCTGACCGGGCTTTGTGACGCCGGCAGCCAGCACGCAGGCATGCGCGTCCACATTGCCAACCGCCACGGCAATGCCCGGCATGAGGCCAAACCGCTCCGCCATCGCCTGCGTCAGCCCGCCGGCACAGGAGGAAATCGGCGCAACCGGCGCATGGAGCTTATCGCGCACGACATGGCGAAGCCGACCGTCAAGCGCCGCAAAGTATTCCTCTGACGGATAGCCGTCCTGCTTACTGTAAAACGCTTTATAGCCCGCCGAGCAGCTGTTCTGCACCCATGCGCCGCACAGCTGCCAGACGATCCAGTCCGCCGCCTCCACCCAGCCGTACATCGCATCGTAGATCTCCGGATCCTCGCAGAGCACCTGCCAGAGCTTGGGCAGGGACCATTCGCTTGAGACCTTTCCGCCGTAAGCAGACAGCCAGCTTTCGCCGCGCTCCTGCGCGATGCGCGTCATCTCGTTGGCCCTGTCCTGCGCGGCATGGTGCTTCCAGAGCTTGACATAGGCATGGGGCCTGCTCCGGTACTGCGCCAGCAGGCAAAGCGGCGCACCGTTTTCGTCAACCGGCATCACCGTCGAGGACGTCACATCCAGCGCAATGCCGACGATCTCCTGCGATGAAACGCCGCTCTCCCGGATCACTGCGGGCAGCGTATGGTCAAGCACATCCATATAGTCCTGCGGATGCTGCAGCGCCCAGTCCGGCGGCAGCGGCGTGCCGTCCGGAAGCGCCGCGTCCATCACGCCGTGCGGATAATCATGCACCGCCGAGGCGAGAATCCGCCCGTCCGCCGTGTCAACCAGAGACGCGCGGCCGGAAAGCGTACCAAAGTCAATTCCAATCACATACTGACGCATGCCTGTTCCTCCATGCTCTGTGTGTTTCTTCGTCCTTCATCTCAGATCACCGTCAGTTCCTTGGGCGCATGCGTGAGCAGGCTGTATCCGTCCTTCGTCACCACGACAAGATCTTCGATGCGCACGCCGAACCGGCCCGGCAGATAGACGCCCGGCTCCACGGAGAAGCACATGCCCTCCTGCAACTCAATGCGCTTGCCGACCACGTCAAACGGCTCCTCGTGGCAGTCGATGCCGATGCCATGGCTGGTGCGGTGCGGATAGAATCCGCCGTATCCCGCCTCCCGGATGACGCGGCAGGCAGCCTCATGCACATCCGAAAGCAGCGCGCCTGGCCTCACCGCGGCCAGACCGGCAAGGTTGGCCTCCAGCACGGTCTGATAAACCCTGCGCTGTTCTTCATCCGCCGAGCGGAAGAACACGCAGCGCGTCATATCGCTGTGGTATCCGCCGATGCGCTTGCCGATATCCACCCAGACCGTATCGCCCGGGCGCAGCGCTGTCTGACCCGGATCATGATGGGGCTCTGCCGTGCCTGCGGCGAAGGAGACCATCGGATCGCCTGCGATGCGCCCCGCGCCGTGCGCGAGGAACAGATCCGAAAACACCGCGCCGAACTCCAGCTCCGTCATGCCCTCGCGCATCAGCGGGAACGCCTCCATGAACACGGCGTCCGTCACCTCGCTCGCCCGGCGCAGCAGACGGATTTCCTCCTCCGTCTTGATCATCCGCGCTTCCTCCACGCAGGAGGATACGCGCAGGCGCAGATCGGGCCGCCTGTCCATCAGCGGCAGCAGGAAGCGGCTGGCCAGGAACCCGTCCACGCCCGTCTCTCCGCGCTCAAGCAGGCCGCTCAGCCGGTCGACCGTCACGCCCGTATCCGCATAGACCGTCACCTCGCAGTCCTCCGGCTCGATCACCGCAAGCACGTAACAGAGCATTCTGCAGCGCTCCTGCGTGACAATCAGCGCGTCAAGGCGCTCCATCGGATTGCACCAAAGGCCGGTCAGATAATAGATGGCCTGCGGCTGCGTGACGATAATCTGATCAAAGCCATGCGCGCGCATCCGCTCGCGCACGCGCTCAAGCCGTTCCCGAATCATGCTGTCATCCT
Source organism: Clostridia bacterium (assembly GCA_017412025.1). The sequence continues at coordinate 3,943 of JAFQOY010000131.1, read as the reverse complement.
CCTGATGCCGTATACTTATGCTTCAAGCGTCCATCCGCAATCCCCGTGGTAGATCATCTGCCGGGTCATCCCGCCGTCGATACAGATGTTTTCCCCGGTGATGAATCCCGCCTTGTCCGAGCAGAGGAACAGCGCCATGTTGGCGATATCCATCGGATTGCCCACGCGCCCGGCGGGCTGCTGCACAGCGTCCGGCCCTTCATATTGGGTATAGGCCGTGTCGATCCAGCCGGGCGAAATCGAATTGACGCGCACCCGGCCCGCAAAGCTCACCGCCAGCGCATGCGTCAGCGCGGCAATGCCACCCTTGGCCGCCGTATAGCTCTCCGTCTGCGGCTGGCTCATTCTGTCGCGCGAGGACGAGATATTGATGATCGAAGCGCCCGGCGCAAAATGCGGCGCAAACAGCTTGGCCAGATAAAACGGCGCGGTCACGCCGACCGCCATCGCATAGGCAAACTCCTCATAGCTGCACGTATCGATCCCCTTCATCAGCGGAAGCGCATTGTTGACCAGCACGTCCACGCGGCCATAGCGCTCCACAACCTCTGCCGTAAACCGCTCAAGCACGCCTTTATCCGCGATATCCCCGACAAAATGCGCACCCGGCGCCTTGTCAATCACACAGACATGCGCATGCTGCTTTTCAAATTCCTCCGCGATGCATCGTCCGATGCCGTGCGCGCCTCCGGTAATCACCGCAACCTTTCCCGCAAACACAGCGCTTCATCCCCTTTCTGCAGCGCTCTCTTCAGTTCTTCGCCGAAGCCGCGCGCCTGTCCCTCATATACCACGGCAGATACGCCAGCACATACATCAGCATGATGACCGCAATCATGATGATCAGGCGCAGCGCGAAATGCGGCGGCAGAATATCCAGCACGGACGGCGCAGCCTCCGGACGGGCCATGTACAGATAGTTTGCGCCGGGAATCATGCGGTTGACGCCATAGGCGATGACGGCCATCACGACCAGCGCGCAGAAGGATTTGACCGCCGACATGACCGTAGGCCGCATCCCGTGCACGAAGATCATGTAGAAGATGGCGACGTAGCCAAGCGTATGCTCCAGCCAGAACTGGTAATAGCGGAACCGCGTCGGGCCGGTATAGGTCAGCGGCGTGGGCGTCAGCAGTGCGAAGAGCGAACCCGACAGCAGCCAGAAATAGCTGATATCAAACAGCGTCTGCTTCCTGCCGACGAGCATATAGCTGCAGAAGATCACCGCCCAGCCGCACACGCCGATGGGCAGATTCTCCACCGGGCCCGGATGCAGCCACGGAGAGCCGGTAAGCCGCCAGTAATACGACATATCCGAAATGATCAGCGCAAACGCAAGCACATAGCGGATGGTTTCCTCGTGCCGGCTGCCGCGGATCTGATCGCGCTTTTGATAAATCAGCGCGATCACGGCGAGCATCGCCAGAATGGGCGCAAAATGCGCAGGCGTAAAGAGCGCAAACTCCTGCGCGCTGCCCTCGCCAAAGAAATAAACGAAAAATGCCTTCATGCCGTCTTATCTCCCGTACAGATGAAATAACCTGTAAATTATTATATCATAGCCATTCGGGCGCGGCAATCCTCTGCATGGCTCTTGATGCAGAAAAACATATTCCGGCAAAGGCTGCGCCGCGCGCACATCAAGGCTTGCGGCAAAGCGCAGGACATGATAGAATATCAGCAGATACAAAAGGACATGCACAAGGAGGAACAACGATGGCAGCAAAGAAAGTGGGAACGCTCATCAAGGAAGCCCGCACCGGCGCCGATCTGACGCAGGAACAGCTTGCCCGCAAGGTCAAAGGGCTTTCCGCATCCGACATCAGCATGGCTGAGCGCGGCCAGAAGGACCTGACGCAGGCGCAGCTCAAGCTGATTGCCAAGGCCACAGGCGTTACGCAGGCCTCGCTCATCAACGCAGCAAAGGATGAGGACGCTTCCGCAAACAAGAAGAGCACCGCCAGGAAGAGCACGGCTGCAAAGAAAAGCACCGCCTCTAAAAAAGCTGTTTCCTCTTCCGCTGCCAGGAGCAGCGTCCGGGTCACCGCCGCCGAAAAGAAGCTGCTTGAGCTTTACCGCGAGGCCGATTCTGATACAAAAAAGAACGTCCTCAAGCTGCTCAAGGGCGAAGAGGATGGATCCGAATCGATCCTGGAAGATATCCTGGAAACCGTACAAGGATTGCTTGAAAACAAATAAGCGATACAGACCCGTCGCCTTTCCGAATCTGCAGGCCGCTTTTTCAAGCGGTCTTTTTTGCGCCCATACAAAACGGCCTCCCGCCGGAATCCGGCAGGAGGCCTGATGCTGTGTGTGGTTTTACTGTCCCGTCAAGCCGACTGCATTACGCATTGCGGCGGCGCAGAACAAACAGAGCGGCGACGGACGTCATGAGCACAGCGGCGGCGAAGAAGATGTTGCTTTCATCGCCCGTGCTCGGGAGCTGCGGGAGCGCGTTGTTTCCGTCGAAGCCAAGGGTATCGAGCTTGGCATTGCCATTCCTCGTATCGCGGCCGAGGAACTGCGTCTTGATGCTCCTGACCCTGGCGTTGGCGCCATACTCGGACAGATCGATGTTCTCTTCCCAGGTCAGAGAATCCTCGGTGAAGGTCGCATTGAACCTGTACTCATACGCAGCCTTGCTGGACTCGTCAGCGTCAAAGCGCACGACGAACGGCACCGTGATGGACGGCTCGTAGCCGGAGGAGTAGGAAGAATCCGGAATCTGCAGGAAGCTGTCCTTGATCGACTCATCCGCAGTGACGGTGATCCTCAGGGTGTTCTCCTCAAGGACGTCGCAGGTCACGGTGTACTTCGGAGCGGACAGCGCATTGTCTCTGGGCATGTTGCCGCGGACATAGGCGATGGTGTCCTTGAAATACGGCACATAGAACTTGCTGTCATGCTTGCCGTTTTCGATGAAGAAGTAGTGCTCGACGCCCTGGTTCTTCAGAACCTGATGCAGCTGGATCTTGCCCTGGCCGAACTTATAGTCGTCCTGGTTGCCGCAGATGAAGGCCATGGAGAAGTAATCCATGTACTCAGCGCCCTCATTGCCTGCGAGCGTGACCGGGTTGATGCGGCCCATGCCGTTGCCGTAGTCAAACGCTCCGAAGAACGCGGCGGAGCCGGTGAACATCTGCGGGTTGCACAGCGCCACGGAGAACGCGCCCTGGCCGCCCATGGAGCAGCCGGCGGTCATGCGGTAACGGGCGTCCGGAATCGCACGGTAGTTCTTCTCGATGTGCGGGATGAGATCCTGGGTAACCATGTTCTCCCACTTGCCCTTCCACCAGCTGTTCTCATCGCTGTTGGGGATGACGACGATCATCTCGTCGAACAGGCCGCTCTCAATCGCCTCATCCATGAGCTGGTCGATCTTGTCGGCGCGGTAGGAGGTGTGATCGGAGTTGAACTGATGGAGCAGGTACAGCGTCGGATAGTAGTACTCGCTCTTGTTATAGTCCTTCGGCAGGTAGATCAGATACTCGTTGTCCGCACCCAGCGCGTCGGAATGGAAAGTCTCCTCATAGAAGCGCGCAGTGTCGCCGCCGCCGCCGCCGGCAGCAGCAAAGCCATCCGCGCTGTAGAGGCCGACCGGGCCGGCATACCAGCCGCCCGCGCCGTACGGGGTATCGTTCCACGCACGGACGATCACGGTGTTCTCGCCGCCGACGTTGATCAGAGACGGATCGATATCAAAGCAGCTGTACACAGCCCAGGTCGTTTCGCCGGTCGGATTGCCGGAGGCGTCCATACCGGTGCGGCCGACGCACACGCCGTTGAGGTAAACCTCGCAGCGGTCATCGACATAGCCGATGGAGAGCTTCGGAGCGGTGACGTCAAAATCGGCCGGGGATTTATACAGCAGGAGAAGCTCAAAGACTTGTAAATATTTTAGGAAAAATGCCAGGCAAAGAAGTTGTAATCTTGGGTAGTGGAG
>JAFQOY010000130.1 GCA_017412025.1 Clostridia bacterium | reverse complement strand
GAGTTCACCATCGAGGACAAGAAGCTCTACATGCTGCAGACCCGCAACGGCAAGCGCACCGCCGCCGCCGCCATCAAGATCGCCTGCGACCTGATCGACGAGGGCATGATCACCGAGGAAGAGGCGCTGATGCAGATCGACGCCAAGAGCCTTGACATGCTGCTGCATCCGCAGTTTGACGCGGCTGCGCTGAAGAAGGCCGTCCCGGTGGGCAAGGGCATCGCCGCTTCCCCGGGCGCTGCCGCCGGCAAGATCGTCTTCACCGCTGAGGACGCTGCCGAGCGCGGCAAGAACGGCGAGAAGGTCGTTCTGGTTCGCCTTGAGACCTCTCCGGAGGACATCGAGGGCATGAAGTATGCGCAGGGCATCCTGACCGTGCGCGGCGGACAGACCTCTCACGCGGCCGTCGTCGCCCGCGGCATGGGCACCTGCTGCGTCTCCGGCTGCGGCGAGATCAAGATGGACGAGGAGAACAAGTGCTTCACCCTCGCCGGCAGGACCTATCGTGAAAACGACCTGATCTCCCTGGACGGCTCCACCGGCTGCATCTATGGCGAGCTGATCCCGACCGTTCCGGCCAACGTCGCTTCCGGCTACTTCGGCCGCATCATGGAGCTGGCCGACAAGTATAAGACCCTGGGCGTTCGCACCAACGCGGATTCCCCGGCCGACGCGAAGCAGGCGAGGGCTTTTGGCGCGCAGGGCATCGGCCTGTGCCGCACCGAGCATATGTTCTTTGATCCGGACCGCATCGGCGCGTTCCGCCAGATGATCTGCGCGGAGACCGTCGAGGAGCGCGAGGCTGCGCTGGCCAAGATCGAGCCGATGCAGCAGGCCGACTTTGAGGGCATGTTCGAGGCGCTGGAGGGCTATCCGATGACCGTCCGCTTCCTCGATCCGCCGCTGCATGAGTTTGTGCCGACCGAAGAGGACGACATCAAGGCGCTGGCCGATGCGCAGGGCAAGTCCGTCGCCTACATCAGGCAGATCATCAATGACCTGCATGAGTTCAACCCGATGATGGGTCACCGCGGCTGCCGCCTGACCGTCACCTATCCGGAAATCGCTGCGATGCAGACCCGTGCGGTCATCAAGGCTGCGCTGGCTGTGCAGGCCCGCCACGCCGACTGGAAGGTTGTGCCGGAAATCATGATTCCGCTGCCGGGCGAGGTCAAGGAGATGAAGTTCGTCAAGGATATCGTCGTCAAGGTTGCCGACGAGCTGGTTGCCGCCTCCGGCATCGAGCTCAAGTACGAAGTGGGCACCATGATGGAGATCCCGCGCGCCTGCCTGACGGCGGATCAGATCGCTGAGGAGGCTGAGTTCTTCTGCTTCGGCACCAACGACCTGACCCAGATGACCTTCGGCTTCAGCCGCGACGACGCCGGCAAGTTCCTGCCGAGCTATTACGCCAACAAGATCTACGAGTCCGATCCGTTCGCCCGCCTTGACACCACCGGTGTGGGCATGCTGATGGAGATGGCCGTGGAGAAGGGCAAGGCTGTCCGTCCGAGCATCCACTGCGGCATCTGCGGCGAGCACGGTGGTGATCCGTCCTCCATCGAGTTCTGCCACAAGATCGGCCTGAGCTACGTTTCCTGCTCTCCGTTCCGCGTGCCGATCGCCCGTCTGAGCGCTGCCCAGGCTGCGATCAAGGACAGGAAGGGTCAGCTGTAATTGAAGATTCACTGATCGAGAGACGCGTCTTCGGACGCGTCTTTTTATGCGCCGGCGCTGGCGAACGGGATTGCCTCGACTTTTTTCGCGTTTCCCTTTTCTTTTTCGCGCACATGTGCTATAATGTCTCAATCAGTTTTTGAAAAGAAAATTGCTGGCGAAATGGCGAGAATCCGCATGGAAAGCCTCGTTTGTTTCGTCTGTTTTGTATGAAGGAATACGAGTTGAAGCGGAGGCGATAGACTATGAGATCAAACAGATCGGGCTACAGCGCGGCGCCGGCGGGTTCTGCGAAGGCGCTCAGGCGCAAGCCGCGCCCCAAACGGCCCAAGCAGGAGTGGAATCTGCTGTTTCTGATGCTGTTCTTTATTCTCCTTCCGGTTCTGGGTCTGCTCGCCGTCTTTTTCCAGCCTGTCCGCTGGATTTTCATGATTCTGACGGTGCTCTGCCTGATTCTGATGTGGCTGATGCGCGCGTTTCTGTTTCCCGGGCGGATGATCCTGACGGCGGTATACGGCCTGCTGATGGTCTTTACGCTCGTCACAGCGCTGGGCGCGCAGAGCAGCACAAAAATCCGCAGGCAGCAGAACGTCTTTGCCGCAGTCACGGCTGTGCCGACGGGCACGCCGCTGATCACGATGTACACCGGGAGTGAATATGCCGCGGAGGATCCGCTGAGCAGCTTTGTGGGCGTGCAGGAGGTCGGCCTTTTTGGCGGCAGCGTGGACGAATCCGGCCTGGATCTGGGCCTGACGGACACGGGTGCGACGGACTACGTCTCCACCGAGAAGTCGAAGGCGGAGGTTGCGCTTGAAAACTTCATGGAGAAGTGGCGCAAGCGCGTCGTGGCCGATATGGTGAATTACACGCCGCCGACGTGGAGAGAAAGGCTGGAGGGCGATTCTGCTTCCCAGCAGCTGTACTGGAAATTTGGTCAGCGTCCGCTGGAGGACTGGCGGCAGATGAGCGCGCCGACCGGCACGGATTCGAGCACGGCGCGCACCATCACGGTGGAAGCGGACGTCAAGTACAGCGGTGAGATGCGCACATATCAGTATGACGTGGTCGTGCTCTTTGAGGGCAATGGGTGGTATGTCGATCCCAATTCGCTCTCCAGCGGCATCCTGGTCGTCGCGGCCACGCCGACGCCCGACCCGAACCTGACGCCTACGCCCAGCCCGGAACCCACGCCCACGCCGACGCCGGGCCCGAAAACCAAGCTCTACTACAACAAGGACGGCGGCAGGAAGTACCATGCGAGTCAGAACTGTCCGTCCGTGAGCGAAAAATACCTGCCGCTTTCGGGCAGCTTCACGTATAAGGACATCAACAAGAGCCCATACACGAGGCTTGAGCCGTGCGAGAAGTGCGAAGCGCCGAGCAGAAATTGATACGAAAAACGCATCCGGTCACGAAAACCGGATGCGTTTTTGCGGTGTTCAGAATCACGCGATGGAGACGAAGAACATCTCGTATGCGTCGTCAAAGCCGAAGCAGTCGTAGGGCATGGGATTGCCGCCGTTGGTGGATTTCATCTGATTGCAGCAGAATTCCTCGCCGTCTGAGATGATATCGCCCAGGGAAAGCGGGTAGCCGTTTGCCTGAGCAAGGGCGCACAGCGCCAGGAGCGGATCCGCCGCGCTGCGGGTGGCAAGCAGCTGCGCGCGGAAATCCGGCTCGCGCAGCGCGCGGTCGCGCATGGCGCGAAGCGTTTCATTCATGGCAGACAACCTCCTTCTGCAGCGTGCCCGAGGCCGTGAAGTTCTTTGCGCAGTCCTCCCCGGCGACGAGGAAGGAGAAGCGCGATCCGTCGCAGGAGAGCGTGAGCGTTCTGGGCGCTTCGCTGCGGATTTCCTTTTCATAGCTGGCGGTCAGGTCGCAGATGAACTGCCCGTCAAGCGCCTGCCTGCCCAGCGCGTCGCAGAGCCAGGCGATGTATTTGGTGTTGTTGACATGGCCGTTGACGTCAAACTCGCTGAACACGGGCGTACGCAGGAATGATTCGCCGCCGGAGGCCGGAGCGGGCGCGCGCATGGGCAGCGACACGGGGGTGGGGATATCGCTGTTATCCGGGAAGGGGAGCGAGGCGGAAGCCGGGCTGACGATTTTGCGGTTTTCGGTATCCAGAATTACCCAGAGCGCGCCGACGCTGGCCAGCGGCGTGCCGTCCTCAAGGGAGAACGTGTGATAGCGCGGACAGAAGAAGCGGTTGCAGACGCCGGGCCAGGTGGTGTGCACCACGGTCTCGCCGGAGCGCGGCATGCGCGCAATGCTGACGTGAATGCGCGAGAGCACGAAAAACAGCCCGCGGGCCATCATGGCGTCGTAGCCAAAGCCTAGCGCCTGCGCATGCTGCTCGCCACCCTCCTGCATGGCGATAAAGAGCCTGTCAAGACGCATCCGGCGGTACAGATCGCAATCTGTGCCCCGGACAATGAATGTTTCTGAATGTGTTTTCTGCATGTTTTGCCTCCATACAGGGCATGGGCAACGCGTCGATCCGCAGGGAAACGCCTGCGGATTATGCATTGCGCGCATACCTTACGCGAATGCCTTTGCGTGGATTCCGTTCATTTCTTTTATGAATTCATTGCGTGAATTCCTTTGAAGAATAACACAAATCGCTTTTCTTGACAAGTACGTTCATATGCATTAAAATTGATTAGATTGGAATCCTGTGCAGTTTTGGCGATACAGGCAGAAAAAGCGTTTTCTGCTTTCTATACAGCGTGACTTGCTTGGCGGAGGAATGACTGTGAACAGACGAATGAAAATCGGCGGCGCGATGCTCTGCGCCTGTGTGATGCTGATGAACGGCCTGACGGCCTGCGCGGAGGAAAGGCGCATCGGCGATTATATCTATGTGCCTGCGATGCAGGTTTCAAGCGCTGCGGGCGAAATCAGCCTGCGCGTGGAGGGCGCAGCGCTTGAAAGCGAAAGCGACGGCCCGGTGAAGGTTGAGGCGCTTGCAGGAGCGGAATTCGGCGTGTATGTCATCTCCGGCAGCGGCGAGGTGCGTCCGTGGGCCAATCCGCTCTACCCCAGCGAGCAGATGCGCATCCGCACGGGCGAAGGGGAGACGAGGTTCACCCTGCCGCAGGGCGCGGAGTATTATCTGCGCCAGGAGAGCGCGCCGCAGGGCTACCTGTTTGACAGTGAAACGCTGATTCCGGTTGACGGGGGAGAGATTGTCGTCTCCAATGCGATGGCCGGACAGATCGTCGTGACGGCTGCCGATTCGCTTCAGACGCCCATTGAAGGCGTGCGCATACGCGCGGCGGGCGAGGACGGCAGTGTGCAGACGCTGGTCACCGACGAAGCGGGAAGAGCCGTCCTTCTGTGCGAAAAGGCGCAGCGTTATACCCTTGAGCAGACCGATCTGCCCGAGGGCGTGTTTGCCGCGCAGAGCATTCTGGTCAACGGCGCTGCGCAGACGGCGGCGGAGATTTCCTCTGAAATGGCCAGCCGCATGCATGTGCATTTTGAGCATCCGGCGGCGGGCTCCGTGCAGCTGCTGATGACGCTTGAGGTGATTGACGACAACGCGCAGTTCAGAAAGCTGCCGCTTGAAGACGTGTCCATGGAGATCAGCGGCGCGCTGCTTGACGCGCCCCTGACCATCCGAACGGACGCGGAGGGCAGGGCGCATGCTTCCCTGATGGAGGGAACCTACGATGTGCGCCTTAGCTATGAGGGGAAGGAAGCGCTGGAGATGCCGCTTGAGTACGGCCAGATGATCGTATCCAGCGGCTCCACGACGATGATCGAGCTGTCTGCAAGGCAGACGACGGGCCGCATCGTGGTGCTTGCGCAGAGCGAAAGGGCGATCACCGGCGGCAGCGTGACGCTGCGCGGCGGCGAAAAGAACAAAAAGTACGGTCCCTATCCGCTGGATGCCGAGGGCATGGCGGTCAGCGATCCGCTTGACGGGGGCGAATACTATATTGAAGAGCTGATCGTGCCGCAGGGCATGCAGACCGGCGAGGCCGTCTGCGCACAGCAGAGCGGCGATCCGCTGTCGCTCGCCATTGCCGTGCAGGCCGGACAGACGGCACAGATTGAAATTGACCTGCTGACCCGCGAGAGACAGACGTTTGCGCTGATGGCGCAGACGATCGACGACCAGGGCGAAAAGAGCGAAACACACATCGATGCATCCCTTGACCTTAAGCTGCTGGATGTTCAGGGCGAGGTCGTCTCGTCGCTGCAGGCGAAGGACGGTGAAACGGAAGTGGAGGCGCTCAGCGGCACGTATGCGCTGCGCATGGATGAGCGCCGGGCGGAGAAGCTGGGCGTCCAGCCTGTTTCCGCGCCGTTCACGCTTCCCTCCTATGAGGAGGCCGTCGTGTTCCCGTCCAGCCAGGCCAGAATCCGCATTGCGTCCGTGGATGAAAACGGCGAACCGGCGCCCGGTGCGCGCTATACGATCACGGACGGCAGCGGAAAGCGCAGCGAAGCCGAGTGCGACGGGGACGGCATGGCCGTATCCGCGCTGCTGGCTCCGGGCGAGGTGACGATAGAAACCAGGGTCTCTCCGCAGGGGCATGACGCTGCGCCGACGCAGACCGCCGTCGTCATGGCCGGCGAGGCGGCCGCCGTGCAGATGGCGCATCCGACGCATGGCATGGTCACCCTCGAGGTGAACATGCAGAGCCTTGACGTATTCGGCAGGCGCAGCGTCAGCGCGATGAGCGGCGTGAAGGTGGAGCTTTACCGCCTTGAAGAGGACGGCAGGCAGATGCGCAGCATCGGCAGCGATCTGGTTTCCGGCGCGGACGGCATGGCCTCCATCCGCCTTGCGCCCGGCGAATATGTCGCCAAGGCGGACGACAGGAAGCTGGAAAGCGGCGTGCGCGCGCCCGCGGCGCTTCGCTTCACGGTGGAGAACACGCAGAGCGTTTCCGGCGAACTGACGTTCATGGACGCGCTGGGCGGCGTGAAGGTGAGGCTGACCGGCGGCAGCCTGAGCGACGAGCAGCTGGCGCAGGTGCGCTTCGTGCTGCTTGATGCGCGCGGCAAAGCGCATGAATTGACGAACCAGGACGGCGCGTACTACGCGGGCGGCCTTGTTTCCGGTACCTATATCCTCAGGCAGACGCAGATTCCGGAGGGCTTCACGCTTGCCGATGAGCGCATGGTGAACGTGGAGGGCGGCGAGATTGCTGCCGTCGACGTGCCGCTGGAGGAATATGCGGTGCTCAGCGTGAGCAAGACGGGCCTGACGTTTGACGATGCGCTCAATACCTATGTCGTGCCGCTTGCGGGCGAATATGGCGTGTACACGATGGAAGACGGCGGCATGAAGCCGTATCCCTCCGCCTCCGCTCAGCTGACGGTGTGGGCCAATGTGACGCCGGAGCAGATGGCGTCCGGCAGGGCGGGAAGCCTGAAGCTTCCGGCGGCTGTGGACGGTACGACGTATTACCTGCACGAGATGAGCAAGGCGCAGGGCTTCGGCGAGGACGCGGCGTTCTACGAGGTCGTGCTGCGCGCGGGCGAGGATCAGACGCTTGAGTGCGCGGTCTCCAGCGACAGGGGCTTCTTTGAGCTTGAGCAGCTTGACGCGCGGACGGGGCTGCACCTTGAGGGCGGCAGCTTTGCGCTCAGGGATGCGCGCACGGGAGAAGAGACGCTCTCCTTTGTGATGGGCGATACGGCCTACCGCAATGCGATGGCCATCCCCGTGGGCCGGTATGTGCTTGAGCAGGTTGAGGCTGCGCCGGGCTACGCGCTGCAGCCTGCCGTGGACGTCGTCATTGAGCCGTATCTCACGCGCGGCGGCATGGTCACGCAGGCGAAGATGGCGGCCGTTCCCGTGCCCGACGGGCCGGAGCTTGATCTGATCGGCGATATTTATGCGGCGCGCGAGCAGGGCATGACGCTGGTAACGGCGGATACCGGCGCGCTTTCCGCGGGCGAAACCCTGCTGCGTGCGACGGCCGAGATCGGCGTCCATGCGCAGGGCGAGGAGCGGACGAACATCCTGAGCGTCGTCCTCTCCGGTACGGGCGATCCGGCGGGCACGCCGTATGCCGCCCGGGTGGAATACTGCCTGCGGGGCGGCGGCTGGCAGCCCTCCGACGCGAGGATGACGGACGTGCTCATGGGGCCGACCGCCGTGAGCCTTGCCGATGTTAAGGACGATATCAGCGCTGTGCGCATCACCTACCTGAATGCGGAAACGGGCGAGGAGGCCGTATCCGGCGGCTTTACGCCGGGCCAGATCACGCTGAGCGTGCAGGCGAGCGCCGAGGGCGACGTGAACATGCGCGCGCAGGCCTCCGTGCACGGCAGCTTTGCCTACAGGACGTCCGCCTCGTCTGAGATGATCGTGCTTAAGCGCAGTCAGGAGAAGACGACTCCGTTTGTGATGCAGGCGGACGGCGTGTTCACGACGGTCTGCGAGGGCCGGGACGGATACATCAGCGGCGTCGCGTTCTTTGACGAGGACGCGGACGGCGTGCTGGATGCAGAAGAAACGGGCCGTTATGCGGGCCTGAACGTGTCTCTGATCGCCAGCAGCGGCGACGTGGTGGACGCCTGCCGCACGGGCACGGACGGCAGCTATGCATTCAGGGCGGTTTCCGGCGGCGAATATACGGTTGAGTTTGACGCAGGGGAGCGTGTGGTCTTCTCCAGCGGCTCCCTCTACAGCGAGCATGTGATCAGCGGCGTGAAGGATTCCCGCTACGGCAGGAGCAGCACGATCGTGATCGACGGCGACCACACGGATTACGTCATGAATGCAGGCTGTATCTATGCTTCCGCGCTGCAGGGCAGCATATGGGAGCAGACGGCCGAGGACGGACAGACCGGCTTTGCCGGGCTGAGCGTGGAGTTGCGTGCGGCGGACGCCTCTGAGGACGATGAGCCGTACGTCAGCGTGACGGACGGCATGGGCGCGTTTGCCTTCAGCCGCATTCTGCCGGGCGATTATGAGGTATCCATTCAGCTTCCGGAGCATTACCTGTGCGCGGAGGCGAAGGGCGGCCGGATTGACAGGCGGATGACGCTGGCCCCGGGCGACACGGTCGAATTTGGCGCGCTGCTGCTGGCGAAGGAAGCGACCGTCAGCGGCGCTGTACGCATCGACGACGACGGAGACGGCGCGCTTAGCGAGGGCGCAAAGGCGCTGGAGGGCGTGCGCGTGGTGCTGCTGCGTGCGGCGGACGGCCATACCGAGCAGATCGCGCAGACCGTGACGGACGTCGGCGGCGCGTATGCGTTTGAGGGGCTGCTCACGGGCGAGTACAGCGTGCTCTTTGAGCTGGACGGACAGTGGGCGTTTACCCGCTACGGCAGGGATTCGCAGGTCTATGGCGCGGTATCCCAGAGCGGAAGCACCAGACCCTTCACGCTGCTTCCGGGACAGCGGATGGAGAACGTGGACGCCGGCGTGACGATTCCGGCGCAGATGTCCGTGTTCGTATTCAGGGATACGCAGTATGACGGCCAGAAGGGCGTCTATGAAGAGATGCTCGAGGACGTGAATATCTCGCTGATCCGCCTTGAAAACGGCGAGGACGCGGAGGAAATCACCTACAGAACCAACGAAGAGGGCGCTGTCGTATTCGCAGGGATCAGCCCGGGCGAATATGTGATCGCCTATGAGATGCCGGGCCAGTGGCGCGCGACGAAGCAGGTCGATCCTGCGTCGACGACCTATCCCGTCTCGGAAGTGCCCCAGAGCGCGGAGAGCACGGGCAGAAGCCTGCCGTTCTCCCTGAGCATGGGCCAGAGCGGACTGAATCTGTACATCGGCGCGATGCTCTCCGGCTCGATTTCCGGCGTGGTGTATTATGATGACGACGCGGACGCGCAGGCGGACGACGAGGAAGCCGTCTGCGAAGGGGCGAAGGTGGAGCTGCTCTCCGCCGGAGGCGAAACGCTGGCCGAGACGAGAACCGTAGTGGACGGAAGCTATGCGTTTGAGGGCCTTGCGCCCGGGCGCTACCGCGTCCGCTTCACGGCGGAGGACGGCTGCGGCTTCTCCGGCACCGAGCGCACGGCTGCGCGCGGCGGCGTGCAGGAGAGCGACGAGCCGGTATCCACGACGCGCCTGATCTCCGTGACGGGAGGCTCCGCGGCGGACGCTGCGGATGCGGGCGTCGTGCGGCTGAGCACGATGAGCGGCGTGATCTTCCTTGACAGGGACGCCGACGGTGTGATTGGTGAGGATGAAGAAGGCGTTGCGGATGTGGCGGTCAGCCTGATGAACAGCGCCGGAAGGACGATCATCACCACCGTCAAGACGGACGCGCAGGGCAGGTTTGTTCTGGACCGCCTGCGCCCGGGCACGTATGTGCTGCGCGCGGAAGCGCCGCAGGCGCACGTGTTCTCCGGCGCGCTGGCCGGAAGTGCGCTGCCGATTCAGGAGATGCGCAGCGGCCGCGCGTATACCGGCGCGTTCACCGTGCTGGGCGGCGTGAAGGTGGAAAACATCGGCTTCGGCGTGCTCACGCAGGGCAGCGTCAGCGGCAGCGTCTGGCTGGATACCGATTACGATGGATTCATGCGGACGGGCGAGGAAGGCCTGCGCGGCGCTGCAGTCGCTCTTTGCGACGGCAGAGGCAGCGTGATTGCCGAAACGACGACCATCCGCAGCGGCGGATTTGCCTTTGACGCGCTGATGCCGGGCGAATACATGCTTCAGGTTACGCTGCCGGAGGGCTATGTCTTTACGGCGGAGGGCGGCGATTCGCTCGCTTCCATCGGCGATGGCAGCAGCGTGATGATCGACCTTGGCGAGCTGGCTATGGGCGGCTCGATTGCGGATCTGCGCATCGGCGCGCTGACGCCTGCGCGCGTGGGCGGCTATGTCTGGTACGACCAGGACGACGACGGCAGGCGGCAGACGGATGACCGGATGATGCCGGGCGTCGCCGCAAGGCTTGAGATGCTCAGCGGCGCGGACGCCGGAAAGACGTTTGAAACGGTTTCCGACGCGTCCGGCGCGTATGCCTTTGAGGGCGTGATGCCCGGTAAGGCGAGGATCACATTTGAGACGGAGCCGGGCTATGCCTTTGCAAGGAAGGCCGGCGGAACAAGGCGCGTGAGCTTCGTTCCGATGGAAAACAGCCTGACCGCATCGACCGACGCCTTTGACGTGGTCTCCGGCACAGATATGCTCTACATGGACGTCGGCCTTGTGGGCGTGGGCACGGTTAGCGGCGAGGTGTTCAGCGACGATGTATACGACGGACGCAGGAACGAGGACGAGCGCGGCGTGAGCGGCGCGATTGTGGAGCTGGTAAGCGCGCGCGACGGAAAGACCGCCGCGCAGACGACGACCGACGAAGAGGGACGCTATGCGATCGGCTTTGTCCGCCAGGGCGAATATGCCGTCCGCGTGACGCTGCCCGATGGCATGATCTTTACGCGCAGCGGCGCGGGCGCGATTGCAGACGTGGACACCGGCGTCGCCTCGACGGATGCGTTTACCCTTGAGATGGGCCAGGATCGAAGCGGCCTGATCGTCGGCGCAATCACCCCGGCGCGGCTGAGCGGACGGGTGATCGTCGATGAAAACGAGGACGGCCTGTGCGGCGAGACGGAAAGCGGCTATGCAGGCGCAGCGGTGACGGTCATGCAGGGCGGCACCGTCGTGGCGGCCACGCGCACGGCCGAGGACGGCAGCTATGCCTTTGACCTGCTGCGCCCGGGCGTGTACCGCGTGCGCTATGGCCTTGGCGACGGCGCGCTCTTTGCGCAGCAAACTGCACTCAGGCTTTCCGGCGAGGACGCGCAGGAGGGCGAGAGCGGGGAATGCGTGCTGGCTGCCGGCCAGCAGATGGAGATGGAGGCCGTGGCGGTCGTCCGCGCGGCGGAGATTTCTGGCTTTGCGTGGGTGGATGCCGACGTCAGCGGCGCAAGGGATGCGGGCGAGGAGCCGATGCACGGCGTGACGGCAGAGCTGCTTGACGGAAACGGAAGCGTTCTGGCCAGGACGACGGTGAACGGCGAGGGCCGCTATGCGTTCAGACGACTGCGCAGCGGCGCATATTCCGTACGCTTCACGCTGCCGGAGGGGATGCTTCTGACGGAGCAGTCCGCCGCGGTGAATGGCTCGTCCGTCCCGGTTGTGCCGGGCAGCGCGGGCAGCACCGGCCTGATGATGCTGGTGCAGGGCATGCAGCGCAGCGACGTGAACGTGGGCGGCATCCTGCCGGGCGGTCTTGGCGATACGGTATGGCTGGATCAGGACGGAAACGGCCTGCAGGACTACCGTGAGCCGCTGATTCCGGACGTCAGTCTGACGCTGTACCGCGTGATGGCGGACGGAAGCCTGCAGGAAGCGGCGCAGACGAGGAGCGACCGGTACGGCTATTACAGCTTCGAGCTGCTGCGCCCGGGCACGTATGTGTTGGCTGTGGACGCGCAGGGCGACCGTACGCTCACGTACCGCTTCGGCGAGCCGCTGGGCGAGATCGACAGCGATATCGATCCGCAGACCGGCATGAGCGATCTCATCCGGATCAGCTCCGGACAGACGCTGCGCAATATCGACGTGGGATTCACGGAGTACAACTGACAAACAGACGGAAGGTCTGAAAAAGGCGATACCCGATGACAAGGGTATCGCCTTTATCTGTTGGCAAAAGAACGAAGCATAAATACATGAATCTGCATATGCGTCCGCTGCCTCTCTCAGTCTCGCCCGGCTGCTGCGGACATAAAAAACGCCATACAGACCGATGGTCTGTATGGCAAAATAAGAAAGAATCAGAGACCGACCTGACCGACGAGCGCTGCGGCAGCATCCGCCATCAGCGGGCTTTCCGCCGTCTCGATCATGCCCCTGTCGCACAGGGACGCGGTCATCGGATCAAAGGGCAGCTGCGCGAGCACGGGCAGGCTGAGCTCGGCGGCCTCCTGCGCGATGCGGGACTTGCCGAAGATCTCCAGCTTCTTGCCGCAGTCGGGGCAGACGGCGTAGGACATGTTTTCCACCAGGCCGAGCACCGGGATGTTCATCATGCCGGCCATGTTGACGGCCTTGCGCACGATCATGCTCACCAGGTCCTGCGGCGTGGTGACGACGACGACGCCGTCGACCGGAATGCTCTGGAAGACCGTCAGCGGCACGTCGCCGGTTCCCGGAGGCATATCAATCACCATCACGTCAAGCTCGCCCCAGGCGACTTCCTCCCAGAACTGCTTGACCGCGCCCGCGATGACCGGGCCGCGCCAGACGACGGGGGTGTCGTCGTTTTCCAGCAGCAGGTTGATGCTCATCACCTCAATGCCGGTGGCGGTTTCGGCGGGGTAGATGTACTCGCCGTCGCCCATGGCCTTCTCGTGCACGCCGAACATCTTGGGCACGGACGGGCCGGTGATGTCGGCGTCCAGCACGCCTACGCGGTAGCCCATGCGCCTGAGCATGACGGCCAGCGTACCGGAGACGGTGGACTTGCCGACGCCGCCCTTGCCGCTGACCACGCCGATGACCTTGCGGACCTTCGGCTGCGGCCTTTCTGCCGGGGCTTCGGCGGCCTGGTTGTTATGGTTGTGACTGCAGCCGGCGCATGCGGGCTTCGTGCCGCACTCGCTGGGTGCACATCCTGCCTTGATTTCCTCAGACACGGAAATTACTCCTTTCAAGCGGTATCAAACTCTGCTATAATACATCAAGCGGGTTTGACCGAAATGATGCCTTTTTGGCGATACCATGACATATCATACCATGATTTACAAAAAAAGCAAGGGTGCATATCCGATGAAAAGAAAAACACATTCTCCGTTCCTGTGCTGGCTGCGCATTGCGCTGCTGGCTGCTGCGCTGCTGTGCGCGTCTGCCGGCGCCTGTGCCGATGAGGGGCACAGAGCGCAGGCGTGGCTTGAGCAGTTCGCGCAAGCGCTGGCGGGCATGGAACCGCTCAACGATCCGCAGGCCACGGCCGACCCTGCCCGCGCGGGGGAATACCTGCTTGAATACGCGTTCGGCACGGTGACGGCGCAGAGCGCCGCCGTGACGGACGGGCGCCATATTCTCTGCGTCGATGTGCGCACGCCCGAGGTGACGGACTGGCGCGGCGTGCGCGTGGGCATGGGTCTTGCGGCCGCGATGGACGGACGGCAGGCGCCATTAAGCAGCACGCAGCTGTATGTGCTGGATATGCCTGACGCCCAAAACGGCTGGAGCTGGGCATATGTCGATGAGGGCGGCGTGTACGGCGTGGAGTACATTGCCTACGCGGGCAGCGGCGCAGAGATGACCGAATACACGCTGACCTACGTACTGGAGGCGGAGCGCATCAGCGCCATCCGC
This sequence comes from Clostridia bacterium, assembly GCA_017412025.1. The sequence goes on along the minus strand of JAFQOY010000130.1, from coordinate 5,806 downwards.
GTCAAGGCCGCGCCGTCGACGCAGGCGCAGGCGCAGGAGGCGATCAACACGGCCCGGGAGATCGCCTCGCGCCAGCACGGGGAGGTGCTTGCCGCGCGGAACGGGCAGACGATGCTTGCCGCACAGGATCTGACGGTCATGGGGATTGCCGCGCTGGGCGCGGAGGTGGCCGATCTGGTGCTGCGCATGGGCGAGCCGGACGATATCCAGACGCTGCCGGCGGGCGGCGGGCGCATTTTGCTCTACGGCGGCGCGGCGGTGACGCTCAACCTGGAGGAGCGCACGGGCAGGGAGATCGTGCGCGGCGTGAGCGTGACGGACGGCAGGCTGGAAGGGCCGCGCGGACTGACGGTCGGCATGACGGTGCAGGAGGCGGCGGCGCTGTTCAGATGCGATCAGGACGTCTCCTCGCTGGGCGGCGTGCTGTATCTGGAGGGTGAAGCGATGGGAGAAGCGCCCTGCGGCGAGCTGAAGGCTTCCGGCATGGGCGAGGTGACGCTCCGCTATGCCTGCCTGACGCAGAGCAGGGAAGAGGCTGTGCTTGAAATCGGCGTGAAGGAGAGCGTCGTCACGTACTGGCAGCTGTTTTACAGGAGCGACAGAGAGGAAGGTGTGTGGTGAGGGTGGACGCGGAAAACGGACGCTTTGTGCTGCGCAATGCGCGGCATCTGGCGGCAGATTACATGAGGCGGTGCGTCATGCCGGGCGACAGCGTCGTGGATGCGACGATGGGCAACGGCAAGGACACGCTGTTTCTGGCGGAGCTGGTGGGCGAAGAGGGCCATGTGTATGCCTTTGACGTGCAGGCGGAGGCTGTGGAGCGCACGCGCGGGCGCATGCAGGAGGCGGGATACGCGCAGCGCGCGACGCTGATCCTCGCCGGGCATGAGACCATGGCGCAGCATGTGCCCGGCGGGGTCAGCGCGGTGATGTTCAACCTCGGGTGGCTGCCGGGCGCGCAGCACGCGGTGACGACGAAGACGGAGACGACGCTCTGCGCTGTGCGCGCCGCGCTTGAATTGATCGCGCCTGGCGGCGTCGTGACGGTGTGCATCTACCCCGGACACGAGGAGGGGACGCGCGAGCTCAGCGCGCTGCTTGAGATGGCGTCCGCGCTGCCCGTGCGGGAATACAACGTGCTTCACCACGGCTTTCTCAACGCGGCGCAGGGCACGCCGCAGCTCATCCTCATTCAGAAAAATAAATGAGTCAATCAATCAAAACAAAACCTGACAGAATTATCTGTTAAGTTTTTCACTTTTTTTCGAATTTTGAAAAAAGTTGCAGGAATAGGACGAATTCCGTTGAATCTAGGAAAACGGGATAAATTGCATCTGACGTTCCGTTTATACACAATATCATGTGTTGTGCGGGCGGAATACAGAATCCATATGATTACGGAGGCGATAGTGGAATGAGCACCCTTCAGGATCTCAATCAGGTGCTCACGCGCAAGCAGGCCATTCTTGAGAATGCCGCTGGCGTTGAGCAACAGAAAAAGAGCGGCAAGCTGACCGCGCGCGAGCGCGTCCTGCTGCTGCTGGACGAAGGCAGCTTCCTGGAGCAGAGCATGCTCCTGAGCGACGCCGGCGTCGTGACCGGCAGCGGCACCGTCGAGGGCCGTCCGGTTTACGTTGCTGCGCAGGACTTTACCGTGATGAACGGCGCCGTCGGCGCGAAGCAGGCGAAGAAGATCGTCAAGATCCTCGACCTGGCCCGCAAGACCGGCACCCCGGTTGTCCTCATGTGCGACAGCAACGGCGCGCGCGTGGGCGAGGGCGCTGCTGCGCTTGAGGCGTATACCGATATCTTTGCGCACATGGCCCGTCTGAGCGGCGTTGTGCCGATGATCACCATGGTCCTCGGTCCGTGCGTCGGTGCGGCGGCGATGATGGCGGAGCTGTCCGATCTGGTCGTCGTGGCCAAGGAAGGCGCGCTGCTGCTGGCCGGTCCGCAGGTCATCTCTGCGACCATGGGCAAGGACGTCAAGAAGGCGACCGAGCTGGGCGGCGCGAAGATCGCCGTGGAAAACGGCGCTGCGCACTTTGCGTGCGAGACCGAGGAAGAGGCCTTTGGCAAGGTGAAGACCCTGCTGGGCATCCTCCCGGCGAACAACCTTGAGGACGCGCCCTTCTCCGTCGAGGAGGATATGAACCGCGCTGTCGAGGGTCTTTCTGCCGGTGCCGACGGCATCGACGTCATCACCAAGCTGGCCGATACCGGCTCCGTGGTGGAGGCCGGCAAGGGCTATACCGGCGCTGTGACCGCGTTTGCCAAGATGGCGGGCCGCACCGTGGCGTTTGTGTACACCGGCAAGGGCGATACCTGCGACAAGCGCATGGAGAAGATCGCCCGTTTCGTCCGCTTTGCGGATTGCTACAACATCCCGGTCGTCTCCCTGATCGATTCGACCGGCCTTGAGATCTTCAAGACCGCCGAGCGTCAGATGAGCGTGGTGAAGGCCGCTTCCAAGCTGGTCTACGCCTACAGCGAGGCGACGACCGTGAAGGTCACCCTCGTCATCGGCAATGCCATCGGCGCGGCGTACGTCGCCATGGGCGGCAGTGCCAACGCCGACGTGACCTACGCGTGGCCGGGCTCCGTCATCAGCCCGCTGACCGGCGAGGCCGCGATTGCGATCTGGCACAAGGACGAGATCAACAACAGCACCGGCGATGCGGTTGCCGCGCGCAAGGAACTGGCCGCCAAGTATGAGGCCGAGGTTGCCGACGGCGTTGTCGCCGCTGCGGAAGGCCTGGTCGACGACGTCATCGATCCGGCGGACAGCCGCAAGATGGTCATCGCCGCCCTTGAGAACCTCTCCAGCAAGCGCGATTCCAACCCGCCGAAGAAGCACGGCAACATGCCGCTGTAATCACGGGAGGATATAGACATGTTTTCGATTCTGTTTTATGGTATTCAGGTTGCCCTGGTCGGTATGGGCGTCGTTTTCTGCGGCCTGGTCATCCTGATTGGCATGATCAAGGGCATGGAGAAGGTGCTTGATCGCATCAAGAACGCCGGCAGCCCGATCGCCGCGCTCAAGGGCGCGGGCAAGGCTCCCGCTGCCGCCGCCGCGCCGTCCATCATCATCCAGACTGCGAACGTGAACGACGACGCCGTTGTGGCCGCGATCTCCGCCGCCATCATGACTGTCATTGAGGATGAAGTGAAGCAGAACCCGGAGAAGGCGAAGAGCACCTTCGTGGTTCGCTCCATCCGCCGCGTGAGCAACGCGCCCGCGTGGAACCGCGCCGGCCGCGAAGAGCAGGTCTACAGCAGAATGTAAGCTGCGGCTGCTTCAATTAAGCAAGATACAATCAAACAAACACGACATAAAAGAGAAGTTTTAGGAGGAAATCCATTATGCGTAATTTTGTCATCACCGTGAACGGTACTCAGTATCAGGTTGCTGTTGAAGAAGTCGCCGCTGGCGCTGTCGTCGCTCCGGTCGCCGCTCCGGTTCCGGTCGCTGCTCCGGCTCCGGTCGCTGCTCCGGCCCCGGCCCCGGTTGCCGCTCCGGCTCCGGTTGCCGCTCCGGCTCCGGTTGCCGCTCCGGCCCCGGCCGCTGCTCCGGCTCCGGCTGCCGCGCCTGTCGCCGGCGGCGAGAAGATCAACGCGCCGATGCCGGGCAACATCCTCGACGTGAAGGTTGCTGCCGGCCAGGCCGTCAAGAAGGGCGACGTGCTCGTGATTCTGGAGGCCATGAAGATGGAGAACGAGATCATGGCTCCGCGCGACGGCAAGGTTGCTCAGGTCGTGTGCACCAAGGGTTCCACTGTCAACACCGGCGACGCGCTCGTCGTGATCGAGTAATTCACAAAGGGGTTATACGCTGTGAAAAAGATTCTGAGTGTACTGCTCGGTCTGGCGCTCTGCTGCATGCTCGCAGTGATGCCCGCCTGTGCCGAGGAGGCGGTTCAGCCGGCGGCTGAGGCCGCCGAGACCCGCGCGTTTGCCACGCTGGTCAGCGATCCGCAGGAACTGATCCCCGTCTATGTTGACGAAGCGGCCGAGGGCGCCATCGGTTCCCTCGAGCAGGCGATCGACGACTTCACCATCGGCGGCACCGTTATGGGCCTGGTGAAGGATTCCGGTATCTACAACATCCTGACCGGCAACTGGAAGGCGCTGGTCATGATCCTGATCTCCTTTGTACTGCTGTATCTGGCCATTGTCAAGCAGTTCGAGCCGCTGCTGCTCATGCCGATCGCCTTCGGTATGCTGCTGACCAACCTGCCGCTGGCGGGTATCATGGACGAGCCGATCTACGAGATCATCTCCAATCCGGTGTACCATGGCAAGGCCGGCGTGCCGATCTACAACGGCGAGACGCTCGTTGGTTATCAGTACGTCAAGCAGAACGGCGGCCTGTTGTACTACCTCTATCAGGGCGTTAAGCTGGGCATCTTCCCGCCGCTGATCTTCATGGGCGTCGGCGCGATGACCGACTTTGCTCCGCTGATCGCGAACCCGATCTCCCTGCTGCTGGGCGCTGCCGCGCAGCTGGGCATCTTCGCTGCGTTCCTGGTTGCGCTGCTGCTGGGCTTCTCCCCGGCTGAGGCTGGCGCCATCGGCATCATCGGCGGCGCGGACGGCCCCACCGCCATCTACGTCACCACCAAGCTCGCTCCGGGCCTCCTGGGACCGATCGCGATTGCCGCGTACTCCTACATGGCGCTCGTTCCGGTCATTCAGCCGCCGATCATGCGCGCGCTGACCAAGGCCGAGGACCGCAAGATCGTCATGGGCCAGCTCCGTCCGGTTTCCAAGACCGAGAAGATCATCTTCCCGATCGCTGTGACCGTCATCGTCTCCCTGATGCTCCCGAGCGCTGCGCCGCTGATCGGCAGCCTGTTGCTGGGCAACCTGTTCAAGGAGTCCGGCGTGGCCGACCGCCTGTGTAAGACCGCCCAGAACGAGTTGATGAACATCGTCACCATCTTCCTGGGCGTCACTGTCGGCGCGACTGCGAAGGCCGATACCTTCCTGCAGGCTGAGACCATCAAGATCATCATCCTCGGCGTCGCGGCCTTCGGCGGCGGCACCGCGGGCGGCGTGCTGCTGGGCAACCTGCTGTGCAAGCTGACCAAGGGCAAGATCAACCCGCTCATCGGCTCCGCCGGCGTTTCCGCCGTGCCGATGGCTGCGCGCGTCTCCCAGAAGGTCGGCCAGCAGGAGAATCCGGCCAACTTCCTGCTCATGCACGCCATGGGTCCGAACGTCGCCGGCGTTATCGGCTCTGCCGTCGCTGCGGGCGTGTTCATCTCCATGTTCGGCTGATTGAATCTCTGATCATCAATTTGCTTCCCGGCGGCAGGCGCCGCCGGGAGGCGCTTCCGCATCGCTGCGGATACAAACAAGGAGGAAATGAGATATGGGCAAGGTGCTTATCACCGATACCATTCTGCGCGACGCGCATCAGTCTCAGGCGGCTACCCGCATGCGCCTTGACGAGATGCTGCCGGTCGCCGATAAGCTCGACAAGATCGGCTACTACTCTGTGGAGTGCTGGGGCGGCGCGACGTTTGACAGCTGCCTGCGCTTCCTGAACGAGGATCCGTGGGAGCGTCTGCGCCAGCTGAAGGCGAAGATGCCCAACACCAAGCTGCAGATGCTGCTGCGCGGCCAGAACATTCTGGGCTACAAGCACTATGCGGACGACGTGGTCGATGCTTTCGTCAAGAAGGCGATTGAGAACGGCATTGACATCATCCGTATCTTCGACGCCCTGAACGACCTGCGCAACATGGAAGCGGCCGTCAAGGCGACCAAGAAGTATGGCGGCATCGCTGAGATCGCTGTC
>JAFQOY010000129.1 GCA_017412025.1 Clostridia bacterium | reverse complement strand
TGGGCGGCGAGATCGCAGAAGCTGAACGGCGCTATGACCTGAACAAGGCAGCAGAACTCAAATACGGCCGTATGCCCCAGCTGCAGAAAGAGCTGGAGGAACAAGAAAAGCTGGCAGAAGAAGCAAAATCCGACAACACGCTGCTGCGCGATAAGGTCAGCGAAGAAGAGATCGCAAGAATCATCGCCAGATGGACGGGCATCCCGGTTTCCAAGCTTATGGAAGGCGAGCGCGAAAAGCTGCTCCACCTTGACGATACGCTTCATCAGCGCGTGATCGGTCAGGATGAAGCCGTTCAGAAGGTCTGCGAAGCCATCCTTCGCAGCCGGGCGGGCATCCAGAACCCCAATCGGCCAATCGGTTCCTTCCTCTTCCTCGGCCCGACCGGCGTTGGCAAGACCGAACTGGCCAAGGCGCTGGCCCAGGCGCTGTTTGACGATGAAAAGAACATGGTCCGCATCGACATGAGTGAATATATGGAAAAGCACAGCGTTTCCAGGCTGATCGGCGCGCCTCCCGGATATGTGGGCTATGACGAAGGCGGGCAGCTGACAGAGGCTGTGCGCCGCAGACCCTATGCCGTCATCCTCTTTGACGAGGTAGAAAAGGCGCATCCCGACGTATTCAACGTCCTGCTTCAGGTACTGGACGACGGCAGGATTACGGATTCTCAGGGGCGAACCGTCGACTTTAAAAACACCATCATCATTCTGACAAGCAACCTCGGTTCCAGCGCCATTCTTGATGGCATCGACGCAAACGGCCAGATTCGGGATGAAGCCCGCAGGCAGGTCGATATGATGCTCAAAACGCATTTCCGTCCCGAATTCCTGAACAGACTTGACGAGATCGTGTTCTATAAGCCTCTGAGCCGCAGCGAGATCGATCGGATTGTCGATCTGCAGACAAGCGATCTCAACCGCAGACTGCGAGACAAGCAGCTGACCATGAAGCTGACCGACAGCGCGCGCCAGTACATCGTCGATCAGGGATATGATCCCGTATACGGCGCACGTCCGCTCAAGCGGTTCATGCAGCGGGCAGTTGAAACGCTGATTGCGCGCAAGCTGATTGCAGATGACGTTCTGCCCAGAACGACGTTGACAGTTGATTATATCGATGGTAAACTCTGTATATATACGGACGACGTGACCGTCGTATAAAGATTGCATCGGGAGTGATTGGATGGAGCGGAGATTTGAAATCGCGTCTTTTTCAGATATTTCCCCTACGCCCTGCCCCTGCGGCTATTCCAAAAGGGCTTTTGTACAGCTGCCCGAAAAGACGGCTTCTATCCACCTGGTTGACATCAAAAAGGATTCCCGAACGCATTATCACAAACAGATGACGGAAATCTACCTGATTCTGGAAGGAGAAGGCCTGATGGAGCTCGACGGCGGACGCTTCCCTGTCAAGCCGATGGACGCCATCTTCATCCGTCCGCTTTGCCGGCATCGGGCAATCGGCGAAATGAAAGTTGTCAACGTTCCGATTCCGGCTTTTGATCCGGCGGATGAATACTTCGATGATTGAATAAAGCACAAATCCCTTCGGACGCCCTGCACGCGCGCCCGAAGGGATTCTTTTATTGCATTGAGCGTTTTATGCTCTGATCAGCCTGACATATTGAGCGTAGAGTTCCGCTGGCAGCATCTGCCTGTACATGGACAGCATCTGCTCAGCCCAGTCCTTTTCAGGAACGTACTTTTCGCAAGGCAGAACCAAGATGCTGTATTCCACCTCAAAAAGCCAGATCCGCACGCTTGTCAGTTTTGCGCCAGCCTGCGTATAAAACCGGATTCTGTTTCTGGCTTCGGACTCATCCGGCGCCGTCTTTGGTCTTTCGCATTCAATCAGAAGCACGTCCGCCCTGCTGCTGTAATAGCGGCGAAGAACGGAGACAAACGCGCTCCCGATCCCCTTGCCCCTCAGTTCCGGGGGCACTGCCAGATAATCCAGAAGCACACAGCGCTCTCCCCTGGGACAGTAGACCAGCGCATACGCAGCAAGCTCGCCATCCTGGTATGCGCCCAGCACATCATAGCATCCCGCTGCGACCATGCGCAGGATGGACGAAAGAGATTTGAGTTCGCTGGGCGGAAAGTCCCTGCGCATATGAGCTTCATAGAGCCGCTTAATCTGCTCCTCATTCATCGGCGAAAGCTTCATAGTTCTCTTTATCCCTCCGCCGGTGCATTCTGTATAATATTATGGATCCAGACGCCCTTTTTAACCAACACAAAACCAATGATCACCTTCAGCAGTTCCAGCATCTGAACAGCCAGGTACATCGGTACAATGGGCATCGCCGTCGCATTGGCAAGCAGATAAGCAACCGGTACGCAGACGCCCCAGGTAAAACCGCTGTCAAAGATGAAGGTCATCACCGTCTTTCCGCCGGAACGGAGCGTAAAGTAGCAGCAGTGCGCAAAAGCATACACCGGCATCATCAAGGCTACAACCCAAAGCATCTTCATAGCAATTTCACGCACATGCGCCTGCGTATTGTAGATCTGCGGAATAACCGGAGAGAGCGCAAAAAGCAGCATGCTCATCAGCAGATTGGAAGCGACAGACAGAGCCATCAACCTCCATGCGGTTTTCTTTGCCCTGTCGATCTCGTTTGCGCCGAGCGCCTGACCGACCATGATCGCAACGGCATTGCCCATGGACAGGAAAACAACCTTGAACAGATTACTGACCGTGGAGGCGATGTTGCACGCAGCCACGACGTCCAGGCCGCGGACGGAATAACACTGAAGCAGAACGGCCATGCCCGAGGACCAGAAGAATTCGTTGACCAACAGCGGCATACCGCGCCTGAATACGTCGCCAAGCAAATGCGCCGGAACAAACAGGCTTCGATACGCGCCGCGGATAAATGCAAAATGATCCGCGCGGGCATGCGTATAGACCATGATGATCGCCGTTTCCACATATCTGGAAAGGACAGTTGCGATCGCAGCGCCCGCAACGCCAAGCTTCGGGAACCCGAATCGACCAAAGATGAGCAGATAATTGAAAACCAGATTGACCAGAATCGCCACAATGCTGGCGACCATCGGCAGTTTCGTTTCACCGACCTCGCGAAGCGTGCTGGCATAAATCTGCGCAATCGCAAAGGGAACGAGACCAACCAGCATGATTCGGATGTATTCAAGCCCGAAGCCAAGCGTCAACTCCGCATCGGATGCGCCGGTACCCTCTGCAAGATACATGCTCAGCAGCTGACGCGGCAAAAGCAGGAACACAGCGAAAGCACAAAGCAGCATCGCAGCAGCAATCATCCATTTGATTCTGAAGCAATGCCTGACGCCCTCCTCGTCTCTTGCTCCGGCATACTGCGTCGCAAAAATGCCCGCTCCGGCCAAACCGCCGAATATGCACAGATAAAACACAAAGAACAGCTGATTGGCAATCGCCACAGCCGACATTTCGAGCGTACCCACCCTGCCGACCATCACGTTGTCCAGCAGGCTTACGACGTTTGAAACCGTATTCTGTATAATGATCGGCAGAACAATCGAAATCACTTCACGGTAAAACGCCCGGTCACCAACGACCGTTGAGCGGAGATCGCGAACAGACTGCTTATTCATATCATTACCCTCCGTAGTTCGGGGATTTGCACATGCGAATTACTATATCATATTTAAAATGGTTTGTAAACCGGAGAATCATATGCTATACTGGCTTTATCTGCTGAACAAATAACCAATAGCAAGAAAGGGGCCTGCCAATGAACTTCACCATGATTCACGAAAACTACAACGTCAGCAACCTTGACGCCTCCATTGCTTTTTATGAAAAGGCGCTCGGCTTGCATGAAGCGCGCCGCAAGACCGCCTCGGACGGTTCGTTCATCATCGTATTCATGAAGAATGATACTTCAGATTTTGAATTGGAGCTGACCTGGCTGCGCGATCATCCTCAGCGTTATGACCTTGGAGAGTGTGAGTTCCATCTGGCCTTCCGTGCCAGCGACTTTGAGGCTGCGCATGCGCTTCATAAGGAAATGGGCTGCATCTGCTATGAAAATGAAGCGATGGGCATTTATTTCATCGCCGATCCGGACGGTTACTGGCTTGAAATCATCCCCGTCCGCTGATCAATAACCGAACATTATGTAAAAAACAGATCGTTATTATTCGAAATTCATCATTCTGTAATTCTTTTATGCTTTACAACAATCAGAAGTTGCAGTATCATTACTCTCGTATTCCTTTTACACCATGTGATTGATTCAGGAGGAAAAACCAATGAAGAAGTTTATCGCTCTGGTTCTGGCCTGCGTGCTGTGCATGTTCGCCTGTGCCGCGATGGCTCAGGATCTCAAGATCGGCGTCATCCTCGTCGGCGACGAGACCGAGGGCTACACCCTTTCTCACATGAACGGCATCAAGGAAGCCGCCGCGAGCCTCGGCATCGCCGACAGCCAGATCATCTGGAAGTACAAGACGCCGGAAGATCAGACCTGCTATGACGCGGCGCTTGACTGCATCGGCCAGGGCTGCAATCTGGTGATCTCCAACTCTTACGGCCATCAGACCTACATGGTTCTCGCTGCCGAAGAGTATCCGGACACCACCTTCGTGTCCATGACCGGCGACTTCGCTGCGCTGACCGGTCTTGACAACTTCAAGAACGCGTTTACCAAGATCTATGAAGCCCGCTACGTCTCCGGCGTTGTTGCCGGCATGAAGGTTGCCGAGCTCCTCGCTTCCGGCGAGCTCTCTCCGGGAAAGCAGCCGAATTCTTTCGACGCCGACGGCAACGTGAAGATCGGCTATGTCGGCGCGTTTGACTACGCTGAGGTTGTTTCCGGCTACACCGCTTTCTTCCTGGGTATCCGTTCTGTCGTTCCGAACGTCGCCATGGAAGTCAACTACACCAATTCCTGGTTCGATATCGACAAGGAAGCCGCTGCCGCTGAAGCGCTCATCGCCAAGGGCTGCGTCATCATCGGCCAGCACGCCGACTCCACCGGCGCTCCGGCTGCCACCCAGAAGCTGCAGGACGCCGGCACGCTGTGCTACTGCGTCGGCTATAACATCGACATGCTGCCGACCGCTCCGACCGCCGCGCTGACCTCCCCGACCAACGTCTGGTCCGTGTTCTATACCGAGCTGTTCCAGTCCATGATGAACGGCGAAGCTGTCGCCGCCGACTGGGCGAAGGGTTACGCCTCTGACGCCGTCAAGATCACTGCGCTGGGCTCTTCCTGCGCTGCGGGCACCGCTGAGAAGGTTGCCGAGATCGAGGCTGCGATCAAGGCCGGCACCGTTAAGCCGTTCGCTGCCGACACCTTCACTGTCGGCGGTCAGGCGATGGCTTCCGCTCCGGTCGACATGACCATCATGGATTGGGCGACCATGACCGTTGCCTATCAGGGCGAGACCTACGAAGCGATCGTGGATGGCGCTTTTGAAGAGTCCGCCTTCCGCAGCGCTCCGTACTTCGCGCTGCGCATCGATGGCATCACCGAGATCAAGTAATTCTAACCACACAACTCGAAAAGGGAAGCATTATGCGCTTCCCTTTTCCCCGTTTTAACAAACGACAAGGAGTGGGCGGCACACATGGAATATGCCATCGAACTGCATCACATTACCAAGACCTTTGGACGCGTTATCGCCAATCACGACGTCTCCATGAATGTTCGCAAGGGCGAGATTCTTTCCCTGCTCGGTGAGAACGGCAGCGGCAAGACCACGCTGATGAACATGATTTCCGGCATCTACTATCCGGACAGCGGCGAAATCATTGTTGATGGAAAGCTGGCCGAGATTCGCAGCCCGAAGGACGCCTATGCCTATGGTATCGGCATGGTACATCAGCACTTCAAACTGATTGACGTCTTTACCGCTGCCGAAAACATCGCGCTCGTGCTGGACAAGCATGAAAAATATGACCTGAAAGCCATCAAAGCCAAGGCGCAGTCCATCTGCGACAAGTATGGTTTTGAAATTGATCTGAATCAGAAGGTCTATGAGATGAGCGTCAGCCAGAAGCAGACGCTTGAGATCATCAAGATGCTCTATCACGGCGCTCAGCTTCTGATTCTTGACGAACCGACCGCCGTTCTGACGCCGCAGGAGACCGAGCATCTTTTCGAAGTCATGCGGAATATGAAGAAGGATGGAAAATCCATCATCATCATCACACATAAGCTTCATGAAGTGCTGTCCATCTCCGACCGCGTAGCCATTCTGCGCAAGGGCGAGTATGCCGGTACCATAGAAACCGATTGCGCAACGGAGTCCATCCTCACCGAACTGATGGTCGGCAAAAAGGTGGAACTGAACATTGAGCGTCCGGAGCCGGTCAACCCGCATATCCGCTTGAGCGTACACAACCTGTCCATCACCAATGCGGAAGGCATCAAGGTGCTCGATCAGATCTCCTTTGATGCTTTCAGCGGAGAGATTCTCGGCATTGCGGGTATTTCCGGCAACGGCCAGAAAGAACTGCTGGAGGCAATCGCCGGTCTGCAGCATCCGGACAAAGATTCCAGCGTCGTGTATTATCCGGATGACGACCGCGATTCTACCGCCGAACAGCTGATCGGCAAAACGCCCAAGGATATCCGCGATATGGGCGTCCATCTTTCCTTTGTTCCTGAAGATCGCCTCGGCATGGGTCTGGTCGGTTCGATGGGCATGATCGACAACATGATGCTCAAGAGCTACAATGAAGGCCATTCTTTCATTGCAGACCGTCGTTCACCGCGCCTGCTGGCTGAATCGATCAAGAAGGAACTGGGCGTTGTCACGCCGTCTATCATCACCCCTGTATCCCGCCTCTCCGGCGGCAATGTGTAGAAGGTACTGGTCGGTCGCGAAATTGCCGCCGCCCCCTCTGTGCTGATGACTGCATATGCTGTACGCGGCCTTGACATCAATACGAGCTATACCATTTACCATCTGCTCAATGAGCAGAAGAAAAAGGGCGTCGCCATTCTCTATGTCGGCGAAGATCTGGATGTTCTGCTTGATCTTTGTGACAGAATCCTTGTACTTTGCGACGGCAAGAACAACGGCATCCTTGACGGACGCAGAACCAACAAGGAAGAAGTGGGTCTGCTGATGACCAGGCTGCAGCAAAATGAAAACAACCGGCAGGGAGGTGCTTGCTGATGGCTGGAATATCGCATGAACCGCTGGTACGCATTGTCAAGCGTGACGGCACAACTTTCAGGAGCAAGATTCTGGTTCGCTTCGCCGCTGTTCTTCTGGCGCTTCTGGTTGACGCGCTGTTTATCTTCTTCATTACCGGCCTTAATCCCATTGATGTTTACGCGACCATGATCCGCGGCTCCTTCTCTACCCCGATGCGTTTTTCCTGGATGCTTCGCGATCTTGCCTCTCTGCTGCTGATCGGCGTCGCGCTTGCGCCGGCGTTTAAGATGCGTTTCTGGAACACCGGCGCTGAAGGCCAGGTGCTCATGGGCGCGCTGGCGACCGCTGCCGTCATGGTGTATTACGGCGGAAAGCTTCCCAATTCTGTGCTGTATGCCTTCATGCTCATCTCTGCCGTGCTGGCCGGAGCGCTCTGGGGTTTTATTCCCGGCTGGTTCAAGGCCAGGCTCGGCACAAACGAGACGCTGTTCACGCTGATGATGAATTACATCGCCATTCAGCTCGTCGCATGCTGCGTCAATATCTGGCGTGGTCAGGCTTCCGGCCTGGGCAAGCTGAACATGCGCAGCAAGGCCGGCTGGTTTCCGCAGTTCTTCGGCCAGCGCTATAACATCAACCTCATCGTGGTCGTTATCCTCGTTGTGCTGATGTACTGCTATCTGCGTTATTCCAAGCAGGGCTATGAGATCGCCGTTGTCGGTGAGAGCGAGAATACGGCGCGCTACGCCGGCATTAACGTCGGCAGGGTCATCATCCGCACGATGATCATTTCCGGCGCGCTCTGCGGACTGACCGGTTTCCTGATCGTCGGCGGACGCGACCAGACCGTATCCACCAGCACGGCGGGCGGCAACGGATTTACCGCTATCATTGTTGCATGGCTTGCCAAGTTCAATACGTTCTATATGGCGCTGATTTCCTTCCTGCTGATCTTCCTGCAAAAGGGCGCCGGAGAAATCGCCTCCGCCTTTAACCTCAATGATTTTGCCTCCGACATCATCGCCGGCATTATCCTCTTCTTCATTCTTGGCAGTGAATTCTTCATCAACTACAAACCTGTTTTCCGCAGCAGGCATATGAGCCTTAACAAGGAGGTGGGCTGATGGAAACGTTGATTGCATGGATCCTTCGCGCCATCCCCTTTGGTACGATCATCATGTACGGCGCGATGGGTGAGATTATCACCCAGAAGTCCGGCAACCTGAACCTCGGCGTACCCGGTATCATGTATCTGGGCGGTTTTGCAGGTTTTGCCAGCGCATATCTGTATGAAAACAGCGTGGCAGAACCCAGCATGCTCTTCTGCGTCGCGCTCGCCCTCGTCTGTGCGTTCATCGCCTCGATGCTCGGCGGCCTGATTTTCAGCTTCCTGACCATCACGCTGCGCGCCAATCAGAATGTCACCGGCCTTGCGCTCACCACCTTCGGCATGGGCGTCGCCAACTTCTTCGGCGTGTATATTCTCGACGGACGGACTGCAACGCAGAGCATGGTATACAAGACCTTTCAGACGAAGATTCCCCTTCTCTCCGGTCTTGGCACGCCTGGCAGGATCCTGTTCGGATATGGCTTTATGGTATACGCGGCGATCATCCTGGCCGTCATCCTCCATCACTTCCTCAATCATACACGTACCGGTCTGAATCTTCGCGCAATCGGAGAGAACCCGGCAACTGCCGACGCTGCCGGCATCAATGTCACCAGGTATAAATACTGGGCGACATGCCTTGGCGCCGGAATCTCCGGCCTCGGCGGTCTGTACTATGTGCTTGACTATAATCAGGGCATTTGGGCGACCACGGGGCAGATCGAAGCGCTGGGCTGGCTGGCCGTTGCGCTGGTCATCTTCACGACCTGGAAGCCTCTCAATGCGATCTGGGGTTCTTATCTCTTTGGTACGCTGTACTGGCTCTATCAGTTCCTGCCTACACTGCTTGGTTTCAGCGTTCCGGGTTATGTCACCGATCTGATTCAGATGGTTCCCTATGTCGTCACGATCATTGTCCTTGTGGCGACTTCCATGCGCAAGAAGCGTGAGGACCAGCCGCCTGCAGGCCTTGGTCTCCCCTATTTCCGCGAGGAACGCTGATCATCCATCGCATGTCATCCGCTGTACTTCCAACGTACAGCGGATTTCTAATTCTTGACAGAACCGTAAATGCCCTGTATAATATCAGAGAATTAGGGAGTAGTCGGCATCCGGCCTCGCAGACGAGCAGTCCGGATGCAGTAAGGCCAACATACTGAGGCATGCCTCTGGCTTTATTTGAAATGACGAGACTAATCTGCAGCACTGAGGCAGCGGATTGGTCTTTTTTTGCGCCCTGCCGCTTATTGTGAATCAGCCGTAGGAGGTAAACATCATGAGTCTTTGGGCGTTATTTGTCATCGCACTCGGTCTTTCAATGGACGCTTTCGCCGTGTCCATCTGCAAGGGCCTGTCTGTCCGCCGCTGCAGTCTGAAACATATGCTCATCTGCGGTCTGTACTTCGGCCTTTTTCAAGGCGGCATGCCGCTGATCGGTTATCTGCTCGGCTGCCAGTTCAAAACGCTGGTCACGTCCATCGCGCCGTATATAGCCTTTATCCTCCTGGGCGTCATCGGATTCAACATGATCAGGGAGTCACGCGAGGAAGAGGACGCCAGCGCTGACGACGATTTCTCCCCCAAGGCCATGGTTCCCCTGGCCATCGCTACCAGCATCGATGCGCTTGCCGTGGGCGTCACGTTTGCGTTTCTCAAAGTCAGCATTGTTCCAGCCGTTGCCTTTATCGCGCTTATCACATTTGTCTGCTCCGTTTTTGGCGTGAAGATCGGCAGCGTATTTGGCAGCAGATACAGATCCCGCGCGGAACTCTTTGGCGGCGTCGTTCTGATGCTCATGGGCGTCAAGATACTCGCCGAGCATCTGTTCTTCTGATACTGAACGGCCTGCATCCGTCTCCGTATTCAACCATAGCAAAGCCCTGCATGATCGTCACACGGTCATGCAGGGCTTCGTATTATTTGATTCTGTAAAAGCGCTTTCCATTTTCCCGGGTCACATCGCAGAGCTGCTGGGCGTCCATGCCGCGCAGCGATGCAATAAACCTGCAGATATGGGCCACGTTAGTCGGATCGTTGCGTCTTCCCCTTACGGGTTCGGGCGCAAGATAGGGGCTGTCCGTCTCGATCATCATCCTGTCAAGCGGCATATTCATCGCCACCTCATGCAGATTGACAGAGCGCTTGAGCGTCACCGGTCCTGCAAAGGAAATCATGCAATCAAGGCTCATATATACCTTGGCGCTTTCCCAGCTGGCCGAGCAGCAATGCACGACGCAATTCGGCAGTCTGTTTTTATGCGCACGCAGGATATCCGTGACGTCGCCATGCGCATCGCGGATATGGAGAATCACGGGCTTGTCCAGCTCATAGGCCAGATCCAGCTGGCGCGCAAACACATCGCGCTGGACGTCTCTGGGAGAAAGATCGTAATAGTAATCAAGACCAATCTCACCGAGCGCCACGACCTTTTCCTCGCTCGTAAGCCATTTGGTCAGCACCGGCACGTCGCTTTCCGAGAATTCCTTCGCATCGTGCGGATGTACGCCGACGGATGCATAAAACATCGGATTGCTCTTTGCCAGCTCGACTGCCGCTGCGCTTGAAGCCATATCCGCGCCTGCGCAGACACAGAGCATATTCCCCTGACGCATCCGCTCAAAAACGTCATCACGATCTGCATCAAATCTTGCGTCATTGGGATGCGCATGCGTGTCAAACAGCCCAATCAGCGGCGGAAGGTCGGGGATAACCACCTCTCTATGCTTGCTCATATCAGCCAATCTCGCAGCCGTCTTCCATATCGGAGTCAACCGTCAGCAGGCTGAGCTTGCTGTCGTCCGCATTGGCAGCGCAAAGGAGCATACCATGGGATTCCACGCCGCGGATCTTTCGCGGAGCAAGATTCGCAAGAAGCACAACCTTCTTGCCCACCATCTCTTCCGGCGTGTAGAACTTGGCAATGCCGGACACAACAACGCGCTCCGTATCGCCGACCTTCAGCGTGGACATCAGCAGCTTATCCGCCTTGGGCACCTTCTCGCACTTGAGCACCTTGGCCACGACGAGCTGCACCTTCTCAAAGTCCGCAAACTGGCACAGATCCTTCTGCGTAAATACGGTCTTTTCTTCATCCGCAGGCGCAGGAATTTCTTTCTGCGCAGCCGCCATCGCCGCCTGGCGTTCAGCCTCCAGGAGTTCAAGCTCCTTGGCGATGTCGATGCGCGGGAAGAGCGCTTCGCCCTTCTTCACCATGCTGCCCGGCTTCGCGCTGCCGAACGCCTTGACGGAATCCCATACCTTGAATTCATCTTCAGTGACGCCGATCTGCGCAAAGATGCGTTCCGGCGTACGCGGCATGGTCGGCGCAATCAGCACAGCAACAATACGCGCGCACTCAAGCAGCACGTACATAACCGTGCCAAGGCGCGGGCGATCCGCTTCGTTCTTGGCCAGAATCCACGGCGTCGTCAGGTCGATGTATTTGTTGCAATCGCCAATCAGCTTCCAGATTTCAACCAGAGCGCTGGAGAACTGCAGCGCATTCATGCTCTTCTCCACACGCTGCCAGAGCGTAGAAGCCTGCTCAATCAGCTTCTGATCAAGCTCGTTATACTCCGCCGGAGCCGGAACGACGCCGCCGAAATACTTTTCGATCATCGCGACGCTGCGGCTGACCAGATTGCCCAGATCGTTCGCCAGGTCGGAGTTAATGCGCTTGATCAGCGCTTCATTGGTGAACTCACCGTCAGAACCGAACGGCATCTCGCGCATAAGGAAATAACGCACAGCGTCGGAGGAATAACGGTTGCAGAGCTTGACCGGATCGACGACATTGCCCTTGGACTTGCTCATCTTGCCGCCGCCCATGACCAGCCAGCCATGACCGAATACCTGCTTGGGCAGCGGGAGCCCCAGCGCGTGAAGCATAATCGGCCAGATGATGGTGTGGAAACGGACGATCTCCTTGCCAACCAGATGGATATCTGCCGGCCAATACTTCTGATACAGCGTATCATCGTCGGAGCCATAGCCCAGCGCGTTGATATAGTTGGTCAGCGCATCAACCCAAACGTATACGGTATGCTTCGGATCAAAATCGACCGGAATACCCCACTTCAGGCTCGTACGGGACACACACAGATCCTGCAGACCCGGAATCAGGAAGTTGTTGAGCATCTCCGTCGCACGGGAAGCCGGCTGGATGAAATCCGGATGGGTCTTGATATAATCAATCAGCCAGTCCTGATACTTGGAAAGACGGAAGAAATAGCTCTCTTCACGGGTCTTTTCAACAGCACGGCCGCAGTCCGGGCAGCAGCCGTCCTTGAGCTGCAGCTCCGTCCAGAAGGATTCGCACGGCGTGCAGTACCAGCCCTCATATTCGCTCTTGTAGATATCGCCCTGATCATGCAGCTTCTTGAACACCTTCTGCACGGATTTGACATGGCGCTCGTCCGTTGTGCGGATAAAATCGTCATACTCAACATCCATCAGCTTCCAGAGATCCTTGATGCCGGCAACGATATGATCGACGTAAGCCTGGGGCGTCACGCCCGCTTCCTGTGCCTTGCGCTCAATCTTCTGGCCGTGCTCGTCCGTACCGGTCAGGAAGAATACGTCATACCCGGTCTGCTTCTTGAAGCGCGCCATGGTATCAGCCGCGGTAGAACAGTAGCTGTGGCCGATATGCAGATTATCGCTGGGATAATAAATCGGCGTGGTAATGTAGAATTTCTGTTTCTCGCTCATGATTCCCTCTCCTTAAAAAACGTCCCCCGCAAAAAGCGAGGGACGAATATATCGTGGTACCACCCTGTTTTGCAGGCAAGAGCCTGCCTCAATGCCCTGTAACGGGAGCCGCCCGCTGCGCTTATTCATCACAGATGCTCCAAAGCCATACCAGCCGCCACGACGCCGCCGGCTTTCACCCTGCCCGGCTCTCTTTAGACGCGCTCTGCGGCTGCTCTCTTCTTCTCAGCAGTCAATATACCTGTCTATTATAGGGTTTTTTATGGTATTTGTCAAGCAGAAAGCGCTCCGTCAGCTTCCCGTGATCTCGGAAAGATAACGCTGCCAGACGATGCGTTCCACCTTGTTCTCCGCATCGAGATAGTACGAGAGTTCGACAAAGATATCGTGCTTCTCGCCGATCGGATAATAATAGTGAATCGCGTATTTTCCATCGGCCTCACGCCTGTAAGTGCCAAACTGATAATTGCCCGAATTATAATTGTACAGCAGCCTGTTTCCGTGCGAATCAAGCGCGGCCTGTCCAAGATCACGATACTTTTCCAGTACCTTTTCTGCAGCCATGCCCACTTTTGTCGTGCGTGGCGCAGTCATTTTGCTGTTCGTCGTATCCAGATAATACAGCACCGGGCTTCCATCCTTGGTCTTAATACAGAACCTTGCGCTTCCCCAGCTGTATTTTGCCTCGTAGCTTTCCATATCCGGATCATACCATTCTTCCTCCGGAAGCGCTTCGTAGGACTGCGGCGTACCCCAGTTCTTGGTGAACGTCTTATAGCCGGTCTTGTATAGCTCCATGTTCTTGAACACGTCGCTTGCCCCGAACATCTTTTTCAGATTGCCCTCGACCTTATAGGTGACGTTCATCTCATAGCTGATTTTGCCGTTCTTATGAACAGCAATCGCCCGAAGGCGTGAATCGCCGACGGGGAGCTGAATCGGCTCCGTATACAGCGTCGAGTCCGTCGTCGCCTGTCTGCCGTCAAGCGTATAGTAGATCGCTACGATCTGCGCATTCTCCTTCTTATCCTCCGAACCGGGGCGAAGCGAAACCTTCGGCGCTTTCTTGTAAACGCCGGAAGCGTAGTTGGATTTCGGCGCAGACGGCGTGGGAATGATAACCGTATAATTGGCCGTAATCTGCTCGCTGGGCATACCGTTCTGCGTAAATCCGATCGCCTTAATCGTCATCTTTCCTTCCGGAATATGAATCTTGGTGCCTGCCTCATAGACAAGACCAGACTCAGAAGGATCCGTGCCGTCAATCGAATAATACACCGTCTCGCCTTCAGGTACGGAGATGGTCACGTCAATCTCCTCCGTATATCGACCCTCCGTGTAAGAAAACTCAGGCGGCTCCGGCGTATATTCGCGGAGCATGACGGTAAACTCCTGCGTGCTGTTTGCCTTTTCCGAGGCGACCTTCATCAGCGCCAGCGCCTCGGCATTATAGCCCTGGCTCTGATAAATGCGGATCAGATTCCTGTAGGCGCTGGGATGCGACGGCGCAATCCGATTGATCAGCGACTCATAAATGGCAACGGCTTCATCGGTCCGCATCAGCTCTGTATAAGCCTGGCCCATGAGCACCAGCGCGTCCACGTTGTTTGGTTCGCGCTCCACAGCCACTTCCAGTTTTTCAAGCGCACGGGAAAAATACGCCTGCTCATACAGTTCCCTGCCAAGCGTCACATAGGCGTCCGTCCTGGCAACTGACCAGCCCCACGTCGCCATCAGGCGCTGTCCGTTTTCCGTACGGAACAGCATATAGCCGCATACGGCTCCAATAAACATGAGCACCAGCATCAGCACAAACAGTGCGCGGAGCAGGCGCTTATGGGATTTGCGATAGATCGGCGGATCCACCAATTTGGGCTGCGCATCCACCTTGGCCCGCTTATGATCCGGCGCGCGGCGGACATGCCTCACCTTCGCCTTCTGTCGTTCCTGCTGCCTGATCAGACCGATCGGCACATCGCTGTCCGCCTGCCTTTGATACAGGTGTTCATCTCTCGCACCGCGAACGGGCACTGCCTCAGGAGATCGTGCATTCTGCGTTTCAGAGGGCTCTCTCCTGCGCATGGCCTCGCGCTGTTCAGGCGCAACTCTGCTCTGAACGCGCACAGCCTGGTCAGGCTCCGGCAGATCGGCATCCGCATGCCTGCGCCGGAACACACGCTGCACCGCAGAACATCTGGAACAAACACGCGCAGTATCCGGAAGTTCCTTACCGCAATTGGGACAAATCACGAAAGCAGCACCTCCTCCAAATGCATTGCAGGCCGGCAGGCGCCCCAAAACTCCTCAGGCTGCGTGTCGGCATATGATACATGTTCGTCATCAGACGCGCTTGAGCGATTCGTAGTACGGATCGCCGCTGAAGTCGCGCTCCGGCGGACGCTCTCCGCCAAGCGCATCGATCGCGTTGACAACCTCGACATAGTCAAGATAATTGATATGATCATCCAGAGCGGCTTTGAGCAGCGCAGGCAGCGCGCGCTCGTCGCCGAGCTTCGCCAGATAGGAAGCAAACAGCGCGCGCTGCTGATGCGCATGCTCAAAGCGATCGAGCAGAAGCGCCAGAATACGCTCGTCTCCCGGGAAATTACAAAGAATATCCGCAAAAATATCGCGTCCCGTTTCGCTTGCGCCATCAAGTGCGTCAAGAATAGGCTTTACCGCCGTCTCACCCATGGAAACAAGCGCTTCCGCGCACATATCTCCCTTCTCGCAGGATTCCTCAAGGGAAGCGATATAGGCGACATATTGCTCGAGCATCGCCGTACTCTCCATTTCCGTCAGCAGGGTGATCGCGGTCAGCGCAGCTTCCTCATGAACCCCCTTGCCAAACGGAAGCGCAGCAAGCGCTTTTTCGGCGTCAGCGCCCAGCTCAGTGATGCGCTCAAGGAGCAGATCCGGAACGGGAATTTTCTCCTTATAGTACTGGCACATCCAGTCCACAAGCATCTTCGCGTCGCTGAACTGTTCAAAGTAGGCCTGAGGCGCCTTGCCGCCAAGCCAGGTGGCAGGCTTGCTCAGGAAGGACATATAAATGTCAGGCATCATTGCTTCAATGACGTCCATGTTGTTCTTGTATCTTTCGCTGTTGTTCTTCACCCAGATGCGCATATACGATTCAAACTTCTTGTCAAAATCAATGCAGTTCATCGTTCATCCTCCGTTCTTTTTTCTTCGCTGCGGAGCGCAGCGCACACTCTCGTCAGCCTGCGGATATACACGCAGCACATTCTGACTGTAACCCCGTAACGCTGTGCAAGCAGATCCGGCAAGACCTGCTCATGGTTTTTCAGATGATGGTAGATATACTCAAGCGCCGCTGCACATGCAGGTTCCTGACGCCTCTTCACCTCGCCATATCGATCCAGATACCCGAGATAAATGGGCAAAAGCACGCCTGGGGCATCCGGAAAACGGCCGCCAAGCGCATCGCATGCCCTTTGCACAATCCGGGAATTGTGCTCGCTGTTCATCGCCCTGCTGCTGACGCCGCCCGCAGCCAGACGCACAAGCTTTCCTTCATAGTCAACCCAGTACGGTTTAAAGCCTTCCTTGCCCGTAAGCACCTGAAGGATGGACATCTTAAGCGAATCCGCGATGGCTGGATCGGCAAGCGCGTCCAGAAGCGTTTCGCGGGCCTCTCTTGCGGGCAGCGAGCACAGCAGAATCAGCGCGACAGTTGTGATTCTCGCGCCTGCCATGCCGGATCGTATCGCCCATGCGCCATATCTGCAGGCGTTTCTAAGACGGATACGGTCGCTGCAGATGGTCTCCGGAGCCTCATAAAGCATCGAAATCAGCTCCGATGCGCGGTCAATACCCTCCTGCCGGGTGATTTCAAGTCCAATATCCAGACGTTCTTCAGGCGCTTCTCCTTCCCTGATTTTTCTGAAATATGCTTCGCACACAGAATTTTCAGGCAAAAGCCCGCAGAGACGCCCCATCAGACGCGCAGCGTCCTGCACGTTTCCCAGGTTGATCATGGCGCAGGCGCGCAGCATCATGCCCTGCGTATGAAAAGGCTCTCTTCTGAGCAGCCTGCGGGTCAAATAAAGCGTCAACCGGTCCTCGCCATGTTTTGCGCTTTCCATGGCTGCGGCATGCAGATCCTCTGCAGACCGGGCACGGAGCGCCGCCAGATACACAGAACGCCTTCCCAGAGCATTCTCGCCGCAGGCCAGGTATGTATCCGCCAGAACACAGAGCGCCTGTACGTGCGCGGGCGACTTCTGATGCGCCAGTTTAGCATTGGTAAGCGCTTCGTTGGTTTCACCTCTCAGCAGATGGCAGCAGGCAAGCAGCATATAGCCCTGCGCTGACGGGTGAAGCTTCAGCGCATGCCTGAGCGCATAAGCCGCCGAGGCTGCCTTTCCCTGCTGTATGCGCACAAGCGCGCGCTGCCGCAGCTGCGCGGCACGGCCTTTTCTTCCTGACGGCAAAGCGCGCACAAGCTGCGCGTCAAGCTGCCGGGCGAGAAGCACGGTCATTTCTCTGGAAATCCCGTCCTGCGGCGAAGCACAATACAGCTGATAATACGATGCGGCGCGCACGGCGTCTCCCCGCTGCAGCGCAGAAAGCGCCAGATGAAACAATGCCTGACCCTTGTGCGCACCATCCGCGCGGACGACGCGCAGATACGAGCGCGAGGCCTCTTCGTCGCAGCCCATCTCTTCATAGACGAGCGCAGTTTCCAGCTCAATCTCCTCATGAAAACCGAACTGATCCTTTGCCTTCGTCAGAAGGGCCATCGCTTCGTCATATCGTCCCGACCGTCGATGTCTTGCAGCGCGGTTAACAAGATATGCACATGAACGCTCTATCTGCACCACGTTGCTCATGGCGTCACTCCCCTGCACCGTTGTTGTCTGATTAGTCCTCTTCAGTCAGTCCCTGTTCAAGCAGATGCTCAAGCTCTTCCCCGGAGAAAGCATAATGGCTGCGGCAGAAATGACAGCTGACCTCGCATCCGTTCTGCGTACGGATCAAATCGCGGATCTCTTCCTCGCCCATGGACAGAAGCACGCGCTCAATATACGCTCTGGAGCAGTCACAGCGCAGCTCAAGCGGGATTTCCTCCAGGATTTCCGGCTCAAGGCCACGGAAGCAGCCGGAAACAATCTCCTCTAGCGACATTTCCTGAAGCATTTGGGATATCGAACCAAACAGTTCTGCACGGATCTCAAGCGCATCGAGCAGCTCGTCAGAGCAGCCCGGCATCGCCTGAATCAGAATACCGCCCGCCGCAAGGATATCTTCACCAACCAGCGTACCCAGCGCGCAAAGAGACGGCGTCTGCTCAGATTCCAGATAGTACATCGCCACATCTTCCGCCACTTCGCCGGATACCAGATTCACCCGTCCGATATACGGCTCGCCATAGCCAAAGGAACGCATGACCGTCAACTGCCCGTCACAACCGAGAGCGCCGCCCACGTCGAGCTTCCCATTGGGTTTGGACGTCAATTCAATCTCCGGGTGTTCAATCGTCACCTTGACGCTGCCGTTGGGACCAGCAACCGCGCAAAGCGGACCGGCGGGACCGCCGCCGTTGATCGTAAGGGTCACTCTGTCCCCCTCGCTCTTGAGCCCGGCGCCCATGATGGCTGCCGCTGCGATCATTCTGCCCATAGCTGCGCTGCAGGTGTTGCTCGCATTGTGCATATCCCGCGCCTGCTGCGCCATCTCCGTCGTATCGCAAAGAAAAACGCGCGCCTGACCGCCCATGAGCGTCATACGCAGCAATCTTGCTTTCTTCTGTTCCATAGATGTTCCTCCAGTCATTACAGTTCAAAATCCGCCTGCACGGGCTTTGGCCTGCGCGCAGTGTAGTGTATGCGGATATCATCGCTTTTCGGCTCATCAAAGCGCATGCCGCCATAGACGCAGATATGCTCAAATCCAGCTTCCTGAAGCCAAGCGCAAATTTCATCACGGCTGTGCGCGCGCTGCCTGTGCTGTTCCCTGAAGCGGCGGTATCTGCCATCTTCTTCGCGGACAAAGAAAGTCACGTCCATGGTAAGAACGTGCGTCTCCGCATTCAGTTTATTCTGCCACAGCGTTGCGATGCCGTCGCGCTCTTCGCCGAAAAAGGAATCCCCCATGACGCGCTCCAGCTTATGCCTGCTGGAACAATCAAAGCACAGTGCGCCGCCCGGTTCCAGCGAGGCAAATGCCGATGCAAAGAACGCCTTCACATCCTCAGGCGCGGTCAGATAGTTGACGCCGTCGCAGGTGGCAAGAACCGCTCCAGTCCTGCGTGTGAGCGAAAGCTTTCGCATATCCTGCCTGACAAACGCTGTCTCCACGCCCCATTTGCGCGCTTTAGCCTCGGCACGCCTGAGCATCGACGCGGAAAGATCCACGCCAGTCATGCGAAGCCCGGCCTGTGCAAGGCGTACCGTAAGGCTTCCGGTGCCGCAGGCGCATTCGGCGGCGCTATGCGGCAAGCCGCCGTACTGCTGCTCAATCAGATTAAGATAGTATCTGCTCCACGCATCATAGTCATAGTCATCCATCAGCGTATCATACACGCCGGCGAAATCATCATACATCTGTCTCTTCCTTTGATACCATATGTGCCAGTATGCCGCCGATTTTCCCGCTCTCTTTGGCCGAGAGCCCGGCCCAGCCGACTTCCATCACGCGATCGAGAAGCCCCGCCTCCCGCGCAGCACGATACTTCAATTTCAGCTGAGCTGAAGGCGGCGCAAATCTGCCATGCATTCACTCACCTCCGAAGGTTATCCTCTCCGAAGATATGTGCTTTCATGCCGGATCAGTCGTCCGAATCCTCCGCATACGCATCGTCTTCATCTTCTTCATCGTCATCGTCAAAAAGCTCGTCATCCGTCTGCGGTCTGAGACCCTGACGGGTAACGGCGCCCTCGATATGCGGATTGAGGTACTTGTCAAACACGCCGTTCGCCACGGATGCGTACACAAGACGGGAAAACGCAAAGCCAAAGAGCAAATAATACAGCGATACAACCAGAATCGTAATGCCGTTGCCAACAAACAGGCCAACCAGCATAGCCGCCACCGGAATGAAGGTGATCACGCGGGCGAGGATCATGCGCGGAAGCCCGGCGGTCGCCATGATGAATGCATTCTTGATCATATCCTTCAGCTTGAGTTCGTAGCCGACCATCATCGGATACATCAGCGGAAGCATAATCGTCCAGAGGAAAACAGCGGAAAGCACCACGACCATCGGTGCGATCATGATCATATTCATCTTGGACGCTTCACTATAGAACATGACGGCGGTGTACGCGAGAATCGGGACGAACGCCGTAAACACCGAGGTCGCCAGCGCCTGCTTCCAGTTGCCCTTGAAGGCGTCCTTATAGTCAGACCACAGGAACGCATGCTGATCGCGCGCCCAGTTGCGCATAATATATGCAGCGCCCGCCGAAGACGGACCGGTAATTGCCAAACAGGGAACAAGCCCCAACAGCCACATGGACACATAGCCGCTGACGGTGCTGGTAAACGCCTGTGAACCGCCCTCGCCGCCCAGAATCGCCTGCGTATCGATGCTCTGAATCGCAATCAGATTGATGTACGTCCACAGAAGAAACGGAATCCAGAAAATCAGCTGCAGAAAGTTCACCTTGATCAGATCAAAGAAATGATCCTTGAGCACCTGGAAAAACAGAGACACGCGATTCTTGGGCATATCCATTTCCGTATAATCTCGCTGCCCAGCTTTGCCGTAATACAGTCTGTCAAAAATACCCATTGATTTCTCTCCTTGATCTTCAGTTCATGCTGACCAGCGCCATAAACAGCGCAAGGCCCGGAATCAGTGCTTCTTCGTCAAAATCGAATGTCGGCGCATGCAGCGGCGCGCAATGCTCTTCATCCATGCATCCGCAGAAAACGAAAACCCCGGGGACGCTCAGCTGGTAATAGGAAAAATCCTCCGCTGTCATACGTGGCTTCGCCTGCAGGAAGCAATCACCCAGAATCGACTGTATGCGAGCAAATTCCGCAGGATCATTCTCTACACAGGGATAGTATACGCGCTTGATGAACTCCGTCTTTACGTCAAACGCCATTTCAATTCCGGCCAGATCAGCCCGGATACGCTCTTCCAGCCCTTCGTACACGCGATTGGAAAACGTTCTCACAATGCCTTCCATCTCCGCCGTATCGGCAAGAATGTTCCGCTGCCTGCCTGCCCGGACTTTTCCGATGGTCAGCAGGGCCTGCTGGCAGGGATCGACACTGCGCGCGACCGTCGTCTGAAAGAGCGTCAGCAGATGCCCCATTGCGGTAATCGCGTCCCGGCCCAGATGGGGCGTCGCGCCGTGCGCGCTCTTTCCGTGAATCACAAAATCCATCTCGCACGTCTGCGCCATGATCGGCCCGGCGCAGGAGGCGATTCTTCCTTTCGGAATATCCGGCATCATGTGCATGCCGTATACGACGTCAACATGCGGATTCTCAAGCGCGCCCTCATCGATCATGCGCTTTGAGCCGCCGACGGTCTCCTCTGCAGGCTGGAAGAGCAGCACAACGTCGTCGCAAAGCCGATCCCTGTTGTGCGACAGCCAGGCGGCAAATACCAGCAGGTTGGCCATATGCCCGTCATGTCCGCAGGCATGCATACAGCCGTCATGCCTTGACGCATAATCACATCCGGTCTCTTCTCTGACAGGCAGCGCGTCAATATCGCTTCTGAACGCCAGCACGCGCCCTTTTCCATTTCCCCTGAAAACCGCGCGAACACCGGTATCTGCATATACATCAAGCGCGTGCGGCTCAAGCGCCTTCAGCTGCGCAAGCAGATACGCCTGCGTTTTATACTCCTTTTCGCCAATCTCAGGAATCTGATGCAGCGCGCGGCGATGCGCGCGAAGCTGTTCAAGATATGCAGACGCCTGATTCTCCCACTCGCGAAAGCCCATAAGATCCCTCTCGTTTCATGCTGAATATGCGAAGAACGCATTCTCTTTTCAGCTCAGTTATCTTTTATTGTATCACAATCATGCAAAATTGAAAAGCCGGCATGCACATTTCTGCAGAGCGCGACGTATTTTTTATCAGGCGGGTCAGCGCTCTTGACAATGCACGTTTCTGATGCTATCATGGTGCAATATCATTCGCTTTATCTTGATAAAGCGCGTATACGGAAAGGATGGTTGAACATGGAGCGTAAATGGCGCGTTGCGATTGTCGGCGCTACCGGTATGGTGGGCCAGCGCTTTATTTCTTTGCTTGCCGATCACCCCTGGTTTGAGGTTGCCGTCCTGGCCGCTTCTTCGCGGAGCGCAGGAAAGACCTATGAAGAAGCCGTATCCGGCCGCTGGGCGTTTGCCTGGCCGATTCCCGCGCACATCAAAGGCATGACCGTTCAGGACGCCGCACAGGTCGAAGCGGTTACCAGCCAGGTGGATTTTGTCTTTTGCGCCGTCGACATGAAGAAGGACGAAATCCGCGCACTGGAGGACGCCTATGCTAAAACCGAAACGCCGGTCGTCTCCAACAACTCCGCCCACCGCGGTACGCCGGACGTGCCGATGATCGTGCCGGAGCTGAACCCGGAGCATGCCGACGTTATCGAGTATCAGAAGAAGCGTCTGGGTACGAAAACCGGCTTTGTCACCGTGAAGCCCAATTGCTCTATCCAGTCCTATGTGCCGGCGCTGACTGCGCTGAAAGATCTCTGCCCTTCCCGCGTGGTCGTATCCACCTACCAGGCGATTTCCGGAGCGGGCAAGACCTTCGCGCGCTGGCCTGAGATGGTCGACAATGTCATCCCCTACATCGGCGGCGAAGAAGAAAAGAGCGAAAAAGAGCCGCTCAAAATCTGGGGCAAGGTCGAAGGCGGCGTCATCGTGCCTGCAAAAGCGCCCATCATCAGCGCGCACTGCATCCGCGTCGCCGTCGCAGACGGCCACATGGCGGCATGCTGGGCCAGCTTTGACAAGCCTGCATCCAAAGAAGAGATTATCGAGCGCTGGCGAAGCTTTGAAGGCCTGCCGCAGAAGCTGAATCTGCCGAGCGCACCGCATCCGTTCATCCAGTACTGCGAAGAGGATAACCGTCCGCAGACGCGCCTTGACCGCGACTTTGAGCGCGGCATGGGCGTCTCCATGGGCCGCCTGCGCGGCGATTCCCTGTTTGACTGGCGGTTTGTCGGCCTTTCTCACAATACGCTTAGAGGCGCTGCCGGCGGCGCTGTGCTCATCGCCGAGCTGCTCTGCGCGCAGGGATATATCCCCAGGAAGTAAACTCATCGCCGAAAACCTGATACATGCTCAAGCCGCATGATGGAAACACTGAAGACGTCGTTTCATCATGCGGCTTTTTCGTATGCCCTTTTGACCGGGAGGAATGCCTGTATGTCCGCTTCCCTTCTTTTCTCCGGCTGCGCCACGGCGCTGGTAACCCCTTTTCATCCTGACGGATCCCTCGATGAAGACGCCTTCATCCGGCTGCTGCTCAGGCAGCTCAGCGCAGGTATTGATGCGCTCGTCGTGCTTGGGACGACAGGCGAACCCAGTACGCTGAGCATGCACGAACGCGAACGCATCATCACCTCCGCCGTGACATGCGCTGAAGGCCGCGTACCCGTGATCGTCGGCACAGGATCAAACGATACGCGCAAAGCCATTGAATATGCCAGACAAGCTGCGGACCTTGGCGCTCAGGGACAGCTGTGTGTAACGCCCTATTACAACAAAACGACACAAACCGGCCTGATCAGACACTTTGAAGCCGTTCTGGACAGCTGCCGTCTTCCCATGATTCTCTACAACGTACCCTCCAGAACAGGCATGAGCATTTCGGAGGATACCGCCGCTGCGCTTTCCCGCCATCCGCAGGTCGCAGGCATCAAAGAGGCGAGCGGAGATCCCGCGTACACGCTTCATGTGCTGCAGAAAACGCATGGAGAACTTGCCGTATACAGCGGAAACGATGACATCATCGTGCCGCTGATGGCCTGCGGCGCAAAAGGCGCCATCAGCGTATGCAGCAATATCCTGCCGGCGCAGACACGCGCCATGACGCATGCATGTCTCTCCGGATGCTTTGATGAAGCGCAGCAGGCTCAGTGCGCGCTGACGCCGCTGATCCGCGCGCTGTTTGCTCAGGTCAATCCCATACCGGTCAAGGCTGCGCTTTCCATGATGGGACTCATGGAAGAGACGCTCCGCCTTCCTCTGACGCCGCTTGAAGAGCCGTACAGGGCAGCGCTGAAAGCGCTGCTTATCCGCAGCGGTCTTGCTTCAGAAAGCGAATAAGCGTCCGCTTTTGCCCAATCTGCCAGATATCATAAAACGCAGACGATTTATACACCGTCTGCGTTGTTTGATTGGGTTTATCTGCTTGCCTGCGTCAGCCGGATCCTGTCTGCGCCGATCGCAATATAATGCGCAAGCGCAGCCAGGGAAAGCGCCACCGCCGCAAAAAGCAGCGCATCGGCCACACGGAACTGCTGCAAAAAGCGAAGCGTCATGGAAACGACGAAGCACAGGGTCGACGCCTTGCCGATCGGAAGCGCATGAACAACCACACCGCGCCGCAGCGCAAATCCGCTGCCAAGCACGAGCAGAAGCTCTTTGCCCAGCATGACGATCAATACCCATCCGGGAATCTGACCGTCGGCCGTGAACAAAGCCAGCAGCGCAAGCAGCGTAAGCTTGTCGGCAAGCGGATCAAGCAGCTTGCCGACGCTCGTCACCTGATTGAATCTGCGTGCGCATATGCCGTCGGCAATATCCGTCAGCATCGATACGACGTAAACGGCCAGCGCACCCAGACGGTCGCCTTCGCTAAAGCGCCAAACAATCACCGGCAGCAGCGCAAGCCGCATGACTGTCAGCAGATTGGCTGCATTAAGCGTACGCTCCGAGCGCAGCATCTCCAAGGTCATCCCCCTCACTCCATTCCCGTCCGGCGCTTCAACGCCCGCAGTCCGCCCCCTAAATCCCTGCGCAAAACACAGCGGCTTTCAGAGGCCCGGCGCTCCCACATAATGTGCGGCAAAACAGAAATGAATATGAGTCCGTCAATTGACCATATGAAGGAAACAGCGCGGTATTACGCCTGCATCAGAGCCTCTCTCTGCTGCTTGGCGATCTCGCTGTCCAGATAATCGTCGTAGCTCTCGCGGCGATCAACCAGTCCGCCCGGCAGGATCTCCATGATGCGGTTTGCCACGGTATGGATGCATTCATGATCCTGCGTAGCAAAGAGCATGGAGCCGGTAAACTCGATCATGCCCTTGTTCAGCGCGGTGATCGACTCGAGGTCAAGATGGTTGGTCGGCTCGTCGAGAACGAGCACATTTGCACCGGAGAGCATCATGCGCGCAAGCATGCAGCGCACCTTCTCGCCGCCGGAGAGTACCTTCGCCTTCTTGAGCGCTTCCTCGCCGGAGAAGAGCATGCGGCCCAGCCAGCCGCGGATATCGCTCTCATACTGGCTGACAGAGAACTGGCGCAGCCAATCGATGAGCGTATACTCGCAATCATCAAAATACGGTCCGTTGTCCTTGGGGAAATAGCTCTGAGACGTCGTGACGCCCCACTTGAAGCTGCCCTCGTCCGGCTCCATTTCGCCCATGAGAATCTGGAACAGCGTGGTGCGCGCAAGCTCGTCCGTGCCGACAAAGGCAACCTTGTCGCCAGGCGTAAGGACAAAGGAAATGTTATTGAGCACCTTCCGGCCATTGACCGTCTTGGAAAGGTTCGTCACCGTCAGCAGATCGTTGCCGATGTCGCGATCCGGCTTCCAGGCAACATACGGATAGCGGCGGGAAGACGGCGTGAAGTTTTCCATCTGAAGGTTGTCAAGCAGCTTCTTTCGGCTGGTCGCCTGCTTATGCTTGCTGGCGTTGGCAGAGAAGCGCTGGATGAAGGCCTGCAGTTCCTTGATCTTCTGCTCGTTCTTCTTGTTGAGATCCTTCTGCTGGCGGGCTGCCATCTGGGTATACTCATACCAGAAATCGTAGTTGCCGACATACATCTGGATCTTACCGAAGTCGATATCGCAGATATGCGTGCAGACCTTGTTGAGGAAGTGACGGTCATGGCTGACGACAATAACGGTATTGGGGAAATCCAGCAGGAAGTTTTCCAGCCAGCGGACGGACTGAATATCCAGATAGTTGGTCGGCTCGTCCAGCAGCAGGATGTCCGGACTTCCGAAGAGCGCCTGAGCAAGCAGGACCTTCACCTTCTGGCTGCCGTCGAGTTCCTTCATCAGGGTATGCTCCAGATCCAAGCTGATGCCCAGGCCGGTCAGGATCATCTCCGCATTGCTTTCGGCGTTCCAGCCGTCCAGCTCGGCAAACTCACCTTCCAGAATGCTGGCGCGCTCACCGTCTTCATCGGTAAAATCAACCTTCGCGTAGAGTTCGTCCTTCTCCTTCATGATCTCATACAGGCGCTTATGACCCATGATGACCGTCGTCAGGACTTCGTATTCATCAAATTCGAAATGGTTCTGCTTGAGGACGGCCATGCGCTCGCCGGGCGTGATCACAACATCGCCCGTGGTCGGCTCCAGCTCG
>JAFQOY010000128.1 GCA_017412025.1 Clostridia bacterium | reverse complement strand
TTGCGGCGCTGATGCTGTGCGTCAACGTGAAGCTGTTTGGCAGGCGGAAGCAGCCGTTTGTGCTGTTTACCATGGGCTGGAATGTGGGCATGGTGCTGTGTCTGCTTATGATGATCATGGCGACGTATGTCAGCATGAGGACCTGAGCTGCTCCCATCCATTGTCACGCCTGCCAGGCGCATAAACGGGAATTGCCGCTGCATACTAAGCCTGCTTAGCAAAGCAATGAAGGAGGCAGCATTTTTATGCGGGCAACAGGCATTGTGCGCAGGATCGACGAACTGGGCCGCGTGGTGATTCCCAAGGAAATCAGGAGGACGCTGCGCATCAGAGAAGGAGATCCGCTTGAAATCTACACCGATAAAGACGGTGAGGTCATTCTCAAGAAGTATTCGCCGATCGGCGAGATTTCAAACTTTGCAAAGGATTACACGGAATCGCTCTTCAGGTCGCTGGGGCACATCGCATGCATCACCGACAAGGATATGATCGTATCGGCCAGCGGCGTGAGCCGGAAGGAACTCTGGGAAAAGCCGATCAGCCGGGATCTGGAGCAGGCGATACAGTCGCGCCAGGTGGTGACAGCCAACCGGGGCAGCGGCACGCGTCTGGTGCCCGTGACCAGCGAGGAGGATGCGCAGGCGTACACGGCGCAGGTGATCTGCCCGATTATCGCGGACGGCGAATCCATCGGCGCGGTGGTGCTCCTCTCGCGTGAGCCTGCGGCGCGCATGGGCGACACGGAACTCAAGGTGGCGGAGACCACGGCGAGCATCGTCGGCAGGCAGATGGAGCAGTGACGGACACGGCAGGATGCAAAAAAACAGAACAGACAAAGGGGCTTCGGCCTCTTTGCTGTTTTGGGGGGATAAGGACGCGAATTGTCATGATGGACGGAAGAAAACTGATGTGGTATAATGTTTCTGAAAAGACGTATGCCGCTGGCAGGGAGCGGCATAGGATACGCCGAAGAAGGCGAAGGAGGACGCATATGAGAGAGATTCCGGTAAACGAGCTCACGCTCAACCCGATGACGAAGATTGCAAAGGAATGGATGCTGGTAACGGCAGGCACGAAGGAGACGGGATATAACACCATGACGGCCAGCTGGGGCCATCTGGGCTCGCTCTGGGGGCATGGGGGCGGGCTGCCCACGGCGGTGGCCTATGTGCGCCCGCAGCGCTATACGAAGGCGTTTATGGATAGGGAGCTATACTATACGCTCTCCTTCTTTGCGCCGGAGCATCACCAGAAGCTGGCGTATCTGGGCTCTCATTCCGGCCGCGACGAGGACAAGGTGACCAGGGTCGGTCTGACGCCTGCGTTCTTTGACGGATATACGACGTTTGAAGAGGCGTCCCTCACGCTGGTGTGCCGCAAGCTCTACCGCGCGCCGCTGGTCGAGGAGGGCTTTGTCGATCGGGCTGTGATGGAGGACTGCTATCCGAAGCGCGACTTCCATGATATGTACATCGGCGAAATCGTCCGCGTGCTGGTCGGCGGCTGAGCCGGGAAATCGAAGAAAAGAGTATGAAAAGGCGCTCTCCTGCGCATGGATTTCCATGCCGGGAGAGCGCTGCAGCTTATTCAGTTGACGGGGACTGCGCCCGGCTGTGCAGGCGAAGCTTCGGAGACGGTGGCTTCCGGTACGGGCGCGGCTTCGGATGACGCGGCCTGCGAGACGGTGAGGCGGAAGGGATCCTCCATCGTGCCGCTGCCGCCCAGACAGGCGAGCATATCCGTATGCACATAGCAGACCGGACGGATGCCGCCCTGACGGTCGATGCCGGAGACGGAGATGTGGCCGTCGTCGCCGACGATCCAGCGGTAGCCGTAGCGCCGCCAGTCGGTGGTAAAATACCAGGAATGGCCGCCGATGGTGCGCATGCCCTTTGCAAGGGCATAGGGCGTGCCGGTCGTCAGGCGCGTTTTGCTCTTGGTGAAGTCCATGTTTACAAAGCCGTAATCCTCCCGGTGCAGCTCGCCCTTGCGCGAGGGCAGGCTGAGCAGTCCGCGCTTGGGCATTTCCACGAGCGCGCTCTGTTCGGCTTTGGTAAACAGACGGTCGATGACGTCGCTGTTGAGCGTGCTGCGGATCAGGGAATCCGGATAGTCCAGCGCGCCGCCGTCCTCCGTGTCCTTCTTCTCATGGAAGGGCAGGAAGTCGATGATGTATTCCGTCATCAGCAGGAAGACGTCGTCATTGCCGCCGGAAAAATCATCGCCGGTGACGGGGAGAACCTCCTTGCGGCTGGTAACGTTGTATACGCCGACAACATCCTCCTCGCCGGGTGTGCCCGGGCCGAGCACGCGCCAGAGCACGGGAGCGGATGCGCCGTCCTTTTCATAGGGATATGTGCCGAAGGCGACGTATTGATAGGCCTGTTCGGACAGGCCGTCCCAGCCGCGCAGCAGCGGCGCCTGGGCAAGAGAAGCGCTGGAGAGGAGAATCATCAGCGCGGACAGAAGCAGCACTTTGCGCATCTGCATGGCTCCTTTGCATGTGAATTGAATGGGATACGGCGCGCGGGAGAACGTGCGCCGGTACAGCAAACCATATTGTACCATATTTTATGCTCAATTTGTCGTCATGTCAAGAAAAAGCGCGGATCGGAAGGCTCTGCTTGCGAAAGAGAGCAGATTATGCTAAAATAGCGGAGATTTGCCGGGAAAGTGCAAGGCGCTGCGCCTGCAGCGACGGCTACTGCGGGAGGAACGGATGAGATGAACAAAACAGGTAGATGGGCGGCGCTGGGGCTGACGCTTGTGCTGATTGCGGCGTTTGTGCGTTCGCCGGCCCTTGCATATGAATGGACGCCGTATGGCGTGACGGTATCCGTCGGCGTGATGCTGGCGATGCTTGTGCTGTGTGCGCTTCGACAGAAGGAGGGCGGTGCGGCGTCGATCGGGGTGATCGGCGGGGGAAAGGCGGAGGATGCGCTCTTTGCCGCCGGCCGGGGCAGCGTCGCGGAGCTTGCGCTGGTCTGCACTGTGTGCGCGCTTGTTTTGGCGCGCCTGTCCTACTGCCTGGTGCGCTTTGAGTTTTACTTTGCGGAGATGGGGCTTCTGAGCGTCCTGAAGATTCAGGAAGGCGGATTTCTGCTCTACGGCGCTGTGCTCGGCGCGCTGGGCGGCGCGGTATGGTTGGCGCATCATCGCGGCGGCAGCGCCGCGGATACGCTTGACGAGCTGGCGGCGCCCGGTCTTGTCGCCGTGGCGGCAGCGAGGCTTGGCGAATGGACGACCGGGGAGGGCCTTGGCGCCTGGATTGAAAGCGAGGCGCTCATGCGCCTGCCGTTCGCGGTGATGAACGAATATGAGGAATGGCAGCTGGCGGTTTTCCTGTTTGAAGCCGCCGTTGCGCTGATTCTGCTCGTGCCCGTGCTGCGCGAAAAGCGCGGGGAGGGCAGGCGGATGGAGACGGCGCTGCTGCTTTACGCCTGCTGCCAGATTGTGCTGGAAAGCCTGCGCATGGATTCGTGCCTGAAGATCGGTTTTGTGCGCGTGTCGCAGGTCATGTCCGCCGTCGTGATCCTGGCGGTGACGATGCTGCGCGGTTTCCGCTTCGGCGGCAGGAAGGCGATGCTCTGCCGTGCAGTGCCGGTGGCGCTGTGCACGGCGGTAATCGGCGGGCTTGAGTGGGCGCTTGACAAGACGCCGGTGAACAACATGCTGCTTTATGCGGTGATGATTGCCGCGTGCGCGGCGATGGCGGTCAACGGCATGCGCTTTGCCGGAGCGAAGCGGCACGGATCAAACGATTAAGCGGGAGAGATCCTGCTTTTTCTTTTATATTGTTTTTGTTTTCTGCGAAAACGGATATGGGATTATGGTATAATACCTCCAAAGGCGCTGTATTCCGGAGCGGGATGTGCATTTTTGCTGCGGGGACGGCATGACGGTGAGAATAGTCTGGTTTCCTTTGTTATTGAAATAAAAGGAGAATGCATATGAAAAACGACGTAAACGCCCGTGTGCAGACGCTGCTTGCGCAGATGACGCTTGAAGAGAAGGCCGCGCAGATGGTACAGGTGCCCTATGCGATGGTCGGCCGGGAGGAATCGCTGCGCTGGGCGCGGCTGGGCGCGGGTTCCTTCCTGCATGTGCTTGGCGACGATGCGCGCGAGGTGCAGAAGGCGGCGATTGAGGAAAGCCGCCTGGGCATTCCGGTGATCTTCGGTATCGACGCCGTGCGCGGACATGGCCTTAACGACAGAGCGACCATCTTCCCCACGCAGCTTGCCGCAGCCTGCACATGGGACAGGGAAGAGGTTCAGGAGATGGGCCGCGTGACGGCGAGAGAGGTGGCCTCCGACGGTCTGCACTGGACGTTTTCGCCGCTTGCGTGCCTCGGGCGCGACACGCGCTGGGGCCGCGTGAACGAGACCTTCGGCGAGGATCCGTATCTGACGGGCGAGCTGGTTGCGGCGATCGTGCGCGGCTATCAGGGCGACGACCTCTCTGCAGACGACAGCATTCTCGCCTGCGTCAAGCACTACATCGGCTATGGCGAGGCAGTCGGCGGACGCGATTCCTGCGATACGGAAATGACCTATCGCAAGATGAAGGAGGTTTTTCTGCCTCCGTTCAAGGCGGCGGTGGACGCGGGCTGCGCGACGGTCATGACGGCTTACGGCTCCATCGACGGCATGCCGTTTACGGCGGATCAAAAGACGCTGAAGGATATTCTGCGCGGCGAGCTGGGCTTTGACGGCTTCGTCGTCACCGACTGGGACAATGTCAATTCGCTCGTCCGCCGCCAGCATGTGGCTGCGGATATCGGGGAGGCCTCCGTCATGGCGGCGAAGGCCGGCAACGACATGATCATGACCAGCACGGCATTTTACGATGCGGTGATCGCTGCCGTGCGCGAAGGGAAGCTCGAGGAAAGCGTGCTTGACGAGGCCGTGCGCCATATACTGACCGTTAAGCTGCGCATGAATCTGCTGGAAAAGCCCGAAAAGAAGGGCGTGCCGGGATGCATCGGCTGCGCGGAGCACCATGCTGCGGCAAGGCGAGCAGCGGAAAAGAGCGTCACGCTGCTGAAAAACGACGGTATGCTGCCCCTTGGAGAAAACGTGAGGCGTGTGGCGGTCATCGGCCCCAACGCAGACGATATTCATGCGCAGTACGGCGACTGGACATATTTCACCCATCCGCTGCCGGATCCGGAGCATGAGCCGCAGCGACCGTATGTGACGGTGAAGGAAGGCGTGCAGGCGATCTGCGCGCAGCGCGCAATGGAGTTTGTCTATCACAGGGGATGCGGCGTGCTGCCCGGAGAGGACGACGATATTGCCGGCGCGGTGGCTGCCGCGCAGGGCGCGGACGCCGTTATCCTGGTGCTGGGCGACGAGATTTCGCAGGTAGGCGAGACCAAGGACCGGGCCGACCTCGCGCTCTCCGGCAGGCAGACGGAGCTCTTCCGTGCGCTGAAGGCGACCGGCGTGCCGGTGGCGACGGTGCTGGTGGCTTCAAAGCCCCTGTGCATGGGTGATGCGGCGGAAGAGGCGAATGCGTTCATCTGTGCGTTCAACGGCGGCATGTTCGGCGGCGAGGCGGTGGCGAAGGCCGTATTCGGCGAAATCAACCCGCAGGGCAGACTGCCGATCTCCTTCCCGCGCCACAGCGGCCAGGTGCCGGTATACTACAACTATCTGCCCGGCTGGCATGACGGCAAGTACTGCGATCTGCCTGCAGAGCCGCTGTTTGCCTTCGGCGAGGGCATGGGCTACAGCGCGTTTGCCTACAGCGATCTGACGCTTGACTCAGATACGCTTGAGGCTGCGGTGACGGTGAAAAACACCGGCGCGGCTGCCGGTACGGAGACCGTGCAGGTGTACATGAACGATCTGGTCTCCTCCGTGCTGACGCCGGTCAGGCAGCTGATCGCTTTCAGCCAGGTGACGCTTGCCCCCGGCGAGCAAAGGCGCGTGCGCTTTGCGCTGACGCGGGACATGTTTGCCCTGGTCAACAGGCAGGAGCAGCGCGTGGTAGAGCCGGGCGAATTTGAGCTGATGATCGGCCACAGCTCGAAGGCGTGCGATCTGCTCTGCACCCGCTTTGAACTCTGATGGAGCATAAAAGCCGCCGCCTGAAGCGCGTGAACGCCGGGCGGCGCAGCCCCGGCGCGGATTTTCGGTCTGCCGGAGGCAATATAGGGGCAGAGAGGCCTCGAATGACAAGGGAAAGAGGAAACTGACGATGGAACAGAACAAGAAGAACCGCAGCGCGTTTTCCGGAAAGCTGGGCTATGTGCTGGCGGTCGCAGGCTCTGCCGTGGGCCTTGGCAACATCTGGCGCTTTCCATATCTGGCGGCGAAGTATGGCGGCGGCATATTTCTGCTGGTGTATCTGGTGCTGATGCTCACATTCGGCTATACGATGATCGTGGCGGAGACGGCGCTCGGCCGCATGACGGGAAAGAGCCCCGTCGGCGCGTACAAGAGCGTGGGCGCAGGGCGCGGAATGCGAGCGGGCGGCTGGATTACGGCAATCATTCCGATGCTGATCGTGCCGTATTACAGCGTGATCGGCGGCTGGGTATGCAAGTATCTGTTTGAGTATCTGCGGGGCAGCGCGCATGCGCTGGCGCAGGACGCCTATTTTACCGGCTTCCTGGCTGATCCGGCGAGCATGGTGCTCTGGTTTGTCGTCTTCTCCGGCGCGACAATCCTGGTGATCCTGGGCGGCGTGAAGAAGGGCGTGGAGCGCGTATCCAAGGTCATGATGCCGATGCTGATCGCGCTGGCGGTCGTTGTGGCGGCGTATTCCGTCAGCCGGCCGGGCGCGCTGGCGGGCGTCAGGTATCTGTTTGTGCCGGATATTTCGAATTTCTCGATCATGACGGTGGTTGCTGCGATGGGCCAGATGTTCTATTCGCTCTCCATCGCGATGGGCATTCTGTGCACTTACGGCTCTTACATCGGCAAGGACGTCGACATCGAAAAGACGACGACGCAGGTGGAGCTGTTTGACACGGCGATTGCGGTTCTGGCCGGGCTGATGATCATTCCGGCGGTGTTTGCCTTCTCCGGCGGGAATCCGGACGTCCTGACGGCAGGACCGTCGCTGATGTTCATCACCATTCCGAAGGTGTTTGACGGCATGGGCATGGGCACGGCCATCGGCGTGCTGTTCTTCACGCTTGTGCTCTTCGCTGCGCTGACCAGCTCGATTTCTCTGGCGGAGACCAGCGTATCGACAATGACGGACGAGCTGGGCTGGGGCAGGGGAAAGGCCTGCGCTGCGCTGGCAGCCGGGATGCTTGCGCTGGGTACGCTCAGCGCGCTGGGCTTCTCCACGCTCAGCGGCGTGACGCCCTTTGGCATGTCGATTCTCGACTTCTTTGATTTTCTGACCAACTCGGTCATGATGCCCATCGCCGCGCTGTTTACCTGCGTGCTGGTGGTGCGCGTGATCGGCGTTGCGGTGATCGCACGGGAGGTGGAGATCTCCTCGGCCTTCAGGCGCAGAAAGCTGTTTGACCTGTGTATCCGCTATCTGGCTCCGGTGTGCCTGGTCGTGATCCTTGTCAGCTCGATTCTGAGCGTACTGGGTCTGATTTCGATGTAATCCCGGTTTTCCACTTCTCCCCGGGAGGAGGATCTCAAGGCGGGCTCTGCCCGCCTTTTACATGGGCATAAAGCGGAGCGCCCCTGTCAGGCAAGGCGCTGTGCCAGGCGGCGTGGATCTGCAGCGCAAAGATTTACGTGGATTGCTGTTTCGACGCGATGGATATGATTGACATGGAAAACCGGGAAGCTTATACTAATCATGATATGTTTTACAAAAGAGAAGAAAAAACAGGAAACAGGTGAAAACGGCGCTAAGGCCGGACGATGGAGGAAACAGAATGCAGAGGTTTAAAAAGTTCTTTGGCGCACAGGACATGACCGTGGGCAAACCGCGCATGAATCTGATTCAGTTTGCGATTCCGCTGCTGATTGGCAACCTGGCTCAGCAGCTGTACAATACGGTCGACTCGATCATCGTGGGCCAGTATGTGGGCGACAGCGCGCTGGCGGCGGTCGGCACCAGCGGCCCGATTCTCAACCTGCTGCTGCTGCTGTTCATGGGCATTTCTACCGGCGCGGGAATTCTGGTGTCGCAGTATTTCGGTGCGCACAAGCAGAAGGAGCTGACCACGACCGTGGGCACCTGCCTGACGCTGACGCTGATTGCCAGCCTGATCATCATGCTCGTCGGTCCATTTATCATCGAGCCGCTGATGACGCTGCTGGATACGCCGCCGGACGTGTATGACATGGCGGTGGATTACCTGATGATCATTGTCATCGGCATCATGGGCTCTGCCTATTACAACATCGTTTCCGGCATTCTGCGCGGTCTGGGCGATTCGTTCACGCCGCTGCTGTTCCTGATTGTGGCATGCCTGCTCAACATCGTGCTGGATCTCGTGTTTGTGATCAGCTTTGACATGGCGGCTGCAGGCGTTGCGCTGGCGACGGTGCTGGCGCAGGCGGTTTCCGCCTTGCTGTGTATCTGGCGGCTGACGCATATGCCGCATGTGGTGAAGGTGACGAAGGCGTCGCTCATCCCGGATAAGTGCATTACGGCAAAGACGATCCGCCTGGGTCTGCCGTCCGGTCTGACGCAGGCGATCTTCTCCATGGCAGCCATCGTCGTGCAGGCGCTGACCAATTCCTTCGGTACCAGCGTGATCGCATGCGCCATCGTTGTGATGCGCGTGGACGGCTTTGCGATGATGCCCAACTTCACCTTCGGCATGGCGATGACCACATTTGTCGGCCAGAATGTAGGCGCAGGCAGGATGGACCGTGTGCGCGAGGGCGTGAAGGAAGGCGTGCGCATGGGCCTTGGCGTGGCGGTTGTGCTGGTTGCGTCGATTCTGCTCTTTGGCGAAAACCTGATGCGCATGTTCACCTCCACGCAGGAGGTCGTTGCGTTGGGTGTGCACATGATGCGCATCCTCGCCGTGGGTTACATTGCCATGGCGGTGACGCAGAGCCTCTCCGGCGTGATGCGCGGCGCAGGCGATACGATGACGCCGATGTGGATTTCCTTTGTTTCAACGATCATCATCCGCGTGCCGATTGCGTACGGCCTTGCCGCGCTGACGCACAGCCCGGATTCGATCTTCATTTCGCTGCTGATCTCCTGGGTGGGCGGCGCTGCGCTGACCGCGTTGTTTTACAGGCGCGGCAAGTGGCGCGCCGGCATTCCTGCGCAGCAGAAATAAAAGGAGATAAATACATGGACGGATCACAGATGGGCCTGCTTCAGCAGGTCAATGCGCCGGCGATATATGCCATCGTTGCAGCGGCGATTGCGCTGGTGGTGGC
Source organism: Clostridia bacterium (assembly GCA_017412025.1). Next base: position 2,796 of record JAFQOY010000128.1, on the reverse strand, counting down.
GATGTGCGTGTTCTTCATGGTAAGAAGCTGGAAGGCTGGCATTGCCGTGGGCATGGACAGGGCTGTTCTGCGCAAGGCGGTCATTTCCAGCGCGACCTTTACGCTGCTGCCTGCTGTCAGCGTGCTGCTGGGCGTCGTTGCGCTCTCCGGCAGCCTGGGCATTCCGCTGCCATGGCTGCGCCTGTCGGTCATCGGCAATCTCCAGTATGAGGTGAATGTCGCGCAGATTGCAGCGACGAGCGTGGGGCTTTCGGGCCTGAAGATCACGGAGATGACGGCAGAGGCCTTTGTGACCATCGCGCTGGTGATGACGGCAGGCATTCTCGGCGGCGCGCTGCTGTGCCTGTTTACGCTCAGGGCGTATGCAAATCGGCTTGGCGGCAAAGGTGCGCATCAGGCGCAGGGGAAGAAGAGCTTCGGCGACTGGGCGATGATTGCGATGTTCGTAGGCATGTGCGCTGCGTATATCGGCAGCTATGTCGGCTCTGCGGCGCAGGGCAGCTTCCTGCCGCTGTTTACCGCGCTGACAGCCGCCGCGGCGATGGCCTTATGCGAATGGCTTGAACGCAGGAAGAACCTCCGCTGGCTTGAGAACTTCGATCTGGCGGCGAGCATGCTGATCGCCATGGCGGCTGCGGTGCTTGCGGCGCCGCTGATGTGAGGAGGAACGGGCATGAATACGCAAAAGACGATGACCCCGGAGGAGAAGCAGGCGTTTTTCATCCGGTATAACGAAGGCGTGCACCGGCAGGGACGCGCGTGGCTTGTGGTCAACCTCGTGTATCTGCTGGCGGTTCCGTTCCTGATGGGTCTTGTGCTCCGCGCTATGCCGGATATGAACACGTTCCTCAGGGGCTTTTTCAACGTGGCGATCATCTATTATCCGACCAGCCTGGTCGAGTATCTGATCTATGTGCCGATGCTTGGCTCCGGCGCGAGTTACCTGAGCTTCATCACCGGCAATCTGGCGAATCTCAAAATCCCCTGCGCGATCAACGCGAGGGAGATGGCGGACGCCCGCGTGGGCACGCCGGAAAACGAGATCATCTCCACGCTCTCTGTCGCTACCAGCTCGCTGGTGACGGTTGTGGTGCTGGCGCTGGGCGTTGTGCTGCTCGTGCCGCTGCAGGGCGTTTTGTCAAGCCCTGTGCTCACGCCCGCGTTTGACAATGTGGTGCCGGCGCTCTTTGGCGCGCTGGGCCTCAAGTATTTCATCAAGGGCCGAAAGTTTGCGGCCATTCCGCTGCTGCTTTCAAGCGCGGTGTGTATTCTCGTGCCTTCGCTTATCAGCCAGACGAGCACGGTGCTGATCGTCATCGGTGCGCTGACGATTGCGGTTTCCTTCCTGTTCTACAGAAAGGGGGCGCTTGACTGATGGCGCTTAAAATGATCGGGCTGCTGCTGCTCATGCTGCTTTCTGCGCTTGGCGCGGCGGCTGTGCGCGCGCTGATGATGAAGCCGACGGCGGCCAAAACGGCCGTGCCGCCAGCCGCGCAGCCGGAGAGGGCGATGGCGTATGCGAAGAAGCTGTCGCAGATGGTGCGGATGGAGACCGTATCTTCCCGATTTGACGCGGACAGGACAAAATTCCGTGCGTTTCAGGACAGTCTGAAGCCGCTCTTTCCGCATGTGTTTGCTGCGTGCGAGGCGCATCATCCGGGCGGCGGGCTGGTGCTTCACCTGAAGGCGGAAGACCCGAAGGGCGAGCCGATCCTGCTGATGAGCCACCACGACGTGGTGGAGGCAAAGGATGAAGGATGGGCGCATGCGCCGTTTTCCGGCGATATCGACGAATCCGGCCGCATCTGGGGGCGCGGAACGGTGGATACCAAGGGCAGCCTGATGTGCGAGCTGCAGGCGCTTGAGGAACTTCTGGCCTCGGGCTGGAAAAACGAAAAGGACGTTTACATCACCTCCGGCTGCACGGAGGAATGGTCCGGCCCCTGCGCGCCGGAGATTGTCGCTTTCCTCCAATCGCGCGGCGTACATCTGGGCATGCTGCTCGACGAGGGCGGCATGATCCTTGAGGATCCTGTAGGCGGCGTCAAGGGCCGCTATGCGATGGTCGGCGTGCTGGAAAAGGGGTATGGCGACGTGCGCTTTGTGGCGCGCAGCCATGGCGGGCATGCCAGCGCGCCTGTGAAGAATACGCCGCTGCCGCGTCTTGGCGCGCTGATGCAGGATATCGAGAAGCATCCGCCATTCAGGGCGGAGATTTCGCCGACGGTGCGCGAGATGTTCACAAGGCTCGCGCCCAATGCCAGCTTCCCGCTGCGGATGGTGCTTGGCAATCTCTGGCTGTTCGGCCCGGTGCTGAAGAAGTGCATGGGCGCAATCAGCCCGGCTGCCGCGGCGATGATGCAGACGACCTGCGCGTTCACGACGGCGCAGGGCGCGCAGGGGCTCAACGTCCTGCCCACCAGCGCCTATGTGACGGCCAATCTGCGATTCATCCATCATCAGGCGAACGAGGAGAGTCTTGCGCTGCTTGAAAAGCGGGCGAAGCGGTTTGACATTGAAATGGAGGTCATCACGCAGGATCCTCCCTGCCCGGTGGTTGACTATAATGGCGCGCCGTTTCATCTGCTGGAGGAGACGATGGAAAAGGTCTATCCCGGTTACGGCGTGGTGCCCTATGTGATGACGGGCGGTACGGACGCCAAATACTACGGCAGTATCTGCGAACACTGCCTGCGCTTTGCGCCGATTGAGATTGACAGCCAGCAGTACAAAAGCGTGCACAGCGTGAACGAGAATCTCTTTGCGGACGCGCTTGTGCCTGCGGTCGACTTTTAC
>JAFQOY010000127.1 GCA_017412025.1 Clostridia bacterium | reverse complement strand
CACTATGGCAGCTATGAATATAAACTCGAAGAAGCTCAAGGAAATGATTGAGAACAGAAAGACCTTTCTGGTAGATTTCTGGGCGCCCTGGTGCCCGCACTGCCGCAAGATCAACCCGGCATACGAACAGATCGCAGAGCAGTACGCAGGCGTACTTGAAGTTTTGAAGGTTGATATGGACGAGGATGACAAGCTTTGGAGTGAACTGCAGGTCGAACTGATCCCCACGCTCAGGCTGTATGTGGACGGTAAGCCCGTGGCCTCTACCGTTGCACCGGAATCCAAGGCGGTCATTGATGAATTCCTTTCCGACATCCTTCCCCAACAGATAAAGGAAGAAAACGATCACGTTTACGACATGATCGTCATCGGAGGAGGACCCGGCGGATACACGGCGGCGCTGTATGCAGCAAGAGCGGGGTTCGATACGCTGGTGATTGAAAAGCTCTCCGCAGGCGGTCAGATGGCGCTGACACACCAGATCGACAACTATCCGGGCTTTGTAGATGGCATCGGCGGCTGGGAACTGGCGGATCAGATGCAGCGGCAGGCTGAACGCTTCGGAGCAACGACGCAGAATGCGGAAGTCCGCAGCGTCAATCTGAATTCCAGCCCGAAGACAGTCGAAACCAGCGAGGGAACTTTCTATGGCAAGACCATTGTACTGGCGACGGGTGCAAATCCCAGGGAACTCGGTGTTCCTAACGAAAAGGAACTGGTCGGACGGGGCGTGGCCTACTGCGCGGCCTGCGATGGAATGTTCTATAAGGGAAAGACTGTTGTAGTCGTAGGCGGAGGCAACACAGCGGCAGCGGATGCGCTGCTTCTGAGCCGCATTGCCGAGAAGGTCATCATCGTTCATCGTAGGAATACGCTCCGGGCGACGAAAATCTACCATGAACCCCTGATGAAGGCAGAGAACGTGGAATTCCGCTGGAACAGCGTGGTGACGGAACTGCTTCACGAAGACAATATCACTGGCGTCCGGCTGAAGGATGTGCAGACCGGTGAAGAAACAGTGATTGCAGCGGACGGCGTGTTCGTAAGCGTAGGCAGGAAGCCCGCCACTGAGCTGGTTTCGGATCAGATCGAACTGGACAAGGGCGGCTACATCGTTGCTGGAGAAACCACCGAAACCAACATCCCCGGCGTGTACGCTGTGGGCGATGTGAGAACCAAGCTGCTTCGGCAGGTGGTCACCGCCGTGGCAGACGGAGCCATGGCCGTTCACATGGCAGAAGAATTTATGGCAGGAGGTGCCTGAAAATGAAGATTAAGAAATGGATTCGCCCCACGCTGTTCACTCTGGGCGGCGCGCTGGCAGGCTTGGCATACTATCACTTTATCGGATGCGCAAGCGGAAGCTGTCCCATCACTTCAAGCCCGTTTGGCTCTATGCTGTATATGGGACTGATCGGATGGCTGATTTCAGGGATTTTTAGCAGGGAATGCGGCAGCTGCAAAATGTAATCCTAGATGACGCATGAAGCTTAGATTCATCATCCGGATATCGGAGTAAATTATCAGTTAACAGAAAATAATCCTGTATGAACATCGGCACATTCGAAAGGAGTGCAGCGAATGCAATATATCATAGCTTTTCTTGAAGGGATCATTACCTTCATCTCTCCGTGCCTTCTGCCCATGTTGCCCATCTATATTTCTTACTTCGCGGGCGGCGGCGAGCGCAGTGTACGCAAAACGCTTACTGGTTCGCTGGGCTTCGTCACAGGCTTCAGTATCATCTTTGTAATTCTCGGCGCTCTCGCCGGAACGGTGGGAAGCTTCCTGCGTGAACACCAGACAGCTGTGAACATCGTATCTGGTTTGATCGTGATCTTCTTCGGTCTGAACTTCCTGGGAGTGTTCCACATCAATCTGTTCAGGGGAAGCAAGCGCAATGTGGTGAAAGAAGACATGAACTTCATCTCCGCTATGCTCTTCGGCGTGATCTTCTCTCTGGGTTGGACGCCCTGTGTTGGAGCATTCCTCGGTTCCGCGCTGATGCTGGCCTCCCAGCAGGGCCATGCGGTGCAGGGCATGCTGATGCTGCTGGCCTACTCACTGGGTCTTGGCATCCCGTTCATACTGAGCGCCGTGCTCATCGACTATCTCAAATCCGCATTCAACTGGATCAAGAAAAACTACAGGGTAATCAATATCGTAAGCGGCTGCCTGCTGGTGCTGATCGGCATCCTGATGGCGACCGGTACTCTCGGACGACTGCTGAGCCTGCTCAGCTGATGAGGTGATCATATGAAGAACAAAAATTCATTGCTAATTATCCTGCTGGTGTTCGTTCTCCTAATCGGCGGTGCATATGTGCTGTACGACAGGCTGGGACAGGATGTAACTGCTGAACAGATGATCGTTCACGCTACGCCTCAGCCCACTCCCGAACCCGCAGCGGAAGAAGTGATTCCAGAAGGCGAATCCACTGAAGCGGCTGACACTTCTGCGAATGAGGAACCCGAAGACATCATAGCTCCCGACTTCGAAGTCATCGACAAAGAAGGAAATCCTGTGAAGCTGAGCAGTTTCTTTGGCAAGCCTATCGTGCTGAACTTCTGGGCAAGCTGGTGCGGACCGTGCCAGAGTGAGATGCCTGACTTCAATGAAAAGTATGCCGAACTGGGCGGTGACGTTCACTTCGTCATGGTTAACATGACCGATGGCGGACGCGAGACTGTTGAAACTGCCTCTGCCTTTATCGAGAAAAACGGCTATGATTTCCCTGTGCTGTTCGATACCAAATCTGAAGCAGCAATGACCTATGGAGCCTATTCTTTGCCGACTTCCTTCTTCATCAACGCAGAAGGGCATGTGATCGCGCAGGCAGTGGGCGCGATTGATGCTGCAACTCTCCAGAGGGGTATTGACATGATTGCAAACTGACTGTATTGAATAATTGATGGCAAAACGAAAGCTCGGTGTTGCACCCACCGAGCCTTTTTTGCACCCAAGAACCAATTTTTGCACCCAAATGCACCCATTGCAAAACGATAGCTGTATTGCAAAACGATAGCCGGGAATTGTATTAGTTTTTGAGTTATTTCACAAGAAAGAAGCTTTGAAAACTCAGAGCTTCTTTTATTTTTTTACGTTTCTTGCTTCGAAGCGGGATTTGAACTGGCCCGGGAGTGAATGAGGCCACAGTGTGGCCTCAGAGCCGGGCTGACCAACGAGCGTCGAGCGAGGATTTTCTGTCATATCACTCGGCTTCCTCAGCAAACGCGCTTGTCAGGCCGAAGGCATGATCCATCGGACCGGAGCCCTGACCCAGGTCCAGCATGGCGGACAGCGCGCCGGAGATATAATCCTTCGCCCTCTCGACGGAATCCGCAAGGCTGTAACCCTTGGCGAGATTGGCTGCGATGGCGCTGGAAAGCGTGCAGCCCGTTCCGTGGGTGTTGGGGTTGTCGATGCGCTCTCCGGCAAACCACACGGCTTCGCCGCCCGCGATCAGGAGATCGTTGGCGTCATGGATGCTGTGGCCGCCCTTGAGCAGCACGGCGCAATGACAGCCTGCGCTGATCTTCTTCGCCGCCGTGACCATGTCGTCCTTGCTTTCAATGGACAGGCCGGAGAGAACCTGCGCTTCCGGGATGTTCGGCGTGACGAGCGTCGCCAGCGGCAGCAGCTGGTCAATCAGCGTCTGTATGGCGTCCGTCTTCATCAGGGACGAGCCGCTGGTCGCGACCATGACCGGATCGACGACGACATTCTTCGCCTTGTGCGCTGTCAGCCTGTCTGCGATCACGCGGATCAGTTCGCTGGAGGATACCATGCCGATCTTGACTGCATCGGGAACGATATCCTCAAATACAGCGTCGATCTGCTGCCCGAGGAATTCGGGCGTGGATTCCTGAATCGCTCTTACGCCGGTTGTGTTCTGTGCCGTCAGCGCGGTGATTGCGCTCATGGCATAGACGCCATTCATGGTCATCGTTTTCAGATCGGCCTGAATACCGGCGCCTCCACTGCAGTCGCTGCCTGCTATGGTCAATGCTGTTTTCTTTTTCATCTTGCATGCTCCTTTCACAAATCAGCATTGTTTTTTATCGCGGCATAAGGTGGTGCCCCCAATATGCCGCCTGAAGCTGTCGGCCTGTCTGGCCGAAGCAGAATTCAAAAGGAGTTTCAAATCGCTTCCGGCTGCATACAGCGGTGCAGCCGGAAGCAGGAATTTGTCAAAGCTTATTCATCATGGCGTTCAGGGTTCCGTTTTTCTGAAGGGCAAAGACGATCGCGCCCGCAATGATGGAGCCTGCGACGGTCGAAATCAGGAAGGGGATGACATAGGCGGTAAAGCCGACGCTTGCGGAAGAGACGCCCATGAACGCCACGGCAATCGGATAGGCCAGCAGGCCGCCGATGATGCCGGTGCCGAATACTTCACCGGCCAGCGCAGGCAGCAGCTTTTTACTGTACTTCCACACGAAGCCGCACAGCAGAGAGCCGCACATGCTCCCGGGGAATGCCAGCAGGCTGCCAAGGCCAAAGAGGTTGCGGATCAGCGCGGCAAGGAAGCCTGCGCCAAAGGCATACCACGGGCCGAGAAGGACGCCGCAGATGACGTTGACCATGTGCTGTACCGGCGAGCACTTGCTGCCAAATACAGGGAAAGAGAACAGGCTGCCGACAACGGCAACGGCGACGAGAAGCGCGGCCAGCGTCAGCCGAAGGGTACGATTGCGTTTCATTTGAGAATTCCTCCTATTCATAAAGCTTGAGGGCGGCAAAGCACCGGCATGCTGCCGGATGCATTTCCGACGACAAACGGCGTCGTTCCGTCTTGGCGTACGAGGCCGATGTTTTGTGGTCGGATATGCATGACAAAAAACAGCCTCCCTCGCGGGAACAGCATGATGCAAAGCAATCTGCTGGTCGGTCGAGACTCTCTGGTCTCCTCTCACGCCGGAACACGGCTTCCCATCGCTGTTTTCTCATCGCAGGGCGCTCCCCCTCCGACGGGCTCATCCGAGCTTTGCCTGCCTCCTTTCACTTGGATTCTCAAATGCTCAAGGCATTGCGAGTCACTTGATGATTTGCTTCACGATGCAGCGCAGATGGCGGCATTCCGCTTCGATATCGCTTGCTGCAAAGATGCCGGACACCACGGCGACGCCGGAGATATCCGTTCCAGCGAGATCGAGCATGTTGTTCCTGTTGATGCCGCCGATGGCCACGACCGGGATTGTCACCGCATGGCAAATGGATAAAAGAAGTTCCTTCGTCATCGGCTTTGCATTCAGCTTTGTGGCAGAGCCGAACACTGCGCCGCTGCCCAGATAATCTGCGCCGGCTTCCTGCGCGCGGATAGCCTGCTCGACGGTCTTGGCTGTTACGCCCACGATCATGCCGGAGCCGAGGATGCTACGCACAGACGCCGCCTCCATATCGTCCTGACCGACATGAACGCCGTCTGCGCCGCTGCGGCGGGCGATCTCCACATTGTCGTTGATCAGCAGCGGCACGCCATAGCGATGGCAGAGCTTTGCCATATCGACAGCTTCACGCAGGAAGGTTTCCTCATCCAGCTTCTTTTCACGAAGCTGCACCAGCGTTGCGCCGCCGATCAGGGCCTGTTCGACCTGCTCGCATAGCGTCTGCCCGCGCAGCCAGCTGCGGTCCGTGACCGCATACAGGCGCATCATGTCTTCAGTCAGTTTCATATTTTGCTCCCTTCTGTAATGCATCCGGGGTCAGATTGTAAATCGCATCGATGATATAGTTCCGGTAGCTGGCGTTGCCGTCCGGAGGATTGAGGCGCGCGTGGGCCATCTCGCCGCACAGACCCATCGCGCAGACGGCAGCCAAAGCTGCCTGCAGGGGCTTTTCGGGATTCGCTGTCACATAAGCGCCCAGCAGCGCCGAGAGCTGACATCCGGTGCCTGTGACGGTTTTCATCATGGGATGACCGTTGTGAACGCGAACCAGCGTCTTTCCATCGGTGACAACGTCGGCGTCTCCGGTAACGACGATCACTGCGCCTGTTTTAAGCGACAGACGCCTGGCGTTTTCTTCAACGGTATCCATCACGGATTCTTCGATATCGGCGTCGACGCCGCGATGGGCCGCTGTACCGCGAATCAGCGTGGCGATCTCCGTGGCGTTTGCGCGGATGGCGGCAAAGCGAACGCTCTCAAGAAGCTGGCGGCCTGCCTCCCGTCTCATCGCGGAACTACCCACGCCCACGGGATCGAGAATCACGGGATGTCCGAGTCTGTTGGCCTCTTCTCCGGCGCGCAGCAGCGCGTCCAGCCTGCGGGGATTCGGCGTTCCCAGGTTCAGCACAAGGCCGTCACACATCGCAGTAACTTCTGCGACCTCGTCGGGATCATCTGCCATGATCGCCGATCCGCCGCAGGCCAGCAGGATATTGGCGCAGTCGTTTGCCGTCACATAATTGGTGATGCAGTGGATCAGCGGTCTGCGCCGGCGGTTTTGCATCAGGATTTCATCAAGCATGTTTTCCTCCAAAGCAAAGAAAGAAGCGTCTCCGATTTCGGGAACGCTTCTAAAATCAAGGATTCCCTACGTTGGCATTATCCAAATCAGGTTAAAGGGTCGAAGGGCACACCTTCCTCTCAGCCTGTCTGCAAGCTCCCCATTATTCAATTGAAAACAAAACAGGAGACGCCTGATGGGCGCCTCCTGTAAAAAATCGCTGCAT
>JAFQOY010000126.1 GCA_017412025.1 Clostridia bacterium | reverse complement strand
GAGCGGCTGCAAGCCGCTTCCTATATCATTTTCTGGCCGTACGCGCAGCGTACAAGAAAATGATGTTTTATCCGCTGCAAGTATGCGTTAGCAGACTTGCAGCGACAGACCGTCAACAATACTTTGTTGACGGTCTGAGCCTCCCGGATTCCGGGAGGCTGATTTGCATATGCAGCATACTGCCTTTATTCTGTTCTATTGCGCTGCATGTCCGAATCAGAAGCAGACGCTCTCAGGGCGTCCAAACCATGTCCTTCATGCAGGAGCAGCTTGCGTTTAACCCCAAGCCCTGCAGAAAAACCAGTCAGCATCCCGGAGGCTGCGATGACCCTGTGACAGGGAACGACGATCAACAGGGGATTGCGACTGCATGCGCCGCCGACTGCCCTTGCGGCGGATGGCCTGCCAAGAAGCCGGGCCAGTTCGCCATACGTCCTCACTTCGCCGTACGGAATGCCCTGAAGAGCACGCCAGACAGCCAGATCAAATGCCGATCCATTCTGCGACAGCGGCAGATCGAACCGGCGGATCGATCCGGAAAAATACGCCTGAATCTGCGTCCGCGCCTTTGCAAGCAGCGGCGTTTCAGGACAGGACTCCTCCTCGTTCAAAGCCATGCGCACAGCACAAAGCCCCTCGCCGTCCTCCTCCATCCAGAGCGCCCCGATGGGCGAGGGCACAACGATCCCGCTCTTCACGCGGCTCTCACGCACGCGCGTCAAACCAGTTGAGCAGCACGCTCGCCGCCGCCTTCATGCCCGTGCAGATCGATCCGGTTTCCACCCATTCCTCGCGCGTATGCTCTCCTTCGCCGATATACACGCCAAAGCATGCAGAAGGGACGCCCATGGAAAGCGGAATGTTGCAGTCCGTTGAGCCGGAGCTGAATACGGGCATTTTTCCCGTATACATCTTGATCGCATCCGCGCAGGCAAAGCTCAGGCTCTTGAGCGCCGCGGGATCGACATTCTGCGCACAGGGCCTTGTGCCCAGCAGTTCCACTTCGATATCCGCATCCGAAGAAGAAGCGGCAAGCAGAATACCTTCCATCTGCCGCTGCATGACAGAAAGCGCCTGCGCATCGCTGGAACGGTATTCATAGAGCACCTGCGCCTGCTGCGCAATCGTATTGACCGACGTGCCGCCTGAAATCATGCCCACATTGTACGTCGTCGCCGTACCCGCGCGGCGCGGAACACTCTGGCCGTAAAACATGCAGACCAGACTGGAAATCACCTCAATGGCATTGCGGCGGCCAAAGTCCGCAAAGCTGTGTCCGCCTTCCGTCTTTGCCGTAATTCTGTATCTGGAAGAACCCACGGCATGGTTGCACACGCGCGACACATCGCCATCCAGCGAGAGAAACACCTTGACGCGCGGACCGAACGCATGCATAATAGCTTTACAGCCTTTGAGATTGCCCAGCCCTTCCTCGCAGGCGTTGGCGACAAACAGCACGCCGCAGGACGGCACGTACTGCTTCTCGTGCAGATACGCCGCCAGCATCATCATCGCTGCCAGATTGGTCGTATCATCGCCTACGCCGGGGCAGTACAGCCTTCCGTCCTCTTCGCGCAGGGGCATGGGTTCCATATCCGGAAACACCGTATCCGTATGCGCCATGATGACGACCATATCCTCATGCGCGTCAAGCCCCATGCCGACGCGCACATTCTTCGCCTCGTCGATTTCGGCATGCATGCCGCGCTTCATAAACCAGTCGCAGATGAACGCCGCGCGGCGCTCTTCATGATGGCTGGGCGCAGGGATTGCGCACAGCGCCTTAATCAGCTCAATCACCTGAGGCTGCATGCGCTCAATATCCTGCAGGACGGTTTCATCGAGTCGGATCGCTTCCATCTTCTCATTTCCTTTCCCAATTATGCTTACGGAGGAATCACGCATGCAGACTCTTTTGTCCAATATGCGCTATCTTTGCGATGAATCCAGGATGCTCACCGGTATCACCGCCATCTACGGCACAAGGGACGCCAGCGAATCCCTTTCTTATGGCAGAGCGCAGGAGGTTCAGCTTCAGGACGGCGCATGGATCCCCTGCCTGCGCGCCATCGACGAAAAGAGCATCTACGATCTGGCGTCCTTGACCAAACTGTTCACCTGTGTAGCAGCGCTCATGCTTTTCGAGCAGGGCGCGCTTGATCTAGACGAATGCGTCGGCGAAATCGACCCCAGATTTGAAAACCTGAAAAGCGTCACCGTACGCGATGTGCTCTGCTACCGCGCATGCCTGCAGACAGACGGGCGCATCGACGCGGCAGACAGCCGCAAGGAAGGGCTCCGCAGGCTTTTTTCCGTAAAGCCTGCTCCGCTTCCCGCCGTGCGGATTTATTCCGACATCAACGCCATGGTCATCAAATATGTGATCGAGGCCAGATCCGGCATGGCGTTTTACGACGCGCTCAGGCACTTCATTCTCATCCCCTGCGGCATGACGCGGACATATGCCGCCGTACCCGAAAGCGAAAAAAAGCATTGCCTTTGCTATAATTATGAACACCGCATCGTCCGCAGCACATACACGATGCGCACCGATACGCCGTGCGGCGCCGTGCACGATCCCAAGGCACTTCTGCTTTCAGGCGGCGGCGCTGATCTGTGCGGCCATGCCGGCCTGTTTTCCGCCGAAGAGGACATGATCCGCTTTGCGCAGGCGCTGCTCAGCGGCAGGCTGCTCAGCCAGAAAACGCTGCTCTCCATCGGCAGGAACAGAACCGGCCAATGGAACGCGGACGGCTCATACCGCCAGCCGATGGGCCTGATGTGCTTTACGAAGCATCCCAATCAGAGGCTGAGCGAAGTGCCTGCATATACAAGCGCAAATGCATTCGCCCTGAGCGGTTTCACCGGGAATCACATCGTCATCGATCCCGTGCTGGGTGTGTTTGAAGTGTTCCTTGGGAACCGGTGCCACAACCGCATTTCCCACATCACGCCCCCTGAGGGCACAGCGCTCTCAGAGTACGGCCTTGACGAACGCGGCGCGGCGCAGATCCGCTGGACAGACGGCAGAATGCTGCCCACATCCGCCCGGTATGTCTACCTCAAGGACGAATGCCTGCATGAGCCCATTGTCAGGCGCATGCAGGCGCTCGGATGGGTGAATACGCTGTAATCCCCTTACCGGCCAGACGGCCGGTTTTTTATTCGAATTTCAGGTCCGTAAAATCAAACGTCGCAAAATAATCAGCAGGCGTCTCCGCGCGGCGGATCAGCTGAACGGTCTTATCCTGTCTGAGCATGAGCTCAGCACTGCGCAGCTTTCCGTTATAATTGTAGCCCATAGAGAAGCCATGCGCGCCCGTGTCATGAATATACAGGATATCTCCCCTGTCAATGCGGGGCATTCTTCTGTCGATAGCAAACTTATCGTTGTTTTCGCACAGGCTGCCCACAATATCATACACGCATTCCCGCTCGGCATTCTCCTTGCCAAGCACCGTAATGTGGTGATAAGCGCCGTACATCGCCGGACGCATCAGATTGCAGGCGCAGGCGTCAACGCCGATGTATTCCTTATAGGTATGCTTTTCATGGCAGGCGGTCGTCACCAGCGCGCCGTTTGGAGCAAGCATGAACCTGCCCAGCTCCGTACAGATCGCCACGTCGCCCATACCCGCAGGCACAAGCACCTCTTCATACGCTTTCCTGACGCCCTCGCCAATGGCGTAAATGTCGTTGCTTTCATCTTCTGGACGATACGCAATGCCGACGCCGCCCGAAAGATTGATGAACGCGATATGCGCGCCCGTCTCCTGGTGCAGCTCCACCGCAATCTCAAAGAGAATGCGCGCCAGCGTCGGATAGTAAGCGTTCGTCAGCGTATTGGAAGCAAGGAACGCATGCAGGCCGAAGCGCCTGGCTCCCTTCTGCATCAGCAGGCGATATGCCTGCGTCAGCTGGGCGCGCGTCATGCCGTATTTGGCATCCTTCGGCTGATCCATAATCTCATTGCCGATGGCAAACTCTCCGCCCGGATTGAACCTGCAGGAAACCGTCTCCGGAATGCCGCACGCTTCCTCGAGCGTTTCAATCAGCGTGAAGTCATCCAGATTGATGACACCGCCCAGGCTGTTTGCAAAGGCGAACTCGCTCCCCTGCGTCTCGTTTGACGAAAACATGATCTCGCTGCCCGAAAACCCGGCGGCGCGGGCGAGCATCAGTTCCGTCACGGACGAGCAGTCCACGCCGCAGCCTTCCTCATGAAGCATCTTGAGGATAAAGGGATTGGGCGTTGCCTTGACGGCAAAATACTCCCTGAAACCCGGATTCCACGCAAACGCTTCATTCAGCGCACGTGCAGTTCTACGGATGCCTTCCTCATCATAAATATGAAAGGGCGTCGGATATGTCCTGATGATCTCCTTCGCCTGTTCAAGCGTGATAAACGGTTTCTTCTCGGTCATATGTTCCTCTTTCTCCGCCCGTACGTGCGGAACTGCATAACATGAATCTTCATCAATATACATGCACGCATTGGCCTTGTCAAGATCAAACAGATGGAAAAGCGCTGTTTGGACATCGCACAAAAACAGCGGAACGGCATGCGCCGTTCCGCCCGATTCGCTATTCCCTTATGCTGCCAAAAAAAGCGTTTAAGGCCTGTCCGCATTCCTCCTGAAGGAGGCCGCCCATGCAGGGGATCCTCTTGCCGAATGCAGGATCCTCCGGCAGTGCATATACGCTGCCGGCACAGCCCGCCTGCGGATCGGAAGCGCCGTAATACACGCCGTCAACGCCGGACATCACAATCGCGCCGGCACACATCGGGCATGGCTCAAGCGTCACATACAGCCTGCACCCGTCAAGCCGCCTGCGGCCAAGCGCCAATGCGGCGCGGCGAAGCGCAAGCACCTCGGCATGTGCAGTCGGATCGCAGAGCGCTTCGCGCTCATTGTGCGCCAGGGCAACTGCCTTTCCGTCGCAGACAACCACAGCGCCGACGGGAACCTCCCCTTTTTCAAGCGCCGCGTATGCCTCGTCAAGCGCCATGCGCATCCAATCTCCGTGCATCTCAGCCTCTGTTTTTTCCATGGAAGAAGAACGCAACGGTGCCCGGGCCGGAATGGCTGCCAATCACCGGACCGATATGGCTGATAACGACCTTATCCGGATCACAGCCGTACATCTCAACGATCATATCCCTGACCATCAGGGCGTCCTGCTCGCAGTCGCCATGGCTGATGAAGGTCATCCTCTGCGTATCGCCGCCAAGCTCGCCAAACTTCTCCGCCAGCGCCTTGAGCGCCTGTTTTCTGCCGCGCACCTTCACGCGCGCAATCAGCTTGCCCTCGTTGTCCACGTGCAGCACGGGCTTGATGCTCAGCATCGAGCCAAAGAACGCCGCAGACGGAGAGCAGCGGCCGCCGCGCTTGAGGAAGTGCAGATCGTCCACCGTAAACCACGCCGCATATTCAAGCGCATGCTCACGCAGCTGCTTCGCATTTTCAGCAATATCCATGCCCGCATCGCGGTTCACCAGCGCGTCATACACCATCAGTCCTTCGCCGGCGCTGGCAGAAAGCGTATCCACCAGTTCAATCACAGCGTCCGGATGGTTTTCAAGCACCATCTCCCTGGCAATGCAGGCGGAATTATACGTACCGGAAAGGCCGGAAGAGAAGTGGACGCAGAGCAGCTTTTCACCATTTTTCACATGCTCGCTGTATACGTCGTAGAACTCAGCGGGCGAAATCTGCGACGTAGTCGACGTATCGCCATTGCGCAGCCTGTCATAGTATGCGTGGATCGCCTCGGGATCCGTCGTGTCCTGGCTGGTCTCTCCGTTCATGCTGTAGGTCATCGGTATGATGGTCAGCTGCTCAAACTGCACAGCAAGCTGCGGATTGAGATCGCAGCAGGAATCTGTAATAATCGTGTACTTCATAAATACCCTCCATATATCAAGCGGACATATGCCGTCGTCTCAGGCTTTCAGACTTTATACAGTTCTATAAAATTCTTCGGTTTCCTGCTGACCGTCCAAATTAATTTGCTCGCCAGGAGATTTGTATGTTCAGCAGGCCCTTTTCCCCGTCACACGTCATTTCTGCCCGGATACCCGACATGCGCAGGCGCTTCACGACAGCCCCTATCTCTTCAAGCGAGGCTCGAACCGCCTTTCGCTTTCCCTCTGCCGCGCGGAAGCCCGCTCCTGCAGGCGGGCCGGATACAAGACGTCTGGCCTGTGCCGGCGTCAGCTGGCGTTCGGCGATGATCATCGCCGCCTCAAGCTGTCGGTCCTCTCTTCGCACATTCAGAAGCGGGATCATCTGTTCCATGGTCATCCCTGCTCTCTCCGCTGTATCAAGCGTTTCCGGCGTCAATGTCAAAAGCGCGGCCAGTTTCGCAACTCTGCCGTCAGCAAGCACATATGCCGGCTGCACCTGCCGCGCGCCAAGACGGCTGACCATCCGCGCCTCGTCAAGCGCACAGGGCGCGCGCCTCACCGCATGCTCCTCCAGAGAACACGCTGCCGCTTCATATCTGTCCGCGCTGATCAGCAGCGCATCAATCTCCCTTGATCCCAGCAGGCGGCAGGCAGCAAGACGCCTTTCGCCGCAGACGAGCGAAAACCGGCCCGTGCGCTCTTCGCGCCGGACAACAACCGGCTGAAGAAGCCCATGGCGCGCGATGGATGCGCAGAGCGGCGCGATATCCGCATTCCGCCTTTCTGATGCGGACGTTTCCCCCGGCAGGATTTCGTCCACGGGAATGCTGAGCAGAACAGGCCGCCTCTCTTTTATTCCCTTTATATGCTGCATGCGCAGATGCGCAGGACGTCTCTTCATTCCGTTTCCCCCAAGACCATACTGTTTCATGTATATGCCCTGAGGCGTCTATTTCATGTTCTTTTATACAGTCATCAGGGAAAATAGCATTCCTTTCTGATGCTTCCGTCCTGCAGCCAGAGCGTGATACATCCATCCCGATCCGTGCGCAGCACATCCGCTCCGATCGCTTCAAGCGATTCAAGCACGCGCTTTCCCGGATGGCCGTAAGGATTGTCTGCGCCCACGCTGATGACGGCAATCTCCGGCTGCGTCATCGCAATCAGCGCATCGCTCGTCGCATATTTGCTGCCATGGTGCGCAACCTTGAGCACGTCGCATTCCGGAAGAATCACCGGTTCGCAGCCGGACGGCAGATCGCCGGTCAACAGAAGCGTGATCCCCTCCATTTCTGCCCGGATAAGCAGTGAACGTTCGTTGCTGCCCCTGAGCGCCTGTGTCGGCGAAAGCACATCCATGCGCATGCCGGATACGGACATCCGGTCGCCCTGCTGAACCGTGCGGATGCTGACGTCGGCTTCAAGCGCGCGGTCAAGCGCGTTCTCCACAGCAGAAGAGACCTCATGATCCATCGCGCCATCCGCCATGACGATTGCCGGGATCCCGATTTCAGAATCAAGCAGCACGCCCAGCGCACCCGCATGATCCTCATCCAGATGCGACAGTATGACGGCCTGCGGGAACAGTCCCTCATGGCGCAGATAGCGAAGCGCCTCATAGCTGTCCGCCGGGCCGACGTCCACCAGCACTGCGCGCCTGCCTCTGCGGATTACCGCGGCGTCGCCCTGCCCCACATCCAACTGAACATAGCGCGCCGCCGGCGAAAAGGCAGGCAGATAGAGCGCAATCATCAGCAAAGCGATCATCGCGGACAACCGCTTTCTCCCTTTCTTGACGAGCACCTGCCTGCTTGCAAGCAGCATCAGCCCTGCAAAGAGAACCACACAGGCATACCCCGGCGCAGGCAGGCGCAGAATTGCCGCATCAAAGGAAGCTGCCCACACGCTCATGCGCTCAAAGACCTGCGCAGAAAGCCCCAGCAACCCTGCGGGGAACAGCGCGGCAGCCGGGATCGCAAACCCGATGGCCACGCAGATCCATGCGCCCAGAAGCGCCAGCTGCACAAAGACGCCGGCGAGCAGATTCATGGGCAGCGCAAACAGCGGAATATATCCGTAAAGCTGCAGCTGCATGGGAATGGCAGCCAGCTGAGCGCTGACGCTGATGGCGGTCATGTCCAGCATGCGCTCAAAAAACACCGGACCGCGCATCCCGCGGCTAAGCGCTTCTCTGACGCCGCGGGAAAGAAGCTGAATGCCCAGCACGACAAAGAACGAAAACTGAAAAGAAGCATCCATCACCCAGAGCGGACGAACCAGCGTCATTCCCAGCGCCGCAGCGGAAAGCACCGTCAGCGGCTCATACCTTCTCCCCCTCAGGCGCGAACACTCCCGAAGGAGCGTCATAATCAGCGCGCGGACGGTGCCCGGCGCAAACCCCGTCAGACCGCCAAAGAAGAACAGCAGCACTGCCAGCATACAGAAACCGGAAAAACCGGAAAGACCGCTGCGTCTGATCAGACTGCCAAACGCCATGGCAATCAGCGACAGATGCAGGCCGGAAACAGTCAGAATATGCGCTGTTCCCGTCAGGCGCATGGCCGCCGTTACCTCCCGGTCAATTGCGCTGCGCTCTCCCAGCATGATGCCCGAGAAGAGTGGCGCCTGATCGCCAAAGAGCTGCTGCATGCGGCCAAGAAGCCGGACGCGCATCCTGCGGAACGATTCGCGCAGCGAAAAACATGCCTTGCCCTGCGCGGTCCATCCAGGCAGAATGTATCCGGACAGCTCATACCCGTCGCAGATTGCCTGTATCCGTTTGTTGACGCCGCCAGGATTTCTGGGCGTCTCCGGCGCAAAAAGCCGACCCGTACCAACGACTGTCTGCCCGACGCAGATTTCACCCGGCGCTTCCGGCGCGTCTTCATCGATCATCAGCGTAACAACTGCGCGGCGCGAAAGACGCGTCTGACCGTCTATCATGACATCTTCAAGGTATACGCGCCTTTCGCGCTCGATCGCGCATACCCTGCCGGTGATCGTCACGCCGTAGGCTGTCGCCGCATCGCAGGTATACAGTTCAGCCCCGCCCCTGCACACGCCCAGCAGCAGCATCGCAAGCGCCATACACAAGAGAGCGCTCTTCCGCCGCCTGTACAAAACAACAGCACAGACGGCCAGAAGAGCGCAGAATACCCCTGTATATGCGGCAGATACGCAAACCGACTGCGCCAGCACGACGCCGGCGAGATAACAGACGGCAAGGCACATGAGCCTGCGCCGCACAGGCAGCACCATAAACCGTCTGAAGAATCCGGTTATCCTCATCCTTTATTGCACGCCGCGCCGGGCAATGCAGCGCTTCAGCCACCGGCCGCGCAGATAATACGCAATAAACAGCGAGGAGGTCACCGTCCACGTCAGCGGATAACTGCTCAGCAGTACGGAAAGCTCATGACGCGCAGGTACGATCACCATCACCCAGAATACGCGGATGAGGCAGATGCCGCTGAGCGTCAGGATCGTCGGAACGAGCGAGTCGCCTGCGCCGCGCATCGCGCCGGACAGCACCTCGATGCACAGATACATGATCCACCACGGAACGATTGTACGGATGATGGTCATGCCCGTATCAAGCACATACGGATCATCCGCAAAGAGCGAGAGCATCGGACGGCCAAAGGCAAGAATCAATGCGCTCATCATGACGGTAACGCTCGCAGCCATGCCCAGGCACACGCGCACGCTGCGGCGCATGCGGTCATACTGGCCTGCGCCGAAGTTCTGCCCGGCAAACGTGGTGATCGACACACCGAATGCGCTGATCATCATCCAGTACAGACCGTCAATTTTGCCATACGCCGTCCATGCCGCCATCACGTCTGTGCCAAACCCGTTGACGCTGGCCTGGATGATGATATTGGAAAGCGAATACATCACCGACTGCAGACCTGCCGGAAGACCGATGCGAACAATGCGCATGAGCATATCCGCATGAAAGCGCAGCTTTCTGAAATACAGCCTGTAAGTAAGCGGGCCATGCCTGAGCGCAATGAGGATCAGCGCTGCGCTGAGCACCTGGGAGGCAACCGTTGCAATCGCTGCGCCGACGACGCCCAGATTCATGCCCAGGACGAGGATGACGTCCAGAACGATATTGGTCATCGCCGCGCAGATCAGAAACAGCATCGGCCGTCTGGAATCGCCGACCGCGCGCAGAATGCCGGAGCCGATATTGTACACAAGCTGGGCAATCATGCCGACGAAATACACGCGCAGATATGGGACTGCATAGGCCATAACGTCCTGCGGCGTGCCCATCAAAGCCAGAATCTTCTCAGAAAACAGAAGACCGAAGACCGTCAGACCCGCGCCGCTGACCAGCGCAAGCACGATGGTCGTATGCACCGCGCGGGAAACGTCCTCAACATGCCTTGCGCCGTAGAGCTGGGCGATGATCACCGACGCGCCGGAGGCAAGGCCCACGAAGAAACCAACCAGAAGATTGATCAGCGTGCCCGTAGAGCCGCCGACAGCGGCGAGCGCCTGCTTGCCGACAAACTTGCCGACGATGATCGCATCCGCCGTATTGTACAGCTGCTGAAAGAACGTGCCCATCACGATCGGGAAGAAGAAAAGCAGCAGCTGCTTCCATATGACGCCCTGCGTGATGCCGTTGACGTCAGGACGGGAAGAAAATGTATGTTTTCTCATAATATGCTGTGGATGCGCCTGAGCGCATAAAGTCATTAGCGGTTAAACAGCGCACGGATACGGCGGGCCAGCCCCCAGGGCAGATGGGCGATACGGCGTACAATCCGCTCCGCCAGCCCCGGCCCGGCAAGAAGCTTCAAGACGCGTTCGCTTTCAAAACCCTTTTTCCGGTAGCGGGCAAAGAATGCACGGCGCTTCTCATGCGCCTTTGCCGTATGCTCAATGCTCGGATTATAGCGGAGCATCTTCTGCAGATCCAATACGCTGAAGCTATGGAGTCTGCTCTTCACGCGCTCAAGCGCATCCTGTCCCTTCCTGGTATGCACCAGAACAAGCGAGAGCCCGGTATCGTCGTCATGCTGCGGGCAGATTTCCTGCGCGCCCCAGAGATCGGCGATGGTGATATCCGAAAGATGGCGGTTGCCGCGCAGCGCGTCGCACTGCGCGCAGGACGGACGCAGATACAGATTCTGCAGAAAGCCGTAGAGATACGGCTCATCCTTCTGTCCGCCTGCATGCTCGCTGCCATCCTCAAACGTCGCGACAGCGGAAAAATCCTTCCAGCCGTTTCGCTTATCGCGGAACGTATACGCCGTGACGCGCTTCCCGTGCTTTTTCTCCAGTTCACTTATATAAGAAGCAAATACACCCGGCGACGGAACGCCATGGCAGACGAAATCCACCGTCAGCAGGTTTTCTTCCCGCCTGCTCCCGGCAGCGGCTTTCATGCCCGCCACCTGGCAGGGCGTGCCTGAAAAGAGTACAGGAATGCCTTTGCCAAGCAGCGAGACGGCATGACTGATCGCCTCTGCAGCGCTGCTCTGCACATATTTGGAGCCGCGCATCGGCGCAAGTTCGCCTTCATTCATCGCACCGATATGCTCCAGATGGAGCTTTTCATCAAACGCAGCGCCAAAAACGACGCCGCCCCGGGCAAACATTTCCTGAGCCAGCGCGGTGAACACGCCGCCGGAGGACGACTGCCTGCGGATTTCTTCATCTTTATTCTGGGCGCCCATGGCGCGCATATGACTCTGCGGCAGCTCTTTCCCGACAGGGCAGCGCTTTTCGCATGCGTCGCATTCGATGCACAGCGAAGCATCCACCGCCGGGTAAAGGAAACCCTCTTCATCCGGCTTCATGGTGATGGCGCCTTTGGGACAGATACTTGCGCATGCTCCGCAGCCTGTGCATTCGGCCTTGTTTGCTCTGACCGTCGTTCTCATTTTGTCCTCCCCTGCCTGGCCAGCGCCATGACAGCGTCAATCACATTTTCCTTTCCATCCATATATACAGGCAGCCTTTTGCGAAGGAAATCGCGCTCCTCCTGCGCTCTGCCCATCATCGCATCGTAGCAGTCGATCAGCTGCTGTGCGCACGCAAGCTCCTGCACCGGAATCAGATGGCCTTCCTCACTGCCGAACAGATCGCGCGCAATGCCTCTCGCCTTGACAGAGTAGCCGATCACCAGCGTCGGCACGGCGCTTGAATATCCGGCGATGGACGCATGCGTCCTGGCCGTCACAAGCGCGCTGAGCCTTGCAATATAGCCCTTGATCTGCTCAGACGTCAGCGTATGATCGAGCATAAACACGCGATCCTCTCCGGCAAAGCGCGCCTTGATCGCGCCAAGTGCGTCAAGATCATTGTCGTGCGGCCAGATCACGTGCGGAATGAGCGCCACAGCGCTTTCGCTGCTTTCAAGAATATGACGGACAAGCCCTTCAAACGCGTCAAGCGCCTTAGCGCCGTCCTTTGCACAGTGCAGGATCAGCGGGCTTACGTTGACGCCGACCGTATGCCCCTCGCGCCACTGCGCAGGAAGGGGCAGCATCTGCGCCTTGAGCGTAAACGCCGGATCGCACCAGCGCATGACCGGAAGCCCGGCCTTCTCCATCGCCTCTGCCGTGATGGATTCACGTGCGACGATCAGATCATAGGCTTTCAGATCCTCCAGCGTACCGCCTTCAAGCAGATCCGGCTCCACCGAGCAGCCCCAGAGCACCATCGGTTTTTTCGCTCTGCGCAGGCGGCCGTTGATCACCTGCAGATGCTCCTGATGACCATAGCAGTACGTATCGCCGCCGATGGAAAGACAGACGTCGCTGCGCTTTCCCAGATCGATGACCGGCGAATACCTGCGCGCGACCTCACTCTCGCGCGGCATGCCAAGCCTGAAGCCGACGGAATTGATCAGCCTTCGCAGGCTGTACGGCGAAATCGTCGAAGAGACGACGCGCCCGACATGCTCAAGGCCAGCCTTTTCATCCTTCTCCCGCTGATCGGACGCCAGAGACACGCAGGCATGATCCGCAAAGAGCGCCGAAGTCGAGCGCACTATCGCCTCGCAGCCGCGGTTTTCACAGCCGCCGTGATTATAGAGCATGATGGCTTTCATCGTCTGATCCCCCACCTTTTTCCTGTGATCTTCTCTCTGACGCGCATGAGCACATAAAACGCAGGGAACACACCCGAGCGAACCATGGCATAAAGCGTTCTGTTCCTCGCGTCAAGGCGTCCCTTGTCAATGGATTCCACCACAAGCGGCCTGATCCTGCGGTTAAACCGCTTCATCGACGCACGGATGCCGCTTTCCTTTTCATCCCGCCAGATGCAGCTCTGCAGAAAGTCGGCAAAAAACCTTTCCTTGACGCCCTCTGCCGACAGTATGCGGCTCATGCTCCTGAGCATCGGCTGGTGTGCCGCGCTGTAGCCGTCAATCCTCGCCATTGCAGACATGCCGTGCACGCGATACACATAGGTATAGCTGTCCAGGTGCAGCGTCTTTTCGGCATGCAGATACAGCTGCAGGTTCAGCAGCGCATCCTCGCCGATACGCACCTGCGGATCAAGCCGCGCGCCGCTATCAAACAGCCGCCGGTCGTAGAGCTTGTTCCAGATGTTGTTGTAGATGCGGTGCATGTGGATGATCTCCCGCGCGACGGCATACGGCTTTTGCTCTACCTCCGGCGTTACAACGGGCACGAGCCTGTTTGCATCCATATCCAGAATCATATGTTTGGCTGATACAATCTGCGCGCCGGAGGACTCTGCCGCGCCGAAAAGCATCTGCAGGCATCCGGGAGCGAGCGTATCGTCCGCATCCAGAAACGCAATGTACCGCCCCCGTGCGAGGTCTATGCCCCGGTTTCTCGCGGAGGAAACGCCTCCATTCTCCTTGTGCACCACCCTGGCGCGCGGCTCTGCCGCCGCAAAATCATCCAGCATCCTGCCTGTTTCGTCCGCCGATCCATCGTCGATCAGGATCATTTCAATCTCCGGCGAACGCTGAGCCTGCAGGCTGTCAAGGCAGTCCTTCAGATATTTCTGCGAATTGTAGCACGGAACAATCACGCTGACGTCAATCCGGCGTCCATCCATCCCGAATCCCTCCTCCGCTGCGCCGCTCACGGCAGCAGGATGCTTGACGCAGGCAATATGCGCAGCGCCAGATAATACAGTTTCTCCTTGGCGGTGAGCCTGCTGAAGATGACGCCCTTTGTCATGGCGGCGACCATATCGCGGCTCAGGGCCAGCGCAGCACGCACCCTGCCAAGGTCGGCGCGCAGCATGCGCACATAGATATCGATGTGCGCCCTGAACAGCGCCGTACACAGATCGTTCCTTTCAAGGAAACGGCCGATCCCTTCAATCATCGCGCTGTTTTTGTCATAGCGGTCGTTTTTCGCCCTGTGCATGGCTGAATTGCCGCCGAATTCGTAAAGATATACCGTTTCATCGCTCATCCGCCATGCGCGGGCAGCCATGAACGCATCCAGATTATACAGCACGTCCTCGCCGATTCTGACGCCCAGCGGCGCACGGACGCCGTGCTTCCTGAGCATTTTAAGGCGATAGAGCCGGGCGCACGGGCTGTTGAGCGCGCTGTCGCCGCGGATCAGGCTCTCCAGCACCGTCTTAAGATCGCCGCTCGCGCAGGTATGCTTTTCGACCCTTCCATCCTCATCAAAATAATGCATATCGTATGCGCCGCAGACAATGTCCACGGCATCGTCCGTCAGGGCAAGCAGGCGCTCAATCGCGTGCTCAGGAAGATGATCGTCGGCGTCGACGAAGGTAATCCACTCGCCTGCGGCAGCATCCTGCCCGGCATTGCGCGCGCTGGATACGCCGCCGTTTGCCTGATGGATGACGCGCATGCGCGGCTCCTTCGCCGCAAGACGATGGAGTACGGACAGCGTATCGTCCTGCGAGCCGTCGTCCACCGCGATCAGCTCCCAGTCCTGAAACGTCTGCTGCTGAATGCTCCTGACCGTCCGCTCCACCGTCGCCCCGCTCTGATAGCAGGGCACGATAACGCTCACAACCGGCTTTCTTTCATTCACTTGGGTCTCTCCTTCTGGGCGCGGAGCGCGAACGCCGCCTCTCCCGCCTTTCTCCCGGCAGTCTGCCAGATATATACAAAGGGATACAGCGCGGGATACATACCCGCGCGCACAGCAGCATAGAGCATGCGGCCGCCGAATGTCAGGCTCAATACATCCATGCGTTCCGGCAGAAACGGCCCGGCGCTGCTGCTGAATTCTCGGAGCACGCCGGACACACCGCCGTCTTTATACAGGCGAAGAACAACGCTGTCAAGATACGCGGCATAGTACTGCTCCATAAAACCCCGGCGCGTGAGCGTCTCGCGCATCGCGTGCAGCCATGGCGCATGCCGCTTCAGTTCTCCCTGCCGCTGGCTGTGCATAGCAGACGCGCCGTGCATCCTGTAACGATAGGTGACTTTGTTCACATAGACGGTATCTCCGCCGCAAAGCGCCGCTTCCAGGTTAAACAGCGCATCCTCCGCAATCCTTACCGACGGATTCAGGCGGATACTCTCCCGTTCAATCAGCGCGCGTCTGTGCAGCTTGTTGCACATGATGTTGAGAATGCTGTCCCCTTCGATCAGACGCAGACAGACGCGGCGCTTCTTATTCTCCCCACGCAGATCCATCCACCGGCTGTGCGGAATCTCAATCTGCGTATTGCCGTCCGCATCAAACGTCTCATGAGCGCCGACGACCATATCCACGCCGTCGCGCGCGCCTGCAAGAAGCGATTCAAACGCATCGACGGGCAGCAGGTCGTCGCAATCCACAAATGTTAACCACTCGCCCTGCGCATGCGCCAGCCCCAGATTACGCGCGGCCGATACGCCGCCGTTTACCTGATGCAAAACCCTGATACGTGCATCCTGCGCGGCATAGCGCTCCATGATCCCAAGGGAACGGTCCGTCGATCCGTCGTCCACGACGATCAGCTCAAAGTCCGGCGTCGTCTGAGCAAGAACGGAATCAAGACAGTCCTCAAGATATCTTTCGCCGTTAAAGCACGGCATGATCACACTGATTTTCACGCGCCGCCCTCTCTTCCCTGCACGAGCGCAGCAGCGCCCTGCACATCGCCGCGCAGCCAGCGAAGGGCAAACAACCTTCCGCGGATCTGGGTAAAAAAGCCCTTGCGCGTCTTGAGGGTATACATCAGAAGCGGCATAGGCGCAATCAGCGCGCGCAGCATGCGCTTCATCGTCTCATTCTCCCGGTATGCCCGCATTGCCGCATAGACGTCGCTGGTGCTGGGATCAAAGCGAATGCCCTTGCAGATCAGCTTGTCATAGGCGAGCACCGGCAGAACATGGCGGATCTCGTCAAAGCGCCCCGTTTTCTGCGCATATGCCCACATGCGTACGGCGAGCGTCATCAGCCTTCTGGCCAGCTGCGGCTTCTTGAGGCCCATCAGCGAATCGCCCCGCTGCACATAATAGACGTATGGCCTGCTGAGCGCAGCGATCTTCTTTGTATGCATCAGATACATCGCCGAAAACAGCGTATCCTCGGCGAATATCTCGTCGTTCGGCTCAAACCGGAGATGGTTTTCCTCAATCACGCTGCGGCGGTAAAGCTTGCTCCAGGCCTCCTGTCCGTGCCTGTACGGCATCCAGTAGCGATAAAAGTAATCAGCAAGCCCATACCGTTCAAGATCAATCACTTCATCACAAATCGGAAGATACGCTTCCTTCTCTTCGCCGTCAATCACCAGGCGATAATTGTAGAGCACCTGCTCTGCGTCGCTTTCATCCGCTGCGGCAACCGCATCCTCAAGCAACGTCGGCGCGATATAATCATCTGAATCGACAAAGACGATATACTCGCCTCTGGCGATATCAAGCCCCGCGTTTCGCGCAGAGGAGAGTCCTCCGTTCTCCTTATGAACCTGTCTGACGCGGTTATCCCTGTCCGCATAGCTCTGCATGATCGCAGCTGAACCGTCCCTTGTTCCGTCGTTGACCAGAATCAGCTCAAAGTCCGAAAACGTCTGCGCCAGAATGCTGTCAAGACATTTTTCAAGATACGCCTCCACCTGATAAACCGGCACGATTACGCTGACGCGGCACATGGCGCTTCCTCCTTTACACTCGCGTATACAGCCGCACAATGCGACATATACCCATCCAAGATAGATTATATCATATGTGAAGATATAAAGACAAGCCCTGCGGCCGGTCGCATCCAGCGTCCGCCGCCGGCCGTGGTCATCTTCCGGCTGCGTAGAAGATCATATTGTGAATAATCCGAACATTTTTATTATATTTGTGTGAAATTGTCGGAAACGCTGTTGACAGGCGATCTGTTTTCGCGTAATATCTTTCAGGAACTCAAGAATCCGTGCAAACGTGCCCGGATTACACACATCGAGACAGAAAAAAAGGAGCATTACGTCATGAAGAAGTTTGCTGCCGTCCTTGCCTGCCTGCTTCTGACGGTCCTCGTCGTTTCCGCTGTCGCGGAGCCGGTCAGCGTCGCCGTCGTCTACTCTGATACTGTTGATGACAAGGGCTGGTGCCAGTCCATGGATATCGGCATCAAGAACGCGATCGCCAAGGGCTACGAAATCGACTATACGCCGGTCGAGTCCGTTGCGATCCCGGACGCTCCGAACACCCTTGACCAGCTCGCCGACAACTACGACGTGATCATTGTGCACGGCGCGCAGTTCACCTCCGCGACCACCGAGATCGCCGAGGAGTATCCGGATCAGGTCTTTGCGCTGGGCACCAGCGATCAGATCCTGGGCGACAACATCTTCACCTACATGCCGATGTCCGAGGAACCGGGCTACATCAACGGCGTCATCGCTGCGCTGACCACCAAGGTGAACAAGGTCGGCATCGTCGGCCCGACTGACGGCGGCGACTCCGCCCGCTTCATCCGCGGCTTTGTCAAGGCGCTGAACGACACCAAGCCGGAAGTGGAGTACATGCTCTCCTGGACCGGTTCCTTCTCTGATACCGTCGGCGCCGGCGATATCGGCAAGACCTTCATCGAGGCTGGCTGTGACGTGCTCGTCGGACCGTCCCAGCAGGCTGTCGGCGCTCTGCGCAATGTCGACGCCGCCGATGGCGTTATCTGGGTTGGCCAGACCACCTCTCAGATCGTCGACTTCCCGAACTGCGTTTCCGCCGCCGCGGACTATGACTACTCCGCGGTTCTCATCGGCATCATCGACCGCATGGCCGAGGGCAAGGTTGGCGGCGAAAACATCCCGCTCAACTACAATAACGGCGGCTTCATCTACACCTTCTCCGAGAACGCCGAGCTGCTGCCGGCGGACGTGAAGGCTGCAGCTCAGACCGCGCTTGACTCCATGGTCGCTGCGCCGAACACTGTCGATTTCTCCGGTATCGAACTCAAGTAATTCCGCCAAGCCGCCCCTTTCCGGGCGGCTTTTTTCAGGCGGGCGCTTCGCTTCCTTCGCCATTGTCAAATCCGGATATTCCATTTCTTTTGGCTCAAAAACATCGGTCAATTTATTGACATCCGCGCTTCCATCCCGTAAGATGAAATGCAGAAGCATTTTATGCCTGCTCCGCAGGCGCGCCTTTTATCAACACGCAAAAGACGGAGGTTCACCATGGCTGCCAATCCGATTACCAGCCTTCGCATCGAGCACATCACCAAGCGCTTCCCCGGCATTGTCGCCTGCAGCGACATCTCCCTGGCCGTGGGCAAGGGCGAGGTGCTGGCGCTTGTGGGCGAAAACGGCGCGGGCAAGACCACATTGATGAATATTCTCATGGGTCTGTATACGCCCGATGAAGGCAAGATTTACATCAACAACAAGGAAGTTGTCTTTAAGTCTCCCAGCGACGCTTTTGCTTACGGCATCGGTATGGTTCATCAGCAGTACATGCTCGTGCCCAACCTCACCGTCACCGAAAACATTGCGCTGGGCATGGCGCAGATGCAGGAGCACAGCAAGGGCTTTACCGGGCGCGTCAGGCAGACATTCAGGCTGGACATCGATTCCGTCCGCCGCCACATCATCGCCATCTCCGAGCACTACGGCCTGGCTGTCGATCCGGACGCCTACATCTGGCAGCTCTCCGTCGGCGAACAGCAGCGCGTCGAGCTGGTCAAAACCCTCTGCTTCGGCGCAAAGTTCCTCATTCTTGACGAGCCTACCAGCGCGCTGACCCCGCAGGAGACGGATGAGCTGATCGCGCTGCTCAAGCGGATGTCCAGTGAGCTTTCCATCATCTTCATCTCCCATAAGCTGGCCGAGGTCAAGGCGCTGAGCAACAAGGTGGCCATTCTGCGCGGCGGCAAGCTCGTCTTCCGCGGCAACACGGCCGACCATTCCGCCGCCGACATCGCCGCGCTGATGACCGGCCACGAGGTCTATCTGCCGACCAACATGAGCCAGAAAGCGCCGGGTAAACCGATGCTTGAGGTGCACGATCTGTTCGTGCGCGGCGACCGCGGCAACATGGTGCTCAACAAGCTGAATCTGACCGTGCGCGCAGGTGAAATCGTCGGACTTGCTGGCGTATCGGGCAACGGACAGCGTGAGCTGGCCGAATCGCTGACCGGTCTTCGCACCATCGAAAGCGGCAGCGTAAAGCTCGACGGCGTGGAGCTGGCAGGCAAGACGCCCAAGCAGATCATCGCCCAGGGTATGGGTTACGTGCCGGAGGAGCGCAACATCGAGGGCATCGTTCCTAGCATGACCATCCGCGAAAACCTCGTTCTGAAGGATATCGTCAAAGCCCCCTTCTCCCGCGCAGGCATCATCAGCAATGCAGCGATTGACAAAAACGCGGACGAGCTGCGTGAGAAATTCGACATCCGCTGCTCCTCCGTCAATGTCGCCGCAGGTTCGCTCTCCGGCGGTAACATCCAGAAGGTCATCCTTGCCCGTGAAATCAACCGCGGCCCCAAATTCCTCATCGCCGTCTATCCCATCCGCGGCCTGGATCTCGGCGCTGCGGAGTTCATCCACAAGCAGCTGCTTGCGCTGCGCGATCAGGGCGTGGGTATCCTGCTGATCTCCGAGGAGCTTGAGGAGATCATCAACCTCTCCGACCGCATTGCGGTCATCTTCAAGGGACAGATCCAGCGGACGCTGGGGCACGGCGAAGCCACCCAGCGCAAGCTCGGCATGATGATGGCAGGCGTAAAGGACGTGATATAATGAAAAACTTTAAAATGATCTATACCGCCGGCGTCATTCTGCTTGCCGTGCTGCTGACGCTTGGCGTCGCCTCTCTGATCCTCGCCGTTCTGGGCGCAGACGTGCTCAAGACGTTCTGGGTTATCTTCTGTTATCCGTTCACGTCTCTTAAGAATCTCTCCGGCGTCATCAACATCATGACGCCGCTGACCATCGTGGGCGTGGGCATCTGTGTAGCCTACCGAAGCGGCATCATCAACATCGGCGGCGAAGGACAGATGATCATGGGCCTGCTGCTGGCGATCGTCTTTGCGCTCAATACCGATCTCCCCCGCGCGCTTGCCCTGCCCAGCATCATGCTGGTGGGTATGATGGGCGGCGCCATGTGGGGCGCGCTGCCGGGCCTGCTCAAGGCAAAATTCGGCGTCAGCGAGCTGCTTTCCACCGTCATGTTCAATTACATCGCCACGCAGTTTTACTCCTACTGTCTGCGCGTGCCGCTGCTTGATCCGTCCGTCGCCGGCGGTTCCGGCGATCCGCAGACGATCAAGCTGGAGAAAACCGAGTGGCTTTCCCGCTTCAACGAGCTTGTACCCGGCGTTGACAAGGGTCTTCGCTTTCATACCGGCGTATTTATCGCCATCGTGCTTGCGCTGATCGTCTTCCTGTTCATGTGGAAGACGCCGACGGGCTTTAAGATGCGCGCAGCCGGCGCGTCCGACCGTGCTGCCCGCTACGGCGGCATCAGCGTCAGCCGCTATCTGGTGCTGGCCATGGTCATCTCCGGCGCGTGCTGCGGCCTTGCCGGTACGGTCGAGATCCTCGGCGTGCATCACCGCGGCCTGGGCAACTGCACAGGCGGTTACGGCTCGCAGGGCATCGTCGTGGCGCTCTTCGGCGGCCTGCATCCGCTGGGCGTCATCCCTGCCGCGTTCCTCTTCGCCGTCATCTCCTACGGCTGCAGCGCGCTGCAGATCAACAAGATTCCTGTGCCAAGCAACATGATCGACGTGCTGATGGGTCTGGTGATTCTGGTCATCGTCGCTGCCAAGCTGATCATCGCAAACCCGTATCTGATGGATCGTGCGCAGCGCAGGCTTACCGCCATGCTCGGCAAAAAGGAGGGTGCTTGATATGCTCGATTTTATCGTGTTGTTCCTGACGGTCGGCATCCCGCTTTCAAGCGCGCTTCTGCTCGCCTCCCTGGGCGAGACGGTCAACCAGCGCAGCGGCGTATTCAACCTCGGCTGCGAAGGCGTGATGAGCATGGGCGCGTTTGTAGGCATGCTCGTTCCCTTCATGGTCGGCGGAGCGGCTGAAGTCGCCTGGTATGTCAATGTACTGGGGCTTATTGCCGCTGCCGTCGTCGGCGCGCTCATGGGTCTGCTCTTCGGCGTGGTCGTCATCAAGTTCGGTGCGCCGCAGGGTATCGCCGGCATCGGCCTCCAGCTCTTCGGCGTAGGCCTGGCAGGAACGTTTTATCGTCACTTCATCGGCGGCGCGCAGGGCGTCGCGGGCATCAGTTCCATCCGCATCCCGATTCTCTCCGATCTGCCGATCGTGGGCAAGATGCTCTTCTCCTGCAATCCGATGGTGTACTTCGCGTTCCTGATGGTTCCGGTTGTGCAGTACATCCTCTTCAGGACGCCGTGGGGCCTGCGCGTGCGCGCCTGCGGCACCATGCCCCGCGCGGCGGACTCCATGGGCATTGACGTGAGCAGGACGCGCTATCAGGCGCTCGCCTTCGGCAGTGCGATGGCCGGTCTGGCAGGCGCTTACCTCTCCGTATGCTATGCCAAGATCTTCACCGATACGCTCATCGGCGGCCGCGGTTTCATCGCCGTTGCGCTGGTGTATTTCGGCCGCTGGTCTCCGCTGGGCGTCATGGGCGGCGCGCTGCTCTTCTCCCTCGCGCAGGCGCTGCAGCTGGCCGTGCAGGCATATGGCTTCGCCGCGTTCCCCTATGAGTTCCTCGTCATGCTGCCCTATGTGCTGGTCATCGTCGTGCTGGTCTTTGTCGGCAAGAGCAAGCATGTCGGCCCTGCGATGCTGGGCAAGCCCTTCAACCGCGAGATGCGTACCTGATCACACGCTGCAAAATTCCAAACGCCCTGTTCATTCCTTTCCGGATGAACAGGGCGTTTTCTATGTCCTATGCTATTTTTCTTTTTAGGTAAACCATATCCCGGAGCAACACGCCGCATTCCACAATCGGATGATCGTAATTTTCTGTGAAGAAATCCTTCACCACATGAGAGCGGACAAAACCGCATTTTTCATAAAACGGAACGGTCATCTGGCTGTCGCCTGTACCGACGAGCAGTTCATCAAATCTGTCCGCGTACTGCGATGCGACAAATTCAATCATGAGCCGCCCAATTCCCTGCTTTTGTCGATCCGCTCTGACGGCCAGATTCTTGATTTCAAGCGTACTTCCGCCTTCATCCGTCACGACACACACGCATACGGCCTGTCCTTCCCCGATCATTGCATACATTTCGCCCCGATCAAGATACCGGTCGATCATATCCTCCTGCTCGTCTGCCAGAAGCAGCAGCGGAAGATATGCTTTTTTGTTTCCTTCAATCCGGACGATGCGCATCTCCGTCTTCATGTATCCCTCCTCTTTATCTCATGGATCGACAGGTTTCTGTATGCCAGATCCTCCCGTGCAGCGAAGCCCATCTTCTCCCAGAAGGCATTGCCCGCCTGATTGCGCTGAAAAACGACGAGCGCCGCCTTGGTAATTCCCTGTGCCTTGAGCGCGGCAATCGCCGTCTGCACAAGCGCAGAACCGACGCCTCGCCTGCGCATCGCAGGCGAAACCGCCGTATGATAGATGAAACCCCGTCTGCCGTCGTGCCCTGCCATGATTGCGCCCACTGTTTTGCCCCCATCGATTGCAACAAAACAGGTATCCGGATTTCGCTGAAGAAACCGTCCGATTCCTTCCCGGGAATCGTCCACATCATTCAAACCCATTCCTCTGCACGAAAGCCACAGCGCATAGACCTTCTCGTAATCTGCAATCGTCATCTTCCGGATCGTCATCAGATCGCTTCCTTTCAAAAAAGGCGGGCAGCGCCCGCCTCAATCTTTCCCATTTTCGCCGTAGCATTCTACCTTTGTGCCCGCCTCCTCAAAGATGGAAAGCGAAAACTCATCCGGATAGCCCTCGCCATATACCACGCGGCGAATGCCCGAATTGACGATCATCTTTGCACACAGCACGCAGGGCTGATGCGTGCAGTAGAGCGTCGCGCCGTCGATGCTGATGCCGAGCTTCGCCGCCTGAATGATCGCATTCTGCTCCGCGTGCACAGCATAGCAGAGTTCGTGCCGCTGGCCGGAGGGAATGCCCATCTCCTGCCGGGGACAAACGCCCTTCTCCACGCAGGTCCTGAGCCCTGCCGGCGCGCCGTTGTATCCGGTGGTCATGACGCGCTTATCCTTGACGATCACCGCGCCGATCTTTCTGCGGTTGCAGCTGGCCCAGGTCGCGACAAGACCCGCCATTTCCATAAAGCGATGATCCCATTTGTCAAACATCTGAAATCCTCCGTTCTGACGGCAGGAAAGCGGTCATATTCCTTGCCGGGTGATGTTTTATGGTCATGCGCACGCTGATCAGGCAGACGATGCTGCTGAGCGCTTCGCATTTTTTCGTGCGCGTTCTGGGCTTCTTGATGCGTATCTGGCTCTCGCGCTCACTCGGTCCGCAGGCCATGGGGCTCGTAGAGCTGGCGTCAAGCGCCCAGATGCTGCTCATCACGCCTGTAACCTCCGGCCTTCCAGCCGCCATATCGCGCATGTGTGCTAAGGCGGATTCCGCTGAGCAAGGCAGCGTTGTCCGCTGCGGCGCGTCGCTCTCGCTTGCGGTCAGCCTGCCGATTATGGCAGCCGCTTATCTGCTGCGCGAACCCATCGCGCTGTGGCTGGGCGACGTCAGAACGCTTCCGGCTCTGATCGTCTATCTGCCCTGTATCCCTGTTCTCGCCCTGTCCTGCGCGTTCAACGGCTATTTTTATGGCTCTGGCAGGCCGCTTGTTCCGGCGCTTGGCGAAATCCTGGAGCAGGTCGTCCGTTTTCTCCTGTGCATATACCTGACAACACAGCTTGCCTTCTGGCCGCTGATGCTGCGCGCAGCAATTCCGGGCGCAGCAGCGCTTGCAGGAGAAAGCGTTTCCCTGCTCCTTTTGCTCGCGCTTGCTTTCCGGATATTCCTCCCAGGGAAACGCCCGTTACGCCGCCAGGGCGTTATGCGGGAAATCTTCTCCCTTGCGCTCCCGCTGACGGGCATGCGGCTTGTCTCCTCGCTCATGCGTACGATCAACACCCTGCTGATTCCGGCAAGGCTTGTGCACGCAGGCGTCACCCGAACGCAGGCGCTCACCGGTCTGGGCATGATCAACGGCATGATGATGCCCATCCTGATGGCGCCGTCGTTTATCACGATCAGCCTGAGCATGGCCGTCTCACCGGAACTGACGCGCAGACAGGCGCAGGGAAAGCCGGTTTCCCGGCTGATCCAGCGCATGCTGTCTGCAGCGCTTGTGATCGGCATGGCTGCCGCAGCGGCCATATACGCCGCCGCGCCGCTGATCTCAAGCCACGTATTCCGGCAGTCCGCCCTTCTTCCCCTGCTTCGCCGCAGCTGTCTGCTTGTGCCTGTCATGTCGCTTGGGCAGGTAACGGGCGGCATGATGAACGCGCTGGGGCTGCAGGGCAGATCGCTGAGGATCGCCCTGTGTGCCAACCTGCTCAGCGTCCTGCTGATGTATGTGCTCGCCGCTCATCCGGCTATCCATCTCTACGGCGCAATCATCGCCATGGCAGCAGGTCATCTGCTTACGCTGTGCATGAATCTCCGCATTCTTCGCAGCGAAGGGAAGCAGGACGCCGGCCGAGTCTGCGGTTACATCTGATACCAGCAGATCTCGTTGGCGTCAAGCGCAAGCTCAAAGCTGCTGCCGTCGCCCAGATACACGGTAGTCGTCTGCGGCTCGTAGGTATTGTTCACCACGCAGTACTTGCCGTTCTTCACGTAGGCATGCACTTCAACATTGAAATTGGATGAGAACCACTGATGCAGCGTATCCTCAGCATGCGCGCTCCAGAGAATCGAGCGGTAGAGCATGCGGCTGTTTTCAAAGGAATACGGCAGACCGGAAATATACACCGCGCGGCCCTTTCCGAATTCGTTGACGGCCAGCTGCACTTCCTTTTCCCTCTGGCAGAGAATCGTCGTATCCGGGTATGCATAGACGCCCTTCTGCCCTTCGCCGAAGTCGATTTCCTTCGTCACATCAGCCGTGATGAAATGCTCCGGCTTTTCTTCCCAGTTGTACTTATCGTAGCCAAGGGTGAAGCCGGTTTCCTTTTCCACGCCCAGAGCGCCTGCCAACTGGAAGAAGCGCCCCTGATGCTGATGGCCCGAGGGCTGGCCCACGCCGATGAAGCCGCCGCCGCGCGCGATGAAGCCGCGCACTGCCGCAGCAATCTTCGGATTCTCCCAGTAAATGCCGCCGGTATGCGCAGTGTCTGCGTCGCCGACGTTGATGATCACGTCGATTCCCTCAAGAACCTTCTCGTCCTTGAGAATATCCTCAAAGGAGATGAAGCGCACGTCAAACGGAGCGCCGGAGAGCGCCTCAATGATACCGGCATAGCTGTAATTCTGCTTCTGATAAAGCGCATGATGTACCATATGGCAGCCCCAGGCGCGCATCTTTCCCCAGCAATTGAGCACGGCGACCGTCTTCACGCAGTACGGCGTGGTGCCCTTGATGTTTTCATAGAGCTCGCGGAATTCATTGCACACACTCTCCACGTAATCAAGGAATTCCGGGAAATCACACGCGAGCTTGAGATAGCCGCCGTAGCCGATGCGGTCGATCGGGCTGCGCAGGATGGCGCGTCTGGCCGTCACCCAGTTGACCTTCGCTTCCTTCACCGGATCGCCGTTCTCGTTGAACGTATCCGGGAAGAAATACGGCAGAAGGCGGCCTTCCGTGTACTTCACGCCCTTGATGTCCGAAATCAGGCGGAGCGTAGAGCCGTTGCCCACGCTGCCGACCACGGCGTCCAGCCCGATGGTGGCAAACTCATCCATAAACGGCTCCGTGCCGATCCAGTGGTCGCCAAGGAACATCATCGCTTCCTTGCCCAACTCATGGGTGATATCCACCATCTCTTTGGCAAGCGCCGCAACCTCCCTGCGCTGGAACGCCTGGAAATCGCGGAACTCCTTGGACGGCACGCGATACTGGTTGTTGAAGTATCCTTGATCGATGATATACTCCGGCCGGAAGGGATAGCCGACCTCACGCTCGAACTGCTCAAGGATATACGGCGAAACGGACGCAGAATAGCCATACCAGTCGACATACTTTTCGCGCTTGAGCGCATCAAAGACGAGCGTGAACTGATGGAAGAACGTCGTGTAGCGGATGACGTCGACGTACGGATGATCTGCAATGAATTTGCGCAGGCGCTCCATGGTATAGGCGCGGGTCTTGGGCTGGCGCACGTCGAACGTAATCTGATGCTCCACGCCCTTCCAGTCGTTGACCACCGCGTTGTACATGTGAACCGGATCCCAGATCAGATAGCACAGGAAGGAGACGGTATACTCGTGGTACGGCTGCGGATTCTGAATGACGACAAAGCCGTCCTCATGATACCAGCCGTCGGGCAAAACCACCTCGCCCGTCGTGCGGTCGATAACCTCCCACCAGCGGCGGATATCGTCGTGCGGATTGGGCTTAAGCAGCTCATCGGAGAGATTCTCCATCAGCTCAATGCGCAGCGGCTCGTCTTTGGCCATCCTGAATCCGGTCATGATGTAGCACTGCTGCACCTCGTCCGGGTTGGCCTTCGCCCAGGCGTTGTCCTTGCGAGTCGTATAATAGGTGGAATATACCTTCGCGTCCACTGCGCGCAGCTCAGATGGAAAATCCGTTCCGTCGCAGTCGCGGATCGCATCTGCGCCCCAGCGCGCAAACAGCTCAAGCGTCTGCGGCACAACGTCTACGTCTGTAGGAATGGTCACTCTGCCGCGGGATTTGCTGTCATTGATCATGTATAAACCCTCCGTCATATGAAGTGATAAACAGATTATACCATGCCCGCCTGCGCGATTCAATGTTCTTCCCGGATCTTCCGTGTTTTCCTTCGGTTTTCCATTCCGAACGGTTGCGCCGGACGGTAAACTCTGGTATAATGAGTCGGTTTTTTTAAGACTGTTTATTTCAAGACTGTTTATTCAAGGAGGCTTCCTTTATGACGGATACGATCGCCCGCATCGCAAGCTTCTCCATCAACCACGACAAGCTGCTGCCCGGCCTGTATGTCAGCCGTGTGGACGGAGACATCACGACTTACGACATGCGCTGCCGCCGTCCCAACACGGACGACCTGCTCAGCAATTCCACGCTGCATTCCCTCGAGCACATGTTCGCCACCTACATCCGCAACGGCGAGCTGAGCAGTCAGATCGTCTACTTTGGTCCGATGGGCTGCCAGACCGGCTTTTATCTGCTTGTGCGCAATGCGGACAACGACACCGTGCTGCGCGAGGTGAAAAATACCTGCGAACGCATCCTTAAGCACGAAGGCCCTGTGTTCGGCGCTGCACGCATTGAGTGCGGCAATTACCGCAACCTGAGCCTTGAGGCCGCGAAGATCGAGGCGGAGCGTTACCTGGCGGAGCTCAACGCCCGCGAGCAGACTTTTATCTACGAGGAGTAAACACAGACATGATCGGCATCATCGCAGCCATGAACGTGGAGATGGAATCCCTGCGTTCCTACATTGAGAATCCCGAAACGGAAGTGATCAGCGGCATCCGGTTCGTCCGCGGCACGCTGGAAGGCAAGGACGTCGTCACCGCCGTATGCGGCATCGGCAAGGTCTTCGCCGCCATGTGCGCGCAGACCATGATCCTGCACTATCAACCCTCCTGCATCATCAATACCGGCGTCGCCGGTACGCTGACGGACAGACTGACCATCGGCTCCATCGCCGTGTCCTCCGCCGTCGTGCAGCACGACATGGACACCTCGCCCCTTGGCGATCCTGTCGGCCTGATTTCCGGCATCAACAAGGTGCAGCTTCCCGCAGACAAGCTGCTTTCCGGCCGCCTCTCCGCCTGCGCCAAGGTGATGGGCGTCAAAACCCTGACCGGCGTGATCGCCTCCGGCGATCAGTTTGTCGCCAGCGCCGAGCGAAAAACCTTTATCACCGAACAGTTCGGCGCCATCGCCTGCGAAATGGAAGGCGCCGCCATCGGCCAGGTCTGCCATGTCAACAGGGTTCCCTTCTGCGTCCTGCGCGCCATCTCTGACAGCGCGGACGGTTCTTCCCATATGGATTATCCTGCGTTTGTTCAGATGGCGGCCAGCCAGTCCGTCAATCTCATGCGCCGTTTCCTGACCATCTGATATTGTCATGCGTCCCTTTTGCCTTCCGCGCAAAGGGGATTTTCTTTTTCTCTCGACATTTTGTCCGCAAACGCGTATAATGAACATACATATTGCGCGAAGCGCTGCATGCTTCCTGAAAGGATCATTTGACCATGAAAGTTACAAAGGCACGCGAAATCTCCACCGCCGAGAGCTATCTGCTGATGACCCTGGGTATTCTGATCACCGCGATTGGCACGTATTTTTTCAAATTTCCCAACAACTTTTCTACCGGCGGCGTCAGCGGCCTTTCGCTGATCCTCGGCCGCGTCATTCCCTCGGCATTCTTCACGCCCACCATCTTCATGTTCATCATCAACATGGCGCTGCTGGTCGTGGGCTTTGTCTTTATCGGAAAGAGCTTTGCATTCAGCACCGTGTACTGCTCGACATTGCTTTCCGTCGTGATGGCGGTCATGGAGCGTCTGTGGCCCATCGGCGCGCCGCTGACGACGCAGCCCTTCCTTGAGCTGTGCTTTGCCGTGCTGCTGCCAGCCTTCGGCTCTGCTATCCTGTTCCACCTGGGCGCCTCCAGCGGCGGCACGGACATCATCGCCATGATCCTGCGCAAGTACACGAGCATGAACATCGGCACGGCGCTCATGGCTGCTGATTCGCTGATCACAATCGCTGCGCTCTTCTGCTTCGGCGTGGAGACCGGCCTGTACTGCATTCTCGGTCTGCTGATGAAATCGACGCTGGTCGACTACGTCGGCGACAGCTTCCGCACCAAGAAATGCTTCCAGATCATCACCGACCATCCCAAGCCCATCGTCGAATTCATCGTGCAGACGCTTCACCGCGGCGCAACGCTTGAAGACGTGCACGGCGCCTATTCCAACGCGCCCAAGACGATGATCGTCACCGTTCTGAACCGTTCTCAGGCCATGGCGCTGCGCAAACATGTACATCTCGTCGATCCGCATGCGTTCATGGTCATCACTGCTTCGACGGAGATCGTCGGCAAGGGCTTCCTCAAATCCTGATCATTCAAAATCCGCAAACACAAAAAGCGACCGATGGTCGCTTTTTGTGTTCCTGTTCATTTTACTTTGCAAAGCCCGCAATGCCAAACGCGCCGGGACCGCTGTGCGCTGCAATCACGCAGCCGGTCTTCACCCAGGAACAGGACAAGAATCCCTTCTCCTGCACGATGCGCTCAACATCCTGCCTGACCTTTTCATCCAGCCCTTCGCCATAGATCAGATACAGCGGCTTTTCAGGATCCAGATTCGAAAGCTCAGGATACTCGGAAGCAAACCGTGTCACCACCTGCGCCATCTTGCCGCGATACTTTTTCGTGGACATCAGTTTGCCATCCAGAATCTCAATCAGCGGATGCAGGCTGAGAATCTTCGCGCCCAGATACGCCGCATTGCTCACCCGGCCGCCTGCGCGCAGATACTCAAGATCGCCTGGGAAGAAACCCATGCGTACTTTGTCGATCGCCTCGTTTGCGGCCTCAACCGCCTGCTCAATCGAAGCATCCGGATGCTCTTTCAGGAATTCCGCCACCTGAAGCACCACAGCGCCCTGCCCCGCAGTCACGCTCTTGGTATCCACGGCGACAAAGTTCTTCCTGTCCTCCGCCGCAATCAGCGCGCTCTGCATGGAGCAGGTGGTGCAGGCAGAATAGGCCAGATACAGAATGACGGCGTCCGGATATTCCCTGTCGATGCGCTCAAGCACCGGCTCAAAATCGCCCGGCGTGCAGCCGCTCGTGCGCGGAAGATCACGCGTCTTTGCGTAATAGTCAAACATCTCCTTCACCGGGAAAGAACCGTCGTCGCGGGTCTCGCCTCCGAAAGAAACATGCATCGGCACAATCTCAATGCCATGCGCCGCAGCAACCTCCGGCGTGATGTCGCTGCCGGATTCTGCGAGAAGAACGATCTTTTTCATAAAGGGGCACACCTCTGTTCATATTCATATGCTTCAGTATACCCGATACTCGTTTCTGAATTTCCGTAGAATTGTTTCAGAATTGTAAATTCCCGCATGCCATTTCTGCCGCTCAGTCCTCCGCACGCCTGAGCCTCACGGTAAACTCCGCACCTTCGCCCGGCGCGCTCCTGACGCTGATGCTGCCGCCGGAGATTTCAAGCACCCGCTTGGCGAGGGAAAGCCCCAGACCGTTTCCCTCTCCGCTGTGCGACGTGTCTCCCTGATAAAACTTGTCAAAGATATGCTTCATCGTCTCCGTACTCATACCACATCCCGTGTCCGCCACGGTGACAATCACATCCGCTCCGTCCTTTTCCTGCCGGAGAAGCACCCTGCCCCCAGGCTCTGTGAATTTGATGGCGTTGGCAATCAGGTTGTTGAACACAATTTCCAGCATGCTCTCATCTGCCAGGATCATCACGCGCTCTTCAAGCTGCGCGTCAAATTCGATGTTCTTCTTCTCCCACTGCTCCTCATGGGCAAGCGCGCAGTCGCTCA
Organism: Clostridia bacterium; assembly: GCA_017412025.1. Next base: position 778 of record JAFQOY010000126.1, on the reverse strand, counting down.
GCTGCCTTGTCAGGTCATAGACGGCGGCGCTGGGCACGATCTCCTGGTTTTCAAGCTTGTTCAGCTTCAGGATATTGGAAATGAGCACGCTCAGGTTTTCGCTCGCATTGGCGATGGTCGCCGCGTACTCGGCCCGCTCTCCGTCCGTAAGCCCCGGCTTCTGCAGCGCGCTGGCATAGCTTCGGATGACGGAAAGCGGCGTCTTGATCTCATGGGATACATTGGAAATAAAGTCATCCTTCATCGTTTCGATGCTGGACAGCTCCTGCACCATGCGGTTGAAATCCTCAAACATGAGATCCATATAGTCAAACTTACTGCGCTTATGCACAGGCTGAACCGAAACGGTAAAATCCCCCTGCGCCACGGCGCGCATCGCCCTGCTGAGGCGGCGCATCGGCTTATCGAACTTCGCGCAGCTGACCTGATGGATCACAATCGCCGCAATCAGCGCCATGGCAATCCAGTACGTGCCCACGCCCATGCTGGCCAGAATGGAAAAGACCTCCATATTCAGGAAGATTTCCATAATCAGCACATTGGCTGCGCTGAGCACGCAGAGCACGAGCAGAATCAGCAAAAACATCCGCCAGGTAAACGGCCTGCGTCTGATGCGCGGATCCTCCACGCGCGCAAAGGACATGCTTTCCGGCGAATAAAGCTGCAGCTCCGGCATCTTAAACTCCGGAAGCCTGATTTCAAGCTTTTTCATGCGTTCGGCACCGCCTTATACCCCAGACCGTGAACTGTGACGATCTTAAAATCCTCGCTGACCGAG
>JAFQOY010000125.1 GCA_017412025.1 Clostridia bacterium | reverse complement strand
TCGAGATTTCCTGTTCCTTCTCCTGACCGTCTTCTTTGTACATCCCGTACAGCGGCGCGATGAAGAACATATCGTCTCCGCCGAAGTAAATCGGCATGCCGCCGTACGCCTTCACCGTGTTCACATTCCATTTCGCACGCTCAAGCAGGAATTGGGATACGCTCCGGATCGCCTCCTCGCTCCCGGCCCTGGAGAATTTCGAAAGCAGCGAGCCCATCTTGTCGCCGTCTGCATAGACGACCGCGACATACCGCTGCCACTGATGCTCCACCTTCTCTTTTCCCGCTTCGGCCAGCTGCTTAAGATCGCGCGAGGTGACATTATGGTCATTAACCCATCTGGATTTCTGCAGTGTATCCGAGTTGAGATAGCGAAGCAGATAATCGCTTTCTCCCGGCTTTTCCTCGTCCTTATAGGGGGCATACGCCTCCAGCCGGTCAAGGTCCCCCGTCATTTCGTGCATGGGGATGGTTGCTCCTTCCTGCTTCTCCCGGACCGTGCTGAGCTGATAAATATACTGCTCCAGGAACGCCAAACATTTCTCCTCACCAAACGTCTCTTCCCCTGTCGTTTGCTTCTTCTCGTCCTGCAGTCTCTTAAGAATCGCCTCTTTCATCTCGTCCCGCAGGATTTTAAGCGCCTCTTCCATCGCCGCCTGCACGTATCCCTGCACAGCCGTTTCATTCTCCGCCTCCACCTCAAAAAACAGGCGGTCGGAATATGCGCCCGCGCCCACAATCTTCTGACCGATTTCGTCCGGATCATACGGGGAACAGAACCGCGCCGTACTCTCCTTGATCAGGTAATTGACCATCTCCTGCGCAATGCGCGAAAACATATAGCTCGCCATCCAGATTTCTCTCGGGCGGCGCGCCTTCTGAATCACGGCATATACCGGCCCGATCGTCGTGCCCACATAATAAGTATTCACACGCTCACGCTCCCTCCGTCAGTTATTACTCTGAAACGATATTGCCCCAGTTCTTCTTTATATACGCACGTACGTCTTCATCAAGTAATCTTCGATCAAAAAGAAAATATATATGGCAATTCTTCTCTTTCTCAGAGATGAACACGGGTTTTATCCACACGGCCTGAACAAATGCTCTCATTGTCGCCGAACCATACTTATTCCTTATCTCTCTTTTGACGTTGGAATACGCTCTCTTAACCCTCTGCATCGCATCCAGCCAGTCATCGTAGGAATCGGGAATACGGCAAACATCCTGAATGTTCCAATTAATCTGATTGTGCAATGCCTGAGCAAGCCATATTGGATAGTTATCCATTTTGTACTCCTTGTTATTCAAAATCTGCACGATTGATTCATCTCCATCAATCGCCTTAACCGTATAGCTTCCAAATCCCTTTCTCTTCCGGAAACCAAAGTTCGTCATCATAAAAAATGCGCATATCCATCCCCTGATAATCTCCTTCAACCCATTGTGCCGTGTCAAAATCTGCAGTTCAATCTCTTGACCCTCAGCACAGCTGATCATCGCCTTGTGTTTTCCATATCCATCGTCCATCACAAAATAAGGCGTCCCGCTGTTATTGACAAGCTCTATAGGTTCGTGGTTCTTGCTCACGATCTTGACCCTATAATCGAGCGCACGGATTGTCGGCATATTTTGAGGCGTATAGCCAACAATATACTTTTTATAGTTTTCCACCCTTCTGCCAAAGGCATGCTCGATCAAAAACGCATCCAGCCTCGGCTTCAGCTCCGTTCCTCGCAGCGTCGCTCCCTCCTGGTCATGCTGAAAATGCATGATCGGCGTATGCTGTCTGAGTGTAATGCTCAATCTCGGCATATATTTCCTCCCCCCGCGGTTCACGCCCGCCGTTCGTCCTTTTTCTGTCTTTTCCTGCAGCCTTGCCGCTTTGGGCCGTTCCCTGTCGTTTGCTCAACTCTACGCTTTGCAATTCATCCATATACACTTTAATATATTATCATCGTTTCCGCCCCCTTTCAATATTTTTATCCCATTTGCCGAAAATATCATCTTACTTTTTGATCATTTTTACAACCCTTATTCATTCGCATACAATTGACGCCGTTTCCGCCCGCTTTTCAATCCTGATCTGCCATGGGCAATCACGGCAACGCATGCATGAAAAAAACAGAGTTTTCAGCACAAGCGCAACCAAATAGCTCCGCGCTTCCGCAAAAATAAAACTGCGCCGGCGCTTGTCTGATAACGACAACCGTCGGCGCAGGGCTGATTTATGGTTTATTTTTTCTCTGAAATATATTTTTCTCCAAGCGCACAGATGCGCTTTTCGATATCCGAGATCCGGCAGGTACCAAAGGATGCGACTGCAGAGCGGATCGTATCCTGAAGCGGATCAATCCACCTGCTTTCAATCCCCTCAATGCCGACTGCAGCGCCCACGATGCTGCCCGCCGTACCGGCGTTGCAGTCCGTGTCGATGCCGCACATCACAGCCGTCGTGATGGTCTTCGTGTAGTCAAGACCGCCTTCAAGAAGCGCAAGCGTCACCATGGACAGGTTATTGATCGTCGCCGCGAAGGGCAGATGACCGTACGCCGCCTCGATGCGCTTACACGTCTCAATCCAGTTTCCGTCCTCCTTGTGCCACTGCATGACGCGGCGCACGGCTTCAGCAAGCCTTGACTTTTCCGGGATACAGGAAAGACCGCCTTCAAGGATCTTCTCCACCGTCGGCTTCTCCGTCAGCGCAGCCGCAATGCAGCCCGCCACGAACATGCCGCCATAGCATCCGTTCTTGATCAGGCTGAAGGCGCAGTCCCGATACGCCATTTCCGCCGCAGCGCGCGGATCGCCCGGACGGATATAGCCCCACAGATCACAGCGAATCTGACCGTCGATGCACTCCCGCCAGGGATTCAGCGTAAGCGGAATTCTGGCAATCTGCGCAGCCCGGTCCTCATTGTCCGTCAGGTTGACCATGTGGTAATACGCCTGCCGGGACGCGCACCAGAACCAGTGATAGGGCACGTTGTCAAGCCAGTTCATGCCGACGTCTTCCGCCGTGAAATCCGTTCCCTTGCTTTCGGCCAGGGCAAGCGCCAGCAGCGTGTAGTGCACATCGTCGTCCGACTGCATGTAGCAGATATTGCCCTTCGTGCTCGGCACGCAGTCCTCGCGCAGCGTGATATCAAGCGCTTCCGAGCGCGCAGAGACAAAGTCGTTCAGCGGATATTCGCCCACGCTCCTCAGATACCGCTCCACTGCTTCCCGGTCCATACCCATCTCAAGCGGCTTGCCCAGCGCCACCGCCGCGCAGCGTCCGCTGAACGCGCCCTGTATGCGGCGGCGATATGCTTCGCCGCGCACAGCGCCGCCCAGCACCGGCAGCGCCGGCGCTTTTTTTATGATCTCGTCATAGGGCACCGGCTCGTCATACGGAAAATCCGCCGCAGGCCCCTGTGCGTAGCGCGCAAAGAGCGTATGATACGCCTGCTCCCAATAGGGTTCGTTGTCCACAACGCCCGCATTGTCCTCAAGCCTTGTGGGGACAGGCAGCTGAAACAGCATGTCCTCCGGCGCTGCGGCTCCCCGAAGATCAATTCCCTCTTCCTTCATCTGGAAGTATTCTTCCTTATACAGCTGTTTCCAGCTGGCATAGCCCGGCATATCCGCGCCCCCTTTCAGGCCTCTTCATCACATCTGTCGTGCAGATACAGGAACAGCTCCGAAGCGTGCCACGTGTGCGGCGCGCCCGTCTTTGTCCTCTCATAGTGCGGCAGGAACACATGATTGCGGTCATATTCCGCCTCCGACGCCTGAATCTCCCAGGATATGGGATATTCGCCCGGCTTGGGCGGCTGCTCGGTCAGCATCTCGCGTCTGTAATGTGCGCGCGCCACGCTCAGATACGGATACAGCTCGTCATAGGGCTTTCTTTCTTCTTCCTTTTCGCCCTTTTCGCCATCCATCCAGAACAGCTCCGCATAGCTGTCCTCCACATCCGGCACATGCCAATGGTCCTCAAGCCCGAGGCGCTTGAGACCAAGCTTGAGCCACTTCGTCTGGTATACCGGGTGAGGCGCATAATCCGAAAGCCCTGTCAGATGCCCGTCCTCCGTGCGCCGCTTCGCCTCCTCCACGATCCTGCCCACCAGCGGATGGGACGCATCGCTGACGAGGGAAATCATATACAGCGCCTGTCCCAGGTTGTCGCTTTCCTCGTTTCCCTTGTTGTTTCGGTCATACATCTCATCAAGCGACAGAATCCAGTCCTTCACCAGATGCAGATTGCCCGTGCGCCCCAGTACCATGCACATCATCGCCGAATCGCGGTACCAGGGCTTGCGATAGACGATCGGGTTGGGCACGGGCCTGCCGTCCACGATGGAGACCAGAATATCCGCGTGCAGCGCGCGCATCCATGCCGCGTGGCGGTATTCGCCAAAGTCCGGCAGATGAACCGGACTCTCTGCAAGCACGGTTTGAACGCCGTTTTGGCGCATGTAAACGCCCGTTTCGTTTTCCCAGATCATGTCCTCGCCGATCCGAACGCGGTACTCCGACGGCTGAATGCAGACCGGAAGCCGCTCGTCAAAGCATGCGACAGCGCGCTGATCCTCCAGCGAAAACAGACAATGGTTTTTGAAAATCAGCTTCTTTCGCGCGCCCATGCCAAAGAGATAAAACGATTCCTGTCTCAGCAGTTCTTTCACGCTTTTTCCTCCTCAGGCAAGATGCTGACGCCAGCGCCGCAGCCGTAGCGCGTCCCGTCACGGTCGTACAGCACCGTATACTTCCTGCCCTGATGCGTCACGCCCTCAACCTTGAAATACGGCCAGCTTTCCGGGATCATCGGCTTCGCATCCAGCCTGCCCGCATCGTCCGTTCCGATGCCCAGCAGACCGCTGAGCACAAGATCGCAGAACGTCGAGTGGTTGTAATCCTTGCCGCGTTCGTAACCGCCGCGCTCTTTCTTCCAGCCGTCGGCCCTGAGCTCCG
>JAFQOY010000124.1 GCA_017412025.1 Clostridia bacterium | reverse complement strand
GTGTCCCAATTCCAAATTCCGTCAGACCGGTCCCCTTCATCATATAGGAAAAGCGAAGGCTGTTAAACCCTCGCTTATATATTACCAATTCCAATTTTCACATCTCAGTACCCACAGTCTTGCATTCGGGGATGAGATAGAGATAGTTCGGCAGCTCGCTGCATTCGCATTGCAGAGGCCATAGGTATCGAATTCCTATATGCTCCCCTTTTTCGTCCGAAGGATACTGTTTTCGAGTTTCTATTTTATCTATTTTAAATAAAATCGGTGTCTGAATAGCGGAAAACAAGGGTCTTTTAGCCCTCGGCGTCTATCAATACAGCTCTGCACGGCGAGCCGTCCGCACCTGATAAATTCAGCGGCGCAGCATTCAGAAAATAAACGCCTTCGGACACCGCTGACAAGCGAATTCCTTCAAGCAGGACAACATTGGAACCCAAAAGCAGAAGATGCACCGCCATCGGCGCGTTCTGCGGGCCGACCGTCTGAGGTTCATTTCCCAGAAGCAGAAGCTGTGAAGACGCAAATACCTTTGCTGCCTCTAATGATACTTCAACGTCTCCTTTAATCAGAATTCTCTTTGCCGCCTCCGGGTTCTGTTTTTTCGCTTTTTTGATTATTTCTGCAGCGTCATCGCCGGTAACCATCCCGTGATATTCTGCCACATATGCCCTTCCCACAAACGTCTCCAGGCATATCTCATCCACGGTTTTTCCATCTTTTATAAAATGAAAGGGCGCATCTATATGTGTGCCGTTGTGCGCGCACATGCCAAATGCAGTCAGATTATACAGGTCGCCTTTTTCCATTGATTTAAGCATGTTTTTTTCCGGCGCCGGGTCGTCAGGATATACCTGACAACTGAAGACCTCTTGAGAAATATCATAGATTTTCATTGCTTATTCTCCTGTGCATATTTGTCCTTGTGAGTCAGTATAACATAGCTCCTTTGCATGATCAACTTCGAATGCTTATAAACCGTCAGCGGGCAGCGGCTCATTCGCATTGAATGGCGCTTGCTTACCGGAAGCGGAGGATTCAGTGTAAATCCTCCGCTCTTTTCTGTGCGTAATTGATGTTTGGCTTCATTCATGCTATCATGTATCCGTCAAAAAAGATTCTGCGAGGTACCATATGGAGATCGAAAAACGAATTAAGCCTTCGTTCTCTGTCATTGGTAAAGAAGGCTCAACCCTGGATGGTCAGGGCTTTATTCAAAAATTATGGTCGGAGGCAACTGCTCGCTTTAGCGAAGTTCTGCCGTTGGCAGGCGCCGTCCACGATTTTGCCTGCCCGGCAAACGGAAAAAGCTATATGCTCTTCCCCGTCAGGCGCCTGTGATCCCATCGCATCTGCGCATGGCAGTATCCCCCATGCAGGCTTTGATCCGCGCCATTCCATACCCGGCAGACGTCGATTGAAACCGCACTGCAACAGGGCGTTGCTTGTCCGCCCGGCATTCCCGCGGTATAATACGGGCGAGGTGATACGATATGGAGACAAAAGATATTATCCTTGAACTGAGAACAAAAAAAGGATTATCCCAGGAAGAGCTCGCCGAGAAGGTGTTCGTCACCCGGCAGGCTGTTTCCCGCTGGGAAAACGGTGACACCACGCCGAACACGGAAACGCTGAAGCTGCTCTCAAAGCTCTTTGACGTCTCGATCAATACGCTTCTGGGCTCTCCCAGAAAGCTGATCTGCCAGTGCTGCGGCATGCCTCTGGAGGATTCCATTACAAGCAAGGGATCCGACGGTTTTTTTAACGAAGAATACTGCAAATGGTGCTATGCCGACGGGGAGTATATGTACCACGACATGGACGATCTGATTGAAGTCTGCGTAAACCATATGGCCAATGAGCATTTCCCTGCCGAGCAGGCGCGCTCGTACATGAAGGATATGCTTCCCAGGCTCAACTACTGGAAGCATTATCAGCATCTGGACGGAGCGGACAAATTTGAAGCATTCAAAAAACAGCTGATCGATGAAATCAACGCTTTGCGCATTGAAGGGATGCCAAAGGTTGAAAAACTCAATGCGCTTGTCGGAGGATACATCAACCTTGAATACCGGCTTCCCAGTGGAACGCGCGTAAAGTTTCTGGACGACGGCGCAACCTATCTGGGTACCCAGCTGGAATGCGAATCCGGCGGCGGGAGATGCTTTGGCGTCGCCGCAAATATGGACTTTATCCTGGTCTGTACCTACGCGGCGAACGGAGAAAATCCCGAGCTTGTCGTTTATAAAAAGCGATAGACGCTCTGCGCATTATTCATTGACACCCGGTTTTCCGTCATCGATCCGAAAAGCAGGAATTGCCGGGAATGAAGCAAGTGAATACTATAAAGCAAATACCCATCCGGCGGAGGCATGAACATGAACGAGCAGATACAAAGCTATCTGGAAAAGTATCCCGCGGAGATTCTTGATCTGTTCAAGGCGCTGCGCCGGCTGATCTATGACAGCGTTTCCATCGACCTGACAGAAACGCTGTGGGCGAAGCTGCCAAGCTATTATGCCGGTGAGAAGTTTGTAAGGCTGATACCATTTAAGGACCATATCAATATTGAAGCGCAGGCGACCGTCTTTCATCGCGAAGCCCTGGCGGGATATAAAATGACGCCAAAGGGCATGGTGCAGATCACTGTCAAGCAGGACATACCAGCCGACGCGCTGAAGCAGATATTTGCTCAAACGCTGGGCTGACAAAGCAGGATTTATACAGGTGAGAATATGGCAATGTGGAATCCGTGGAGGGGCTGCAGAAAGTGCAGCGACGGCTGTCGCTATTGTTACATCCACAAGGGAGATGCAAAGCGCGGGGTGGATACAGGGATCATTGAAAAAACGACGGACTTTGCCAAGCCCGCAGAGCGCTTGAAGAACGGTCATTTCAGGATGAAACCGGGCATCGTATACACCTGTTTTTCTACCGATTTTTTGATCGAGGAAGCTGACGCCTGGCGTCCCGAATGCTGGCAGATGATCAGGCAGCGTCAGGATTGCACATTCCTGTTTCTCACAAAGCGAATCGACAGGTTTATGGACTGTATCCCCGAGGATTGGGGCGACGGCTATGAAAACGTAGTCGTCGGCTGTACGATTGAAAATCAAAAGAACGCTGATTACAAACTCGCTATTTTCAAAAATCTCCCGATCAGGCATAAGTGTATCACAGCTCAGCCGCTTCTGGAAGCTGCCGATATAGAGCGCTATCTTGACGGTATCGAACTCGTAGTGGTCGGCGGCGAATCCGATCAGCACGCCAGACCGCTTGATTACGCCTGGGTGCTTCACCTCCGGGAGCAATGCATAAGAAAAAACGTATCCTTTGAATTCAGGCAATGCGGTACGCATTTTATCAAAGACGGCAAGGCGTATCAACTGCAGACGAAGGATCTGTGCGCTCAGGCAAGGAAAGCCAATATTAACTATAAAGCCACCCGTTAATCAGATTCCAATCGCCCGCGTTTCGGTCAGCAGAGCGTAAGCAGTCTCATGATCGTTTGTGCACAGCGGCTCCACGCGCGGGCGAAGCGTCTGCGTCGCAACGCGCCGGACCGCCCGAGCGGTCCGGCGTTTTAAAGTACCTTGTAAGCAAATGGTTTTTGTGTTATATATAAACCATACCGAAAGCACATCTTTGACCCAGGGGGAGAGCGCGTTGATTTACTGCATGTCAGACGTCCACGGAGATTATGCCCGCTACCAGAAGATGCTTCAGACAATCCGCTTCAGCGATGCGGATACGCTCTACATGCTCGGCGACGCCATCGACCGCGGGCCGCAAAGCGTCGAAGTCGTTCTGGACGTCATGGGCCGAGCCAATGTGGTCTTTCTGCGCGGAAATCATGAGCAGATGTGCCTTGACGACCTGCACTGGCGCAAAACGGATGCGAGGGCGCTTTGGCAGATGAACGGAGGAGGCGTTACGCGCAGAGCGCTTCTGTACAAGTGTGCCTACGATACCCGCACGAAAATCCTGAGCTTCTTTCTGAGCGCGCCCACCTGCGCCGGTCTTGAAGTAAACGGCCGCCGGTTTCATCTCGTTCACGGGTTCCCGTCCGAAGATACTCACGACCAGCTATGGGGACGCCCGGCGCCGGACGCAGAGCCCCCCGTGCCGGGCGCGACCGTCATCCTCGGCCATACGCCGACGCCCCTGCTCACGGGCATTGAAGACGCGCCCGCCCGGATATGGCACGGAAACGGCGTCGTGAATATCGACTGCGGGTGCGGATGGCGCGCCGGATTCAGCCGTCTTGCCTGTCTCAGGCTCGACGATATGGCAGAATACTATGTCTGACGATGCTTTATCCGATTGCGCCGGATTCATACCGCTTGCGGCATTCCGCTTTCAGGAGGTGTTTTTGTGTTTGCGATCGAAGAGGGCAGGCTGCTCGCCCTTAATAACAGAGAAGCGGAGCATATCAGCATCCCGCCCTCTGTCACAGCCATCGGCGCAGACGCTTTTGCCGGCTGCAGCGGCTGAGCGAAAAAAGGAATCAACGTGAAGGCTGTCAGGCCGGTCATGCCATCCGCCGATTGCCGCCAGAAAAGGCGCAGATATATTCGCCAATCCGTCGTCATCTGAAATACTCTCTTCGCCATATCCCGTTGACCTTCCCGCACACCCGGATGCAGATATCCCGCACGAAAGGATTCTCATGATGATCAAGGCATTATTCTTCGATCTGGACGGCACGCTGCTCAACTCTGCCAAGCAAATCCCCGCCTCCGCAAGGGAGGCGATCACGGCGTGCAGGGCACGTGGCGTCCGCGTCTTCTTCGCGACCGCCCGCTCGCCGCGCCTTGACAAAACGCTCGGGTGGACGGATGCGGATTTTGCACTGTTTGACGGCGGTATCTATGCAAACGGCGCGTGTATCTGCATGGATGGGCACACCCATTACAGCTATATCCATCCCGACGCCGTGCGCGCCTGCATCGCCGCCGCTGCGGCTTATGAGGACGTCCATCTCTCGCTCCACATGCCGCAAGAAGGCTATGCGTTCAATTTCCCGGTTGATGCGTCGATGAACAGAAGCTGGGGGCTTGAGCAGGCGCGGATCTGTGCCATCGACGAAACGGCGATCCGGGATACAGTAAAGGTCCTCATATTCTACGATCACCTGACGGATTCCGTGCGCCCGCTACCGCCATCGCTTGGAGAAACCATCCGGCAGCGGATCGGTCCGAAGGCTAATGTGTATATTACCGATGAAGGCCGGACGATCCAGATCTCCGGACAGGACGCAGGAAAGCTGAAGGCAATCGAGCGTGTTCGCCAAAAACTGGGCCTGGCGGTTGAGGAAGTATCCGTCTTCGGCGATGATATCAACGATCTGGAGATGATCTCGTTTTATCCCGACAGCGTCGCCATGGGCAACGCTGCGCCGCAGGTGAAGGCGGCCGCAGGCTTCGTCACCTATGCAAACGACGAAGGCGGAGTCGCATATGCGATCAGCCATTATTCAGGCATTCTGAATCAGGAAAACGGCAATCGCCCGTAAATGAAAGCGGAAAACCCGCGCCGCCCGGCGTTGGATTTTCCGCTTTTTTATTTTCATGTGCGCCTGCACTGCCCGGGCGTCATGCCGGTCGCGCGCTTGAATGCGCGGATGAAGCTGTACACGCTCGAGTATCCGCAGCGCCTGGCGACGTACGCGAGCGGCAGGCCGGTCTCAAGCATGGAACGCGCACGCTCGGCGCGGATGGCGCCCACGTCCTGCGCGGGGCTGACGCCGAAATACTGGCGGTACAGCTGGAAGAAATAGGGTTCGCTCACGTACAGCCTCGCCGCCATGCTGGCAATGCTCCAGTCCCTTTCCGGATGCTCAATGATCTCGTTGCGCAGTTCGCGCAGCATACCGCTTCGCGTAGAGCCGCTCTCCGGCGGCAGCTGCGCCTGCACGGCCGTCTGCAGCAAAATCTCCTCCACCTTCAGGCGCATGTATTCCATGCGGTAGGCGTCGTTGCCGAAGTAGCTTCTGCTGATCGCACGGAACAGATCGGAGATGTCGCCCACCGCCCTGAGCCGGTACAGGCTGTGCGTCCTGAGGCCATAGCGCGCAAGCAGAGGCTCAAACTCGCCCTCGATATGCAGCCAGTTATGGCTGGTCGGCGCATGGCAGACATACCCGTGCGGCGTGTTCGGCGGAATCAGGAGCAGCGTATTGGTCGTCTCAGTGATCGTTTCCCCCTCCACGCAAAGCTCCAGTTCGCCGAAGTACTGCGCCATGATCCACGGGGAAAACGTCCCGTCCGTCCGGTCAAGCGAGAAGCCGCTGGGCACGGCCCAGTCAAATCCGGCGTCCACGATATCAAACATTGCATCACCCCGATCCCATGATACATGTAATCATAGGAATTGTCAATGAAATCCCATTTTCTGCCATTGAACAGCTTGTCGATTGAGTCTATAATTTAATTAAAGATATGGTTAAAAATAAACAGACAGCATCAGAAATCAAAACCAATTTCGAATATCTCGTCGGAATCTGTGCCGCTTTTTTGCCGCCGGATGAAATGCGCATTTCATCGGAAATGCCAATTGCATGCAATCCAGCGCAGCGCTGCCGCCGCAGGGCGGCTGCAGGAAAGGCTTGTACACGCAGGTGCGTGTCAAAATATGCAAGGAGGTATCCCATATGAAGAAACTCGTCTCCCTGTTGCTCGCCATCATGCTGTGCGTTGGCATGGTGTCCTTTGCAGCTGCCGAAAAGACCGAAGTGAACGTCTGGTCCATCTATACCGGCGATGACTTCCGCATCATCCAGGGCGTTGTCGACAGCTTCAACGAAGCCAACCCCGATGTGCACATCAACCATGTAGCCACCGAAGTGGGCACCCTGTATACCCAGATGGCGCTGGTCGCCGGCGACGCTTCCGCCGCTCCGGTCGCCTGCATCATCCACAGCTACCAGATCCCCAGCTTCGCGCTGCGCGGCGTGCTGGATCCGCTCGACGAGTTCCTCGGCGCTTACGGCAACTTCAGCGAAGATCTGTATCTGAGCAACGAAGCCGGCAAGGTCAACGGCGTGCGCTACGGCATCCCGTTCTGCGCTCCGACCGTCGTCACCTACTGCAACATGGATCTGGCCGCGCAGTACTGCCCGGATGAAGTCGCCGACGGCATCATCACCTGGGACGAGCTGTATGCCATCGGCGAGCGCATGGCCGCCGACGGCGTGACCGACGTCAAGCTCCTGGGCGGCAGCTGGGGCCGCAACGACATGATCAACGCCTACGAGCAGTGCGGCGGCACCTACAAGGCCGAAGGCGATCCGGAAGACGTCGTGACCATCGACAAGGAAGCCCTCATCAAGGCCACCAACCTCTGGAAGGGCCTGTACGACATGGGCGTCACCCATCAGCAGGGCGACGACGTCATGGGCATGCTGGCGCTTGAAGAGCTGATCTTCGCCACCGGCGGCACCTGGAACCTGAGCGCCGTGCAGGAGTACGGCATCAACTACAAGATGATGCCCAGCATCCAGATGGACGCTGCCAACCCCTACAACTGGGGCGCCACCGAGTGCATCGTCAAGATGCATCGCGACGTGACCGAGGCCGAACAGGTTGCGACCTTGCGCTTCATGGAATACCTGCGTGAGCACGCGATGGACTGGGCGCTGAGCGGCGCGATCGTCATGGCCAAGGAAACCGCTGAGAGCGAGGAGTTCAAGGCTCTGCCGCAGGCGGGCGCCATGGTCGGCGGCTGCGAGACCTTCGCCGCCTATCACACCTATGCCGGCGCGTTCACCGACGTGTTCAATGAGCTGGATTTCCAGGCCGTGTACGGCAACATCACCCCCGAAGAGTATGCTGACGCCATCCAGGCCCAGTGCCAGGAAGCCATCAACGGCCTCAAGTAAGGGATTCACCGACAGGATAAAGGACAGGCGGCGCGGGTACGCCGCCTTCCTTTCCTTTTTCGCCATTTCTACGCCACAGGAGGTGCCCCCATGCAGGCCATTCGGCACACCAATCAGCGCAAGCGCTTCATCACTTCCCTGATGTTCCTCTTTCCGCTGCTGTTTGTTTTCATCTGCTTCAACCTCATCCCGAGCCTGACCGGCATTTACGCCGCGTTCACCAAATGGACGCTCGGACAAAAGCCCGTCTGGGTGGGCCTAGACAACCTCAGAACCTGTCTGTTCGACCAGACTTCCCAGCACTACTGGACGCTGCGCTGGGGTCTCAAAAACACGGTCGTCTTTGTCCTGTTCTGTGTGCCGCTGCGCATCATCGTGCCGCTGCTGCTGGCCTTTGCCATCAACACGCGCTGCCGCGGCTACAAGTTCTATCAGTCCGTCTACTACATTCCCAGCCTGCTGAGCCTGAGCGTGGTCATGTGCAGCTGGGGCTATATGTTTGACACCAACTACGGCATCATCAACGCCATGCTGGGTCTGGGCAAGTTCAACTGGCAGAATACCATCCCCTTCAACTGGATTGCCATCATCTGGATCTCCGTCTGGTGGGGCAACGGCGGCACGATGGTCATCCTGCAGAGCGCCCTTGCCGGCATTCCCGAAGAAATCATTGAATCCTCGCAGATCGACGGCGCCAATGTCTGGCAGCGTTTCATTCATATCACGATTCCCAGCATCCGTTATCCGCTCAGCTACACGCTGGCAACGACGCTGATTGCCGAGTTCAACGTCTGGGGCCAGCCCGAGATGTTCAACAACGGCGGCGTCATCATCGAAACGATCAACGGTTTCACGCACAAATCCAACCTGATGCTCATGCAGAGCATCAAGTCGCTCGGCTTTGACAGCTTTGGTGCCAATCCGGGCATGGCCAGCGCCATGTCGTTGATCCTGGGCCTGATCATCGTGGCCGTCAGCCTGGTGCAGATCCACCTGATGAAGGAAAACAGCTGAGGAGGAGGAGAGGCATATGAAAAAGATCCGCATCAAGCGCGCCGACGTCTACAAGGCGCTCCTGTCCCTTTTGCTGCTCGTCATCGCCCTCCTGTGGATCCTGCCGCTGGTGATGACGGTTCTGACCAGCTTCAAGAGCTCTCTGGAGGTCAAGAAGTTCGTCAAGTACCACAACCTGCTGCCCATGGAATGGGTGACCATCAACTACGAGGACGTGTTCCACAACAACGGTCTCCCGCTGTTTGACGTCTTCCGCAACACCTTTGTCGTCTGCTTTGTGTGCATCGCCGGCCAGCTGTTCATCTCCACCACCGCGGCCTACGCCTTTGAGCGCCTGCCCTTCCGCGGCAGCGACACCTTGTTCTGGATTCTCTTCGGCCTGAGCACGATTCCCAACGTGGTCGCGCTCGTCCCGCAGTACAACATCTACAAGGCGCTGGGCTGGATTGACACCCTCCCCTGCATCATCGCGCCGCTGCTGGCCAACATCTTCAACGTCTTCCTCGTACGCAATTTCCTCAAGGGCATCCCCAAAGAGTTTGACGAGGCAGGACGTATCGACGGCGCCAGCGAATTCTATATCTACAGCCGTATCCTGCTGCCCATGCTCGTTCCCGTGCTGATGGTGCTGGTGCTCTTCACCTTCAACGCCAGCTGGAACGACTTCATGTGGCCGTCCATCGCCATCACGACTCCGAAGAACTCCACCATCACGCCCAGCATCCAGAAGTTCAAGAATAACTTCGGCAACAACCCCGAGCGTTTCCTGGCCGCCTGTACCATGGCTGCCATCCCCACCTTCTTCGTCTATCTTCTGAGCCAGAAATATTTCCTGAAGGGCCTGCAGATCGGCGCAGGCATCAAAGGCTGAGGAGGAAAAACCATGAGTTCCATCAATCTCAACTTTTATGCGGACAGCCTGAAGTTCCGCACGGAAGTGCGCGTCGTGCTGCCGGATTATCCGTTCCAGCGCGATCCGCAGGTCAGCCGCGAAACCGTCTACGATCCTCAAAAGCGCTTCCCCGTCGTCTATCTCCTGCACGGCTTTACGGGCGATTACACCGACTGGTGCACCATGATGCCCATGGAAGCGATCGCCGCGCGTTACGGGTTTGCTGTCGTCATGCCGCACGGATACAACACCTGGTACCTCAACGTGCCGGACGGCATCCAGATGGAAAACTTCATCGCCGACGAGCTGCCCGCCGCCATGCAGGCGATGCTGCCCATCAGCGTCCGCGCCGAGGAGCGGTTCATCGCCGGGCTGAGCATGGGCGGTACGGGTGCGATGCGCATCGCGCTGCAGCACCCCGAGCGCTACAAAGCCGCCGCCGCGATGAGCGCCGTGCCGGATCCCTCCCTGCCCCTGTGCGAGGATTCTCCGCTGTACACGCAGCAGCTACTCACGAGCCTCAAAGCCTGCTACGGCGGGCTTGAAGGTCTTGAGGACGAGCACAAGAACATCATGAAGCTGGCCCTGAAGCTCAAGCGGGAAGGCGCGCGCATTCCGCCGCTGCTCTTCCAGTACGGCGAACAGGACGTCCGCTTTGAGATGCAGTATCCTCGCTTCAAGGCATTCTGCGAGGAGAACGGCCTGCCGGCCACCTGCACCAGCGCGCCGGGCGGACACGATTTCGCCTACTGGAACCCTACCTTCCTCAAGACGATGGAATGGTTCCGGGAGATGCTCTGATGGATTCCTTTTGCCGGATTCGGCAGTCGATACCGGTTTTCTCCCACATCGCTATTGGGCTGTGGTCATCCTGAAAGCACGAAAAAAGCTCCCATGGCATTTGCCATGAGAGCTTCAGACCGTCAACAAAGTATTGTTGACGGTCTGTCGCTGCAAGTCTGCTAACGCATACTTGCAGCGGATAAAACATCATTTTCTTGTACGCTG
>JAFQOY010000123.1 GCA_017412025.1 Clostridia bacterium | reverse complement strand
ATGATGAAAGGAGAAATCGACAATGAGCGAGATCATCCGTGCGATCGAAAGCGAGCAGCTCAAGAAGGATCTTCCCAAGTTCAACGTGGGCGATACCCTGCGTGTCATGGTGAAGGTTGTTGAGGGCGAGCGCGAGCGTCTTCAGGCGTTCGAGGGCATCTGCATCGCTAAGCGCAATGGCAGCATCCGTGAGACCTTCACCCTCCGCCGCGTTTCCTACGGCATCGGCGTGGAGCGTACCTTCCCGCTGCATTCCCCGCGTCTTGATAAGATTACGGTGCTCCGCCGCGGCAAGGTCCGTCGTGCGAAGCTGTACTACCTGCGTAATCTGTCCGGCAAAGCCGCCAAGATTAAGGAGAGGTAATTGTGCTACCGGCCGCCGGTTTTTCCGGCGGTCTTTTTGTTTAGTTTACAGGCCGATGAATGCAGTTTTCTGTATTCTGAGACGTCGTGATATATAGACTGACCATGGATGGGCAGATGGGTTTGATATGAATAATAGAGAAAACAAGTACGATCATATGATTCTGCGCGCTGAGGATAAGGCGATCAACTGGTATCCGGGACACATGGCCCGCGCCAGACGCAAGCTTGCAGACCAGCTTTCCCGTGTGGATGTGGTGGTGGAGCTTTGCGACGCGCGCATTCCGCGCGCGAGCCGCAATCCGGATCTGAACGAACTGGTGAAGAACAAGAAGCGTCTGCTGGTGCTCAACAAGGCAGATCTGGCCGAGGAGAGCGAGACGCGCGCATGGCTGGCTTATTACCGCAGCCAGGGGATCGACTGCATGAGCTTTGACAGCGCAAAGGGCCGCGCCAAGGACGTGATCAGCCGGATTGAAAAGGCGGCGAGCGAGGCTGTGGCGCGCATGGCAGCGCGCGGCGTGAAAAAGACCGTCCGCGTGATGATCGTTGGCGTGCCCAATGTGGGCAAGTCGACGTTCACCAACAAGGTCAACGGTTCCTCCATCGCGCGCACGGGCGACCGGCCCGGCGTCACCCGCAGCAACCAGTGGGTGCGCATCACGCCGTATCTGGAGCTGCTGGATACGCCAGGCCTGCTCTGGCCGAAGCTGGACGACCAGGACGACGCGCGCGCGCTGGCGTTTGTCGGCACGATCAACGATCAGGTGATGGACCAGCAGATGCTGGCCGTCCGGCTGCTGGAGCAGCTGATGCGCGACAAGCGGGATGCGGCTGTGCAGCGCTTCAAGATCAGGAATGCGGAGACTGAGGACGTTGCGCTGCTTGAGGAAGCCTGCCGCGGCCGCGGCTGGCTGATGCCGGGCGGCGTACTGGATACGGATCGAGGCTCCGCGGTGATTCTGGATGAATTCCGCGGCGGCAAGGTCGGCAGGATCACCCTGCAGAAGGCGCCCGCCGTGAAGAAGGCGGAAAAACCGGCTGCCGAGGCATAAAAACCCGCAGAGAATGGGCTCTGCTCCTCCCAAAAAGGAAAAAACTGCGGGGGAAGGACTTTGCTTCTCCTGCAATGTAAGAGACACGATGAAAAGGGCGCAAGCATGAAAAAGGATTACAATGCACGGCTGATGGAGATCAGCCAGACCGACCGCGAAATCTGGCAGACCGGGCGCGCGTTTGCCGGTATCGACGAGGCCGGACGCGGTCCGCTGTGCGGTCCGGTCGCCGCGGCCTGCGTGGTGATGCCGCCGGAGCCGCTGCTGCTGTACGTGGACGACAGCAAGAAGGTGACGGAAAAGCGCCGCGAGATGCTTTATGAGAAGATTATGGAGACGGCGGTATATGCGCAGGTGATTCTGGCCTCTCCGCAGGAGATCGACCGGGTGAACATCCTCAACGCGACAAAGAACGCCATGGCGCTGGCCGCCAAGGACGCGCCGTGCGATCTGTTCCTCGTGGACGCCATCGACAGGCTGGACGTGCCCGGCGAGGTGCGCGGCCTTGTGCACGGCGATGCGCTGTGCTATTCGATTGCGGCGGCGTCGATCCTGGCGAAGGTGACGCGCGACAGCCTGATGCGCGAGCTGGACGAGCAGTATCCGCAGTACGGCTTTGCCCGCAACAAGGGCTACGGCACGGCGGAGCACATCGCGGCGCTGAAGGAGTACGGTCCGTGTCCGGCGCACAGGCGCTCGTTTATCGGCAATTTTGTGAAGATCTGACGGAAGGCTGATATGGAAAACAATGCCCACGTCCGCGGCGCGCTGGGCGAGGTGCGAGCGGAGCAGCTGCTGTGCGAAAAGGGATATGCGATTCTGGCTCGCAACTATCAGGCGGCCGGCGCGGAAATCGATCTGATTGCACAGGACAAAAGCTGCATCGTCTTCGTCGAGGTGAAGACGAGAAAACAGGGAGCCGTCAGCGGCCGGGAGGCGGTGACGCGGGCCAAGCAAAAGCGCATCTGCAAGGGCGCAATATACTATCTGATGCGGAAGGGTCTGATGAATCGGCAGGCCCGGTTTGATGTGATCGAGATTCAGGGTGAACGCGTCACGCATATCGTCGATGCGTTCCCGTATCAGGGCCCGGCGTTCTGACGCCGGAAAATCGGAGGCTGGATATGAGAAACACAAAACGCATCGTGCTGATCGTCTGTGCATTGGCTGTGCTGCTGGCTGTTTGCGGCGTGCTTTTGACGGGCATGAATCGGAGCGAACCGGCGGCGCAGGGCAATCTGCTGGTGAATGCGGATTTTTCGGAAATGGAAAACGGCATGCCCGCCGGATGGACGACGGGCATGTGGGTGACCAGCAGCGGCGTGTCCTATCTGGAGCCTGCCGTACTTGAGGACGGCACGACGGCAGTGCTCATTGAAAATGTTGCGCCAAACGACGCGCGGTTTGAGCAGACGGTTTCCGTGCAGGAAAATGCGACATACAGGCTCACGGCGCGCGTGAAGGCGCAGGGCTGCGAGGCGGATAAGATCGGCGCGAACGTGTCCTTCCTCGGCGTGTTCGGCACGAGCGACGACGTGCATGACACAGACGGCGAGTGGGAGACCGTGACGCTCTACGCGCAGACCGGCAAGGGCATGCGCAGCGCGACGGTCTGCGTACGCCTGGGCGGCTATGGTTCGGAGGCGGCGGGCCGCGCGTGGTTTACCGACGTCTGCCTCGAGCAGGTGGAGACGGCGCCCGTCGGCGTGCAGGTGCTCAGCCTGGCGACGCCCGCGCCGCAGAAACCGGCGGCGTCGGAAACAAAAGACGTCAGGGGTCTGGTGATTCCCGGTCTGCTGGTCGTGGCGGCGGCCTATCTGATCGCGGCATACGCTGCGGCAGGGAAGCTGCTGGCGCATGGCGGCGCGTCTTTGCGCCATGGCAGGAGCGCGCTCGCCGGTGTTTTGGGCGTTTCACTGCTGCTGCGCCTCGCGCTGGCGTTTACGGTTGAGGGCTATGGCGTTGACATAGGCTGTTTCTCCGCATGGGCGGGCAGGATGGCCGCGCTGGGCCCGGCAGATTTCTATGATCCGTCTTATTTCTGCGACTATCCGCCGGCGTATCTGCTGGTGCTCGGCGTGATCGGGCACATTTCCAATCTGACCGGAATACAGTTTGGCACGATGGGCGGCCAGGTGCTGCTCAAGCTTGTGCCCATCGCATGCGATGTGGCGCTTGCGGCGCTGATGTATGCGGCGGCGCACCGCGCTGCCGGGCAGCGGGCTGCGCTTGGCGCAGCGGCGCTGATTGCGTTTAACCCTGCCTTTGTGATCACCGGCGCATGCTGGGGGCAGATTGACTCTGTGCTGGCGCTGCTGCTGCTGGTTGTGCTGTGCCTTGCGCGCGAAGGCAGATGGATGGCGGCGATTCCGGTATACGCGCTCTGCGTGCTGGCCAAGCCGCAGGCGGGCCTGCTTGCGCCGCTGGGCGTTGCGGCGCTTGTGCGCGATGCGGTCAGGGTCAGGGAATCGAGAAAGAGCGCTGCCGTCGGCATGGCGCTTGGCGTGCTGACGACGATTGTGATTGTGCTGCCGTTTTCGCCCAATCAGGCGTCTGCGTTCTGGATTGTCGACAAATATGCACAGACGCTGTCAAGCTATGCCTATGCGACGCTCTCAACCGGCAATCTGATGTTCCTGCTGGGCGGCAACTGGACGCCCAATGCGCAGCCTGTTCTGGCCGGGATCACCTATGGTCAGCTGGGCATGGCGCTGATGGCGCTGTCCTTTGCGTTCGGCGTTGCGGTCTATCTGCGCGGCAGGGGGCGGAGCATGCTCTTCCCGGCAGCTGGCGCGACGCTGCAGCTGGTGTTCGTCCTTGGCTCCAAAATGCATGAGCGCTATATTCTGCCCGCGCTGGTGCTGCTGATGATGAGCTATATGGAAACGGGCGATCTGCGTCTGCTGGTTTCCGGTGTGCTTGCAAGCGCGGCGGCCGCCGTCAATATCGGCACAGTGCTGGCCTTTGAGCATCTGGTTGCGCCGAATCTGTGGCTTGGCTATCTGCTGGGCGCAGTGCAGCTGATTGCAGCCGGGCTGACCGTGTGGGCCTGCGTATGCCTGTGCATGGGCAAGGAGCCGATGCGCCTGAGAGCGCATGCGTCTGCAGAGCGGGCGGAGCGCACGCAGAATGAGGCGGACGGGGAGGAAAAGGAGACCGCCTCCGTGCGCCGCATGCGCGAAGAGCTGCTGCATGCGAAGGACTATCGCCTGCATATGACCCGGCGAGATTATCTCGTGATGCTTGCGCTGACGGCGGCGTATGCCGTTGTTGGCTTCTGGCAGCTGGGCGATACGAAGGCGCCGCAGGACGGCTATACGTCCACGCAGACAGGCGAAAGCGTGGTCATCGATCTGGGCGAGCGCCAGGAAGATTTTCACATCTACTATTACGGCGGCATCTCGGATACGGCGTTTACGTTTGCCGTATCCGACGACGGCGTCAGCTTCGGCGAGGAATTCGGCGCGAAATTTGCGATCGGCGACTGCTTCAAGTGGCAGGCAGTCCGCCCGGCGGTATACGACGAAAACGGTCGGGTGACGGATGTGCGCCCCAACATGCTGCCCTTCAGCGGGCGCTATCTGCGCGTGACGTTTGACAACGCGGGCGCGGCGCTGTGGGAGGTTGCGGCAGTCGATGAAAACGGGCAAGTGCTTGAACCTGTGAGCGCGCAGCGCTATGGCGCGCGCGAGGGCAGGAGCAGCGATCCGCTTTCGCTGATTGACGAGCAGGATACTGTGCCTGCCGTGCCCGGCTATCTCAACAGCATGTACTTTGACGAGATCTACCACGGGCGAACGGGCTACGAGCATGCGAACGCGCTGCACACCTATGAGACGACGCATCCGCCGCTTGGCAAGGTGTTCATGTCCTGGTGCATCCGCCTGATGGGCATGACGCCGTTTGCGTGGCGCTTTGCCGGCGCGCTCTGCGGCGTGCTGATGGTGCCGGCGATGTATCTGCTGGCGAAGCAGCTGCTTTCCTCTACGCTCTGGTCTGCGCTGTGCGCGCTGCTTCTGAGCGCGGACTGCATGCACTTTACGCAGACCCGTATTGCGACGATCGATTCCTTCCCCGTGCTGTTCATGATGCTGATGTTCCTGTTCATGGCGCGATGGATGAAGATGAGCTTCTATCACCAGCGCCTGAGGGATACGTTTGTGCCGCTTGCGCTGTCGGGCGCGTGCATGGGGCTTGCGATTGCCAGCAAGTGGATCGGCTGCTACGGCGCGGTGGGGCTGGCAGTACTGTTCTTTGCACGGTTTTATCAGCTCTGGCGGCAGAGCGTCTATGCCTGGAAGCACAGGCGCGAGGATCCGGCCTTTGCCCGTGCTGCGCAGGCGTTTGCGGACAGAGGGCTGAAGACCATTCTCGCCTGCTGCGTGTTCTTTGTCCTCATTCCGATCGTGATCTATGTGCTCAGTTATATTCCGTATCTGCGCGCATACGGCGAGATCAGATGGGATCTGACGACGTTCACGCGCCTGTGGGATGCGCAGGTGCTGATGTTTGATTACCACAAGAACCTCGTTGCAGAGCATTACTTTGCATCGCCCTGGTACGAGTGGCCGCTGATTGTCAAGCCGACGTGGTATTATCAGGCGGACTTCAAGGGCGCGGGCATGGCGTCCTCCATCCTTGCCTTTGGCAATCCTGCCGTCTGGTGGACGGGGCTTGCCGGCATCCTGTTTGCGCTTGGCTGCAGCGTATACCGCAATGCGCTGCCCGCGCTGGGCGTGCTGCCCGGGCGCGAGGATGAGGACGACCGCGTGCTGCCGGTGATCTGCGTGGGCTTCCTCTCGGCGTATCTGCCGTGGGTGCTGGTTTCGCGCCTGACGTTCATCTATCATTACTTTGCCAGCGTGCCGTGGATCATCATCGCGACGGCGCTGGGGCTCAAGTATCTCTCCCGCAGCCATAAGAAGATCGCTTATGCGCTGGCGGCGCTGCTGGCCGTTTCGGCTGTCGCGCTGTTTATTGCGTTTTATCCCTTGGCCTCCGGCATGGAGGTGCCGCGCGCGTGGTGCGATGCGGTCAGCTGGTTTGACGGGTGGATGTGGTACTGAGAAAGCGCGGTGTACAGATGATAAAGAAGCTTTTAAATCTTGCCCTGCTGGCGCTGCTGTGTCTGCTATGCACGGCAGGCGCTGCGGAAGGCATGACACTGCAGGAAGCCGCCGACACTGCGGAGAGCGCCGTGCAGTTTCCGTTTCTTGCGGAGACGGATGAACTGGCGGTCAACGTCCGTGCGGATATGAGCACGAAGGCCAAACGGATCGCCAGAATCGAGCGCGGAACGCCGGTGATGGTGCTTGCCGCGCAGGTCAATCAGCGCGACGAAGTCTGGTATACCGTCGAGCTTGAGGACGGAACGAAAGGATACATCCGTTCCGATCTGCTGGTGGCCAGCGAGGAGATGGCGATTGAGCGGGCGGCATATGCTGCGCCGGAAGCTGCAGCAAAGCAGCTGATTGGCAATCGGAATACGAAAAAGTATCATGAACCGTACTGTCATACGCTGCCCAAGGAGAAGAACAGGATATACTTCTCCTCTGCTGCCGAGGCGGAGAAGCAGGGGTATGTGCACTGCAAGAATTGCGACTGAAAAAGCCAGCCCTTGATGGCTGGCTGGAACTGATGCAGAAAATGTAGTCAAGAGGCTGCTGTCCTCACACGATTCTCCCTGCTCTCGCGGGAATTAACGCATGTAAAGATCAAAGCCGCCGGTAGTGCCAGCTACACGGCGGCTTCGTTTTTTTAGTACTTCAATCCATGATACATTCGGTAGAGGAAAAGATGAAAAGAATCGTGTGTGTTCTAATAGACACGGTTGTGAAAAACTAAACAGCTCTTTATATCAAGAGACCTCCCAATCCTGGCTTGACGGGGTTGGGAGGATAGCGTACAATGTAGACAGGCAGAGATCCGTTATCTGCGGCTCTGTCGCAACCTAAGGGTATAGGTTACATAGACCACCGTGCAGCGTCACCTGCGCGGTGGTTTGTATTTATCCGTTGTTCTTTTTTTCGACTGCATTAAGCAGCGTCAGGAACGTCAGGATAATCATGATTAGTTCGTAATCGCTCATACAAACGCCCCCTTTTGCTTCTGTACGCGGTTGCGAAAAAGAGCATCACCGGCAGCACTGCCTGCCTACACATGGATTATTTCATGCCGTTCTTTACTGTACAAGGGGACGGCATTTTCTCTTTTTCCTTTTCATCCCCCTGCGTTTGTGCTATAATAAACTGATTCATTGTGATTCTTTGCAATACCTTGATATACAGACTGGGAGAAATCAATCATGGAGCTGCCTTTCATTTCGGTCATCCTTCCCGTGCGCAACGAGGAAAAGTTTATCACCGCATGCGTGGCGTCCATCTTTTCGCAGGATTATCCTGCTGAGCTGATGGAGGTCATCTTTGTCGACGGCAGGTCGGAGGACCGCACGGTGGAGATGCTGCGCGAGATGCAGAAGGAGCATCCGCAGATTGTCGTGCTGGACAATCCCAACCGCACCGTGCCGTATGCGATGAACATCGGTATCCGCGCGAGCAGAGCCGACGTTATCGTGCGCCTTGACGCGCATGCGGAGTATCCGGAGGACTACATCCGCCTGTCGGTTGAGACGCTGCTGACGAAGGACTGCGACAATGCAGGCGGTGTGTTTGAAACGCGCGGACGCGGATTCATGGGCGAGGCGATTGCCGAGATGCTCAAGACGCCGCTGGGCGTGGGCAATGCGACATATCGTCTCACACAGGAGGACGGCTATGTGGATACCGTTCCCTTCGGCTGCTGGCGCAAGGAGCTTTTTGATCGCATCGGCGGCTTTGACGAGCGCATGACCCGCAATCAGGACAATGAGCTCAACTTCCGTATCCGCAAAAACGGCGGCAAGGTTTACCTCAATCACAAGATCCGCGTACTGTACTACTGCCGGGATACCATGCGCGGCATCATGCGCATGGGCTATATGAACGGCAAGTGGGGCGTGATCACGATGACGCTGGTGCCGGGCTCCATGGGCGTGCGTCACTTTGTGCCGATGGCATTTGTGCTTTCGACCATCGGGCTCATCCTGCTGACGCTGCTCACGCGCAGCTGGCTCTTCGGCGGCCTGCTGGCGCTTGAATGGGGCGCGTATCTGCTGCTGGATCTCTTCTATTCCTATGACATCGCCAAAGCGAAGGGGCTTCAATTCCTGCCGGTGGAGATCATCCTGTATCCGGCGTTCCACTTTGCCTACGGCTTTGGCTCGCTTGTGGGCATTACGCAGCTGCCTAAGTTTCTGAAGGCGGAGAAGGAAAAGAAGAAGGCGGCGAAGCAGGCATGAGCGTACTGCATATCTGCTGCAACCTTGCCGGAAGCACGGTGTTTGTGCAGCTGTTTGAAGCGCTGAAGGATGAAGGACTTGAGCAGATCGTATTCGTGCCGGAAAAGCGCGTGGGCAGCGTGGGCAAAAACGTTCCGCAGGGCGTCACGACGCACTACGCGCTGACGGTGAAAAAAAGCGACGCGCTCTTCTTCTTCCGCAAGGCGCAAAGGAGCGTGCCGGAGATTGAGCGGCGCGTGGATTTGAGCGGCGTGTCGCTCATGCATGCGCATACGCTCTTTACCGACGGTTCCATCGCGCTGAAGCTCCATGAAAAGCACGGCATTCCCTATGTCGTTACGCTCAGATACAGCGATATCGAGGCGATCTGGAAATACGAGCCGCATCTGCGCCCTCTGGGCAGGAAGATCATGCGCCATGCGGAGCGGATCGTTTTCCTGAGCGGGAGCGCGCGAAGCAAGGTGCGCAGCCGGTGCGTGAAAGCGGCGGACGCGGAGGCCTTTGACGTAAAGAACGCGATCATCCCCAACGGCATCCTGCCGCAGTGGCTGGACGGACGGGCGAGGAATGCGCCGGAGGATCCTGTGCGCGTGGGCTTTGCCGGGCTGCTGAACGACAGAAAACGCCCGCTGGACGCGCTGGCGGCCGTGCACCGGGCAAATGAAATCGCCGGGGGAAAACGCTTTGTGCTGCGCGCCTGCGGCAAAGGGCCGCTTGAGGAAAAGCTGCGCGCGCAGATGCGCGAGGGCGATACATATGTTGGCCGCGCAGAAGGCATGGATGCGATGAAGCAGTTCTATGCGCAGTGCGACGCGCTGCTGGTGCCCTCGGGCGCGGAGACGTTCGGCATGGTGTATCTGGAGGCGATGAGCCAGGGCGTGCCGGTGCTCTATACGAAGGGACAGGGCTTTGACGGCCAATTCCCGCAGGGCGAGGTCGGCTTTGCCGTGTGCTGCGGCGATATCGAAGATCAGGCGAAGCGTCTTGATGAGATCACGCTGGATTACGCCGCGCGCTCTGCGCGCTGCATCGCGCATGCGCAGGCGTATGCATGGCCGGTGATTGCCGGCAAGTGGATGAACCTGTACCGGTCAATCTGAGCAGAGGAGGAGGCCGCATGGCGGAAACGAGCGAAAAGAAGCTCCGGATTCTGATGATGATCCATCGTCAGGCGGACAATTCGCCGTATTGCTTTTACGTGCATGAGCAGGCAAAGGCGCTTGCCGCGCGCGGGCATGAGGTGGTGGTCATCTCCTGCGTCGGCGTGACGCCGATGATGAGCAGATTCCGGCCGGGGCAGGCCGAAGTGGCGGCGAGAACGCCCGAAAGCGCGATGATCGACGGCATTGAGGTGCATTATCCGCGATACCTGACGCTGGGCAACGCGGGCGAGAAGCTGCTGGGCGGCCGCCTGATTGCGATGGCTGCGCTGCCCGCGGCAAAACGGCTGCACAGGGAAAAGCCGTTTGATATCGTTCACGCGCATATGCTGCCGAGGGACGGACATGCCGGGCTGATCGTATCCCGTGCGCTGCATGTGCCGATGGCGCTGACCGTACACGGCACGGATATCTTCCATTACTTCATGCCCGGCAAAACGCCGTGGAAGCGCAACGTGCGGATTGCGCAGGAGGCGGATGCGCTGATGGCGGTATCCAGCCTGCTGATGTCCCGCGTGCGCCCTTACAGGGACGCGGAAAAGCTCTCAGCCATCGTACCCAACGGCGTGGACCTGTCGCTCGTGCCGCAGAAAACGGATAACCAGCCGCGCGCGGTGATCTCCGTGGGCACGCTCAAGGCGCGCAAGTGCATGGACAGGACGCTGGAGGCCTTTGCAAGGCTCAGCGGCGAATATCCGGATGCGACGCTGACCATCGTGGGCATCGGCGAGATGGAGGCGCAGCTCAGGCGGCGCATCGGCGAGCTGGGGCTTGAAGACCGGGTGCGGCTGACCGGCGGTCTGCTGCATGAGGAAGTGATCCGCCTGATGGCAGGCAGCGATCTGTTTGTTCTGCCCAGCTGGGGCGAAGGATACGGCATTGTCTACATCGAGGCCATGGCCGCCGGATGCATCGCCGTGGGCGCCGAGGGCGAGGGCATCGCCGATACGATCCGCAGCGGGGAGAACGGTTTTCTCATTCCCGCTGGCGATATCGACGCGGCGGAGAGCGTCATGCGCAGGGTATTTGAAGACAGGGAAGCCTGTGCGTCCCTGCGCGAAAGGGGCAGGCGCGATGCGCGCGAACTGACATGGGCGCGCAATGCGCAGACGGTTGAAGAGATTTACCTGAAGGTTTTGGAATCCTGGAGGAAATAACATGCGCAAACAAGGCATTGACGGCACGAAGCTCCTGAGCCTGTATGACAGGGCGACGGGCATCTTTAACGAAATCTTTGACGCGCGTCTGCTGACGCCGGCGCTTTTTGCGCTCATTGGCTACTGCGCGCTGTTCACCCAGCGCAAGTTCCCGATGCGCTGGATGATCTTCGTGCTCTTCGGCATGATTCTGCTGGCGTTCGTCACGCTGACGGCGCGCACGGGCGTTCGCGCGCGGGTGCGCTTCCACAGGGGCATGGCAGGGCTCTGGTTTGCCCTGCACGGCATGATGGTCGTGTCCGGTCTGTTTTATCAGGATTGGCTTCCGGAGAGCGTACCGCTGCTGCTGTGCTATCCCGTGGTGTTTTCCGTGTTCAGCGCGAGGGACGACGAGGCGACCTTCCGCTGCATCCTGCGCGGCGCGGTCTTTGCCGTGCTGCCCTTTATCCTCTGGTCGTATCTGACCGTGCCGGTCACGATCGGCTATCCGGGCTACAGGGGCGTGTTCTATGATGCGAACTGCATGTCCATGTGCTGCATCGTCATGGCGGCGGCGTCCATGGTGCTCTGTTATGCCAGCTTTGTGCAGAAGAAGAAAAAGGCTGCCGCTGCATACGGCCTGTGCGCTGCGCTTGCCGCCGTGACGCTGGCGCTCACGCTGTCCCGCTCCGGCCTTCTGGCGCTGGTGGGCGTGATCGGCATCCTGACGGTAGCGGTCATCGCCGGCACGGCGAAAAAGCCGGGCCGCCTGCTGGCGCTGCTGTTTGCGCTGGTGCTGGCCGTGGGCGTTGGCGGCGTGAAGATCACGCTTGACAAGGTGTACGAAGCGTATGAAGAGGATTATGCGCTGGCGGTATACAACTATGAGAATTACGGTCAGGAGATCACCGTGCCCAGGCCGGAGGAGCGAAAGCTGTCCATGGACGACCTGACCAGCGATCGCTGGGGCATCTGGATGGCGATTCTTGACAACCTCACGTGGAACGGCCATGAGACGAGCGTCGTGCGCGAATGGGTGGCGCAGGACGGCGCGGGAGACCGCCACTTTAACGCGCACAACGCATTCTTCGGCGTGACATACAATAACGGCTTCATTGCCGGGCTGCTGCTGCTGGCGTATACGGCGCTGGCGGTGGTTCGCGCCGTGCAGTATTACTGGATGCACAGGAAGGAAAGCGCCTATGCCGCCACGCCGCTGGCGTTCTGCGCAGTGTTCATCCTGGTGGGGCTGTTTGAGTCGGTGTATGCGCCGTTCTCGATCATCGGCTGCACGTATCTGCTCGTGCAGGCGCCGCTGTGGCGCGCGGACCTGGCGCAGCGCACGGCGGAGGCGCTGCACCGGTAACCGAAAAGAATAAACGAAAGGATGG
The DNA here is from genome assembly GCA_017412025.1 of Clostridia bacterium. The sequence goes on along the minus strand of JAFQOY010000123.1, from coordinate 4,684 downwards.
GACGCATGAGGCCGAAGGTTTCCGTCGTCGTTCCGGTATACAACTGCGAGGCGTTTCTGCAGGAATGCATAGACAGCCTGCGCTCGCAGACGCTTGAGGAGATCGAGATGATCTTCGTCTGCGACGCGAGCCCGGACGATTCGCTGTCCATCCTGCGCCGCGCCGAACAGGAGGACAGCCGCATCCGCGTGATTGCCTTTGAGCAAAACCGCGGCGTGTCTGCCGCGCGCAATGCGGGCATCGAGGCGGCGCGGGGCGAGTTTGTCGGCTTCTGCGACAGCGACGACTGGGTGGAGCCGCAGATGTATGCGAGGCTCCTTGAGGCGGCGGAAGCGGCGGATGCGGACGTGTCGTTCTGCCGGGTGTATAAGGATTATGACAACCGGCGGGAAAACGTGCCGCTGGGCTTTGAGACGGGTACGCGCTTTGACCGGGAGAGCATCCGTTCCGTGCTGATTCCGGCGATGCTCTCTAAAGAGACGGACAGCGACGAGCTGCCGCTCTCGGGCTATACGCCGCGCAATCTCTTCCGGCGGGCGCTGATCGGTGCGCACCGTTTCCGCGAGGAAATCCGCTATGCGGAGGATCTGCTCTTCATCATCGAGTGCATGCTGGACGCGCAGGCGTCTGTGGCGGTTGACGAGGCGTATTATCACTATCGCTTCCATGGCGGCAGCGTGACCAAGCGCTACAGCGCGCATGTGCCAAAGAGTCACGACCTGTCAAACGACGCGATTGAGGCGCTGCTTGCGGATGATCCGGAGTGCGTCCGGCGGATGACGATCCGCAGGCGCAAGATGGCGGTGACGGCCGTGCGCAATTACTGCTATCCCGGTTCGCCGTATTCGTTTGCGGCGCGGGTGAAGGCGGCGCGGGCGTATATGAACCGGCAGGACGTGAGGGGCTGGTTTCAGGACGTCAGGCCGCTGCAGTTCAGGCCGCAGCTGGCTGTGCGCCTCTTCCTGATGAAGCGCCGCATGGCGCTGACCATGTGCCTTTTGTTTACTTACGTATTTGACCGCGTGTGAGGACTGATACAGATGACAGAGAGAATGGATATTGCTAAGGTGCTTAAAAGCCGCAGCATGCTGCTGGCGCTCAAGCGGGCGATGGATATCGTCGTTTCCGGCTGTGCGCTTTTTGTGCTCTGGCCGGTGCTGCTGCTGATTGCGGCGGCGATCAGGATCGATGATCCCGGCCCCGTATTTTACAGGCAGGTGCGCATCGGGCTGAACGGAAAGCCGTTCCGCATCCTGAAATTCCGCACAATGATCGTCGATGCGGACAAGAAGGGCTTGCAGATCACCGTGGGACGCGACAACCGCATCACGCGCATGGGCGCGATGCTGAGAAAGACGAAGCTTGACGAGCTGCCCCAGCTGATCAACGTGCTGACAGGCGAGATGAGCTTTGTCGGCCCGAGGCCGGAGGTGCCGCGGTATGTGGAGATGTATACGCCCTATCAGCGGCAGGTGCTGCTGGTGAGGCCGGGTATCACCGATTATGCGTCCATCGCCTATCGCAATGAAAACGACATGCTTGCAGGCGCAGAAAACCCGGAAGAGCTGTATATCGGCACGATTATGCCCGATAAAATTGAGCTGAACATGAAGTACCTGCGTGAGATTTCGCCAGCTACGGATATCCGGCTCATTTTCAGAACCATTGCGGCTGTCATCAGAGAATAATGGACATGTTGTCCTGACGAGTTGAACAGGAGGTTTGCCTATGCTCTCCAATTACAGGGTATATCGCTACGATCAGCTGGAATCTCCCGCGGTGACTGCGGGTACGAACGCCGTGCTCATCGGTGCGCAGAACGGCCTTTTCCCGGATATGGGACACAATGTGCCCGGGGAGATGGGCGGTCTCTGGGCAGGAGAAAAGAAGGTCTGCGACGGTTTCTTCTTTGCCATCGACGATATTCCTCTGCTTGCAGCGGACTGCTGCGAGGCGCATCCGGTGGCGACGGCGTTCCACTACCGTATGCAGGAGCAGGAGATGCACATCGTCCGCCGCCAGTACATTCCCGACGGCGTGAAGGGCTGCGTCATCGAGCTGACGATTGAAAACCAGAAAAACGCGCCGCGCATGGTGGAGGTGTCCTTCACAGTCCGCACGGATATTCTCACGGTCGCCAGCGCGCAGGGCACGGACGACATGGAGCTGGGCCGCGACGTGGGCGAATACGATGAGAGCACGCAGGCGTTTTATGCGCGCGACAGCCGCAATCCCTGGCACGCCGTATGGGGTGCGGAGGCGAAGTGCCGCGTGCTGCAGGCGGATATGCCGCAGACGGTCTACGGCTTTGGCAATACGATGGGCAAGGGCGTCAACGGCAGGCTGTTTTACCGCGTGCGCGTGAATGCGCAGGGGCAGACGACGATGCGCCTGTTTGTGGCGGGCGGCTATGCCTCCCGCTCGCAGGCGGAGGATGCGCTGTGTGAGCTGCGCGAAAACGCGCAGAAGCTCTACGCGCAGAAGGAGGCGCGTGTGGCGGCGCTGATGCGCGAGAGCGCGGCGCAGCTGCCGGACGCGGGCCTTGAGCGCAGCTGGAACTGGGCGCGCATCTATGGCGACTGGCTGACGCGCTCGCTGCCGCGCGGCGGCATGGGCCTTTGCTGCGATCTGCCGGAGCATCCGTCCCTGTTTGGCGACGGATGGGCGGCGGCGCTGGGTGCGCTGCTGCCGCAGGGCGGCGCGCTGCGCGTGCAGGAGATGCTGCGCACGCTGGTTCGCGTCAGCGAGGATGCGCAGCTGGCTGCCGGCAGGCTTGCGCGCAAGATCTCCCGGAGCGGAAGGATTCTGCAGGTGGGCGGCGTGAAGGAGAGCGCGCAGTTTGTCGCGCTTGTCCATAAGACGCTGCTGTGGTCGGGCGATGCAGCCTTTGCAGAGGAGATGCTGCCCATGACCGGCCTGTGCATCAGCTATCTGCGCCGCAGCACGCGCAACTTTGACGACGTAAGGGATGATATCCGGGAAGAGACGCGCGCGGCGCTTGAGGGGCAGGCGTATATCCTTGCGATGACCGGCGCGGACAACGCCGCCGTGCTCAGGGATATGGAGAAGCTGCCGGAAGGACAGGAGAACGCGGCGGCAACGCTTGCGCAGGCGGCAAGCCTCCATGGAAAGCTTGGACATGTCGAGCAGATGATCGGCTGTCTGGTCAGGATGGCCAAGACGGGACAGCGCGGCGTGCCGGGCGCGGTGCGCGGCGAAGACGTCGGCGGGGATATCCTGTTGTCTGCCCGCAGTGCGGCGGGCTTTGTCTGGCCGATGATGGAGAGCCTTTTCGGCGTCAGGCCGGAAGCAGGCGGCAGGCATATTGTCTTTGAGCCGCATACGCCGATTGGCTGGGATGGATGGAAGATTGAAAATATCGCAATCGGCGGCGCGCTGATCTCCATTGAGAGCAGGCGCGTATCCCCGAGCCAGGCAAGGTATACGATTACGACAAGCGAGCCGGGCTGGCAGATCACCGTGAAGGAAAACGGCGGGGAAAAGAACTATGCGCTTGACGGCGAACTGGCGCTGGTGCTGGGCGACTGAGCATGGACGACTGAAAGGAATCAGAGACAACGCGATGAACAGAATGAAATGGACGGCGGCGCTGCTTGTGCTGCTGACAATGCTGACGCTGTGCGCGCAGGCGTGCGCTGCTCCGGTGGATTGGAAGACGCCGCCGGAGGCGATCCCGACGCAGGCGGAGGGCGAACTTGAGACGTATGATCTGACGTTCCCGGAGGAGATGCCGCTGGCCGCGCGCAACTTTGTGCTGACGGCACGCGCGGAGTTTGAAAAGCATCCCTTTGAGAAGCTGCCCAAGGCAAACGAATACACGAAATGGTATTACGAGGATAAGCGCGAGATCGGCTGGTGCTCCGTCTTCCAGATCTACTGCGCTTATCACAGCGGCCTGCAGCTCATCCGGCACAAGCAGGATGTGGCGGTCACGCCGCAGATGTGCATCTCCGCGATGGAGGGGCGCGTGGGTAATGTGTACTATGTTTTCGACGCGCATGATCGCTGGCAGCAGGCGGACAAGATGGAGGCGATTCCAAGGCCTGGCTACATTGTGATCTACGGCGTGCGCGGCTCGACGGCCTATACGCATGTGGGCATTGTGGAGAGCGTGAAGGAGATGGGAGACGGCCTGTATGAGCTGACGACCGTAGAAGGCAACATCAACTCGACCATCAAGCGCATGAACTACTACTACGACGCGACGCCGAAAAAGAAGTACTACAACATGTCCGAGATTCCGGAAGATCAGATTACCCGGGAAAACTGCCAGTATACCGTGCACAAGAAGGACTGGTATATCAACGGTTTCGGGGCGACGTGGTAAGAAGGACGGATAAGCGCGTTTGCGCTGACAATTTGCATCAAAAAGACTCCGCGGCAGTGAGCGTGATGGAAAGGAAGGAGTTGTCCTTTACTTTACACCAAAGAAATACCGAAACCGCAAGCCAGTCAAGGATTGCGGTTTCTTGTACTGCTGTGATAGAATGAAAGCGGTAAACTTGAATTTGACGAGGTGAATATCGTGGAGATTTGGGACGGATACTTGATAGATGGTACTCTGGCAAACCGTGATTTGGTGCGAGGAGAACCAATACCAAAAGGGTTGTACCACCTTGTGAGCGAGATTCTGGTCAGGCACATTGACGGCGATTATCTACTT
>JAFQOY010000016.1 GCA_017412025.1 Clostridia bacterium | reverse complement strand
CGGCTCAATGGCGGTCTTGGAGTGGCGATAGCACACGCCGACCTCATGCTTGAGCGGCTCCACTTCCTTGAGCAGGCCCAGCGCCTGAAGATCCGCAACGATGACCTTGCGCGCCTCTTCGGTGGTCATGCCGGCATACTTGCCGCAGTCGAGCACTTCGGGCTCATTCTTGCCGCCCTTGCCGGAGGCCATCATCTCTTCATACGCAGCCTTATCCTCTGCGCCGGTCATATGCCCGTCATAGGTGAACACGCGCACCAGCGGCAGATCGTGACGCTGGCCAACCTCATAGTCGTTCGGGTCGTGCGCCGGGGTGATCTTCACCACGCCGGTGCCCTTCTCCATATCGGCATGCTCGTCGCAGACGATCGGGATTTCCTTATTGATCAGCGGCAGAACCACATGGCAGCCATGCAGATGCGCATAGCGCGGATCCTCCGGGTTGATCGCCACGGCGGTATCGCCCAGCATCGTCTCCGGGCGGGTGGTGGCCAGTTCCAGGTATTCGCCCGTCTCCTTGACCGGATAGAGCAGATGCCAGAAGTTGCCGTCCATCTCCTTGTGCTCAACCTCAGCGTCAGAGATCGCGCTCTGGCACATCGGGCACCAGTTGACCAGACGGTTGCCGCGGTAGATCAGCCCCTTTTCATACAGGCGGCAGAAGATCTCGCGCACAGCCTTGGAACAGCCCTCGTCCATGGTGAAGCGCTCGCGGCTCCAGTCGCAGGAGACGCCCATGCGGCGCTGCTGATGCACGATGCGTCCGCCGTAATCCTTCTTCCACTGCCAGGCGCGCTCAAGGAACTTCTCGCGGCCCAGGCTCTTCTTCGTCAGGCCCTCTTTCGCCATCGCCTCCACGATCTTGACCTCCGTCGCGATTGCGGCATGGTCGGTGCCCGGCAGCCAGAGCGTCGGCTCGCCCTTCATGCGGTGATAGCGGATGAGCGCATCCTGCTGGGTGCAGTCCATCGCGTGGCCCATGTGCAGCTGGCCGGTGATGTTGGGCGGCGGCATCACGATGGTGAAGGGCTTCTTACCCTCCACGCGCTGCGCGACAAATGCGCCGGACTCTTCCCACTCCTTATACAGGTCGCCTTCGATGGCTTGCGGGTTATAGACCTTTTCCATTTCCATGATTCAAGATTCCTTTCTGAAACGATATAATCGTGTATTTGCTTCATCTGCGCCGACTCCGGCAAAAGCGGAGCCGCAGCTTTTCCCTCAGGGAATAAAGATCAGAATCGCACCGATGATCGCAAGCCCGGCGCCCATCAGCCTGACCTGCGGCCGGTTCTGCTTCTTCTTGCACAGGCCGTCGGCAAAAAAACCCATGCCTGCACCCGTAATCAGCAGAAACAGACCCGGCACCATTTCACTGCTCAGATTCATGCGCTTTCCTCCTGAATATCAAAAAACAAGCGCTCCGTCCCAAAGGACGCAAGAGCGCTTGCGTGGTACCACCTTTATTTACATCCTGCCTTCGTCGTGCAGAACGCCTCAAAGCGCTGTATCGGGCGCGCCCGCGCAGACTGAGGCCAGCAGCCCTCATCCGCGTCCCTCCAAAGCGACATTCCGCTCGCATCTCCCGGGCGGCCTTTCAGCCTGCGGACCAGCCCTCTCTGACGGATAGCTTCGCGTACTCCTCTTCTTCAACGGGAAGAACATATGTATTGAGATTATAGCGTGGTTTTTTGCCATTGTCAACCGGGATTTTCACCTTTTGCCGTTTCCAGCCTGCCATAGAGCGCATCGATGATTTCCGCATCGACGTCCGGATCAAACTTCCGTGCAAACAGCCTGTCGCTGCCAACCAGCATATCGTAATCCTCCATCGTGAACGTATGCGGCGAGCAGCCTCCGTGCTCCGTTCTCTGCCAATCGACCAGACGAAGATTCTCCTTAACAATGGTATCCTTAAGCGGCGAGGCCATCGCTACGCATTGCAGGAACATCTCGTCAGCGTTCATGGTGCAGTAAAAATAGCGCTCAATCAGTTTCCTCTGCCCGACAGCGCAGGCAACCAGATCGTGTCTTATTGAAAACCAGTTTCCGCCCCTGCAATAGGCAAAGGGCGCGTTCTTCGTTCTGTCAACACCCAGCATTTTCTGCAGCTTCAGGCTCTCATAAGCCAGCTGATCCAGCAGCAGATACCGCCAACCCCTGCCCGTCTTCTGCCTGCCGATAAGCGGCTGCAGCGGGTAAAAGTAGCGTACGCGCTCAAGCGTTCCGGTCAAATCCGTCTCCTGTTTGACCTCCAGAAAGCTCTTATCCTGGCCCTCAAAGAATGCCTCAATCTCCACGCTCGTCTTCAGCGGAATATCCACGCCGGAAAGCAGGTGATAATAATCATAGCGCCCCTTCATCGCCTGCTCCATCAGAAACAGCTCACAGCGGATCTGCGTATCTGCACCCCACGTGATCTTATACTTTCTGAATATCTGCACGCCGGACTTTACCGCTGCAGAACGAATTGCCTTTTCATCAAAATCGCGGACGCTCCTGTTGATATGGATAAAAAAGTCCGCATGCTCACTGTCCAGCGCGCGGATCAGGCGCGCCAGCATATCAAAGTGATGATGGGCGATGATCAGATACGCATGTCTCTTCATAGACGATTCTCGCTTTCTTTCCTGAAATCAAAAACCGCTCCCGGTTAAGAAGCGGCTTTTGATTTGGTGCGGCTTCTCCCTATATTTTACAGGATATACCGCTTCATGTCTACTTTTTTTGAATCGACGCCCAGGTGCTCCGCCACATAATCGCCGTTGATCACCACATCGACGTCCGGCATATCGCCGCCGGCGTTGAAGGAGATGTCCTCGAGCATCTGTTCAAAGAGCGTATGCAGCCTGCGCGCGCCGATGTCCTCTTTCGTCTCGTTGGCCTGCTGCGCAGCCGCCGCCAGCGCGTCAAGGGCAGATTCCTCAAAGCGCAGATGCACATGATCGACCGCCAGCAGCGCCTGATACTGCCTCGTCAGCGCGTTATCCGTCTGGCTGAGAATCGCCTTGAAGTCGTCCCTTGTCAATGGCTTCAGGTTCACACGCACGGGGAATCGGCCCTGCAGCTCCGGAATCAGATCCGTCACCTTCGCCACATGGAACGCGCCCGCGGCGATAAAGAGCATGAAATCCGTGCGGACAACGCCGTATTTCGTGTTCACCGTGCTGCCCTCCACGATCGGAAGGATATCCCGCTGCACGCCCTCACGGCTGACGTCCGGTCCGTTCGCCGCGCGCCCGGCCACCTTGTCGATTTCGTCGATAAACACGATGCCGTCCTGCTCCGCGCGGCGGATGGCCTCCTCCGTCACGGCGTCCATGTCAATCAGCTTGCTCTCCTCTTCCGCAATCAGCAGGCGGCGGGCGTCCGCCACCTTCATGCGGCGCATCTTGGTCTTCTTGGGGATCATGTCGCCCATCATCGAGCCAATGCTGACGCTCGCGCCGTTGATCTCGACGTCCTTGGGCGCATCCTCGACCTCCACCTCGATTTCAAGCTCCTCCAGCTCGCCTCGCAGCAGCTGTCCGCGCAGATCCTCCGCGCGCCTGGCCACCTGCGCACGCTCGCTCTCCGGCACCTCCGGCTGCCTGGGCTTGTTGCCCAGCAGGATATCGATCGGATTGGCGGGCTTGCGGCCCGGATGCAGGATGATATCGACAATCCGCTCCTGCGCCAGCACCGTCGCGCGGGTCTTCACCTTTGCGCTGGCCTCCTCCTTGCAGATGCGCACGCTGGCCTCGACCAGATCACGGATGATGGACTCGACGTCGCGGCCGACATAGCCGACCTCGGTAAACTTCGTCGCCTCCACCTTGACAAACGGCGCGTCGACCAGCCTTGCCAGCCTTCTGGCAATCTCTGTCTTGCCCACGCCGGTCGGGCCGACCATCAGGATGTTCTTGGGCACAATCTCATCGCGGATTTCTTTGGGCAGCTGCGCGCGGCGATAGCGGTTGCGCAGCGCGACGGCGACGGCGCGCTTGGCTTCGCTCTGGCCGATGATGTAGCGGTCAAGCTCGCGCACAATCTGTTTGGGCGTCAGTTCCATCATCAGGCCTCCTCTACAATGACGTTGTGGTTGGTATACACGCAGATGTCGGCCGCGATGTGCAGCGCCTTCTCCGCAATCTCCTTCGCGGACAGATCCGTGTTTTCCTTCAGCGCGCGCGCTGCAGCCATGGCGTAGTTGCCGCCGGAGCCCACAGCCGCAACGCCGTCGTCCGGCGTGATCACCTCGCCCGTGCCGGAGATGATCATCATCGTCTCTCCGCAGGCGGCAATCAGCATCGCCTCCAGCTTGCGCATCGCCTTGTCTGCGCGCCAGTCCTGCGCCAGCTCCACCGCCGCGCGCTCCAGATTGCCGCTGTACTGCTCAAGCTTCGCTTCAAAGCGGTCGCACAGCGCAAAAGCGTCCGCCACGCTGCCGGCAAATCCGGTGACCACCTTTCCGCCGTATATCCGGCGCACCTTGCGCGCTGTGGATTTGAATATCGTCTTTTCGCCCATCGTCACCTGTCCGTCTCCGGCGACGGCGATTTTTCCATCCTTGCATACTGCGCAGATGGTCGTTCCCATCAGTGCCATGTTCATTCCTCCCATCTGTTCCGGCATGCCTTTATCATAGCATACCGCGCAAGCGTTCTGACCGGGGATATCGCTTTGGTCAGCGCAGGTTTCACTCCGCATCCTCCGGGTAAAAGTCGCACGCCAGCGGATTGCTCCTGAGCGCCTCGATAAAGTCAAGCGAGCGCGCTGCAATCGCGCCGTAGCGCTCCTGCTTGTTGCGGATCTTTTTGGGATACGCGTCAATCAGGCCGAAGTTGGCGTTCATCGGCTGGAAATCGCCCGTCGCCCGGGATACATGGCAGCCCAGCGCGCCGATGGCCGTCAATGACGTGAAGTTAACCGGTTCCTTTTCCTGCAGCTGCCGCGCAAGCGAAATGCCGGCGACCATGCCGCTGGACGCGCTTTCCACATAGCCCTCAACGCCCGTCATCTGGCCTGCAAAGTACGTGCCCGGGCGCGCAATCATCTGATAATGCTCGTCAAGGAAGCCCGGCGAATGCAGGAAGGTATTGCGGTGCATCACGCCATAGCGGAGAAATTCCGCGTTCTCAAGGCCGGGGATCATCGAGAAGACCCGCTTCTGCTCGCCCCACTTGAGCCTTGTCTGGAAACCGACGAGGTTATACATCGTTCCCTCTTTGTTCTCCGCGCGCAGCTGTACGGCGGCGTATGGCTCGCGTCCCGTCCGCGGGTCGACAAGGCCGACCGGCTTCATCGGGCCGAACGCCATCACCATCTCCCCGCGCGAGGCCATGACCTCGATGGGCATGCAGCCTTCAAACACCTGCGTGCCGTCAAAGCCGTGTACCTCCGCCTTTTCCGCCGTGAGCAGCGCCTCATAAAACGCCATATACTCCTCGCGGCTCATCGGGCAGTTGAGATAGTCGTCTCCCCGCCCGTACCGGCTCATGCGGAACACCTTCGTCATATCAAGCGACTCGCCTGAGACAATCGGCGCGGCGGCGTCGTAGAAGTTGAGCGTCTCAAGCCCCGGAAGCGCGGCGATCTTTTCCGCCAGCGCATCGCTGGTCAGCGGCCCGGTAGCGATGATCACGTTTCCCTCCGGGATTTCGCAGCATTCCCCGCGCACAACCGTGATCAGCGGATGCGATTCTATCTTTTCGGTCACATAAGCCGAAAAGGCCTCGCGGTCAACCGCCAGCGCGCCGCCTGCAGGCACGCGTGCTTGATCCGCCGCCTCCATGATGAGGCTGCCCAGCTGGCGCATTTCCTCCTTGAGCAGGCCGACCGCATTGGTCAGCTGATCGCTTCTCAGGGAATTGGAACAGACCAATTCAGCAAAGCCCGCGCTGTGATGCGCGGGCGTAAAGCGATCGGGTTTCATTTCCATCAGCGTCACGGCGACGCCGCGGCGGGCAAGCTGCCACGCCGCCTCGCATCCGGCGAGGCCGGCGCCGATTACAGTAGCATGATTCATCTTATCCTCGTTTCCCCGTCAAAGACAGGCAGAAAAACAGGTTCTGTTTGTTTATTCCTCGTCGCTCTCCTGCGGCGCAGCGATCTTCTCGCGGCAGTTTTCATTGGCGCACAGGCAGTAGCTTTCTCCCTTGCGTCCGCGCTTGAAGACCATGTATCCCCCGCACTTGGGGCATTTCTCGCTCACCGGCATCTCCCAGGAGACGAAATCGCACTCCGGATAGCGCTCGCATCCATAGAACTTGCGTCCTTTTTTCGAGGTCTTTTCCAGCAGCTTTCCGCCGCACACCGGGCACGGCGCGTCAATCTCCTTCTGGATCGCCTTGGTATTGCGGCATTCCGGGAAATTGGGGCAGGCCAGGAAGCGGCCAAAGCGCCCGAGCTTGTAGACCATCATCGCGCCGCACTTGTCGCATACGACGTCGGATACCTCGTCTCTGATCTCAATCTTCTCAATCGATTCCTCAGCATGCGCAAGCGTCTGGCTGAACGGTTCGTAGAATTCGGAGATGACCGTATGCCAGTCAAGCTCGCCCTCTTCCACCTGGTCAAGCCGCTCCTCCATGCCGGCGGTGAACGCGATATCCACGATATCCGAGAAGTATTCCTTCATCATGTCCGTGATCATCACGCCAAGCTCCGTAGGATAGAGCTGCTTCTTCTCGCGCATCACATAGCCGCGGGCAAGGATGGTGGAAATCGTCGGCGCATACGTCGACGGACGGCCGATGCCCTTCTCCTCCAGCGCACGCACCAGCGACGCCTCCGTATAGCGCGGCGGCGGCTGGGTGAAGTGCTGCGTTGCGTCGGTATCCTCTACCTTCGCCCCGCATCCCTCGTTCACGTCGCTGAGCGTTGCGGCAACGGCGCTCTCCGCGCCCGTTTCGTCGCTGCCCTCTTCATACACGGCCGTGAAACCCGCAAAACGAAGCTTTTCCGCCGTGGAGCGCAGCGTCACGCCATGCACGGATTCAATCTCAATCTGCTGTGTTTCATATACAGCGTCCGCCATCTGGCAGGCGACAAAGCGCAGGTAAACCAGCTTATACAGGTTGAACTGATCGCGCGTCAGCGACGCCTTGATGTCCTCCGGACGCAGGTCGATATTCGACGGGCGGATCGCCTCGTGCGCATCCTGCGCGCTCTTGCGCCCCTTGTAAACCACAGGCTTCTCCGGCACATAGGCCTCGCCGTAACGCTCGGCAATCACCGCCCTCACGCCCGAAACCGCATCCTCCGAAAGACGCACGCTGTCGGTACGGATATAGGAAATCAGACCCAGCGTGCCGCGCCCGGCAACATCCACGCCTTCGTAGAGCTGCTGCGCAATCTGCATGGTCTTTGCCGTCGTAAAGCCAAGCTTGCGGCTGGCCTCCTGCTGCAGGTTTGAGGTCGTAAACGGCGGCGCAGGATGCCTGCGGCGCTCGCCCCGCTTGACGGATTTGATCGTAAAGCCGCCCTTTGCAATGCGCTCGCACGCCTGTGCGGCTTCCTCGCCGCTGTGCAGGCTTACGCGCTGGCCGTCAATGGCATGCAGCTTTGCGCTCAGATGCGCGCCGCCTGCGCTGACGTCCGCCGTCACATGCCAGTATTCCTCCGGCTCAAACGTCTCAATCTCCTGCTCACGGTCAACGATCATGCGGGTCGCAACCGACTGCACGCGTCCAGCAGACAGCCCTTTCTTGATCTTCACCCACAAAAGCGGGCTGATCTTGTAGCCGACAAGACGATCAAGCATCCTTCTCGCCTGCTGCGCGTCCACCAGCTCCATGTTGATCTTTCGCGGCGTCTTAATCGCGCTCTTGACCGTCTTTTCGGTGATCTCGTTGAATTCCACACGGCATGCGCTGTCAGGATCGATGCCCAGGATATGCGCAAGATGCCAGGAAATGGCCTCGCCCTCGCGGTCCGGGTCAGTCGCGAGGATGACAGACTTTGCGCCCTTGGCTTCCTTGCGGATGCGCTCGAGCACCTCGCCCCTGCCGCGGATAGTGATGTACTTGGGCTCAAACCCATTTTCCACATCCACGCCCAGCTGCGACTTCGGCAAATCGCGCACATGGCCGTTTGAAGCTTCAACCTTATAGGTTCTGCCCAGAAATTTTGAAATGGTACGCGCCTTTGCCGGAGATTCGACGATCACCAGCTTATGCGCCGCCTTCTGACTGCTCAATTGAATTCCTCCACATTCGCGGCCGCTGGCCGCAGAATACAAAACATCGCAAAAAAGGATACCAGCCCTTTTTGAATCTGTCAAGGCCGTAATGCAAGAATTTGTTCAAAAGTCTCTTCTAATTAATGCGTTTTTATTCGCATTGTTTTGTATTTTGCGCTTATGCGAGGCGGTATCGGCAGCCGGGCAGCGCCTCGATCACGCCGTCGAGTTCCAGCATCATCAGCGCTGCGCCCAGCTCGTCGCTGCCTGCGCCGATGCGCTCGCTCAGCGCGTCAAAGTCCGCCTCGCCTTCTTTGAGCACGCTGCAGATGGCATGCTCCAGACCGTCCCGCTCCTGCAAATCGGGTGCGGCGGCTTTCTGCACCGCAGCATGCTCCGTTTCTGGTTTCGCCCTCCGTTCAGTGCGTCTTTTTTTCTTTCCTGCCGCCTGCACGGCTGCCGCCCGCATCGCGGCTGCGTCCGGCTCAACGACCAGCTGACGGAGAATGTCCTGCGCGCACGTAACCAGATGCGCGCCCTCTGCAATCAGCAGATTGGGCATGGCCGCATTCTCCCGGTCAATATCTCCCGGAATGGCAAACACCTCGCGCCCCTCTTCCAGCGCACAGCTGGCCGTCTGCATCGCGCCGCTGCGCAGCGGCCCCTCCGTCACCAGCGTGCCAAGGCTCATGCCCGCAATGATTCTGTTCCTTTCCAGAAAACTGTAGCGGTTCGGTCCCACGCCCGGCGCATATTCGGACACGATACTGCCGCCGTTATCCACAATCTGCCGCATAAGATTCCAGTTTTCCATGGGATAAAACCGGTCAAGCGCGCCGCCCAGCACAGCAATCGTTCTGCCGCGCGCGTCAAGCGCGCCAGCGTGTGCGCACGCATCCACGCCGAGCGCCAGGCCGGACACGATGCACACGCCCTCCTGCGCCAGTTCCCGCGCGATCTTCCTTGTTTGCTCCGCGCCATACCTGCTGGCCTTCCTCGTGCCGACAATCGCCATCGGGAAAGAATCGACGAGGTTTGCCTGTCCCAGGCAGAAGAGCAGATGCGGCGGACGCGCGGTGTATTCAAGCAGCCGCGGGTATTCCGGCATGCCGCGCATGATCAGATGCACATTGTCCCGCGCGATTTGATCAAGCATCTGCGCGCCTTTTTCCAGCGCCATGCGCACAGCGCTCACGCCCTTTGCGCCCAGCAAATCCGCATATGCCTCCGGTTCCTCCAGCACGGCAAGCGCGCTGCCCGCTGCACGGAGCACACGCTCCCGCCCCGCATATCCTACGCCCTGCGCCGATACAAGCACCGCCATCGCTTCCTGTTCCAGCATATGCATTTTCCTCCCGTGCTTTCTCAATCGCTTTCATTATAGGGCGCATTGCGCGTTTGTCAAGCCGCGCCGGCCCAAAGCGAGCCCCAAACGCAAAAACGGGCGGCTTTCCCGCCATGCCGAAAAGCCGTCCGTCCATATTCAGATAATGTGCCGTAGAAACCGTCACTCGTCCGCGCCCATCAGCGGCAGATCGTCAAAGTCATCCTCTTCATCGATTTCCTGCACCGGCGCTTCCAGTTCATCCGCCTTTTTGCCCATCATCTCCGCGCGCACCAGCGTGTCGATTTCCCTGGCAAACTCCGGGTTCTCCTTGAGATACTTGCGCGTATTCTCCCTGCCCTGGCCGATTCGCTGATCGCCGTAGGAGAACCATGCGCCGGACTTGTGAATGATATCCAGCGTAACGGCAGCGTCCAGCAGGCTGCCTTCCTTGCTGATGCCCTCGCCGTAGAGGATGTCAAACTCTGCCACGCGGAACGGCGGCGCCACCTTATTCTTGACAACCTTCGCTTTCGTGCGGTTGCCCACGATGTTCGAGCCGTCCTTGAGCTGCTCGCCGCGGCGGATATCAATGCGCACGGAGGCATAGAACTTGAGCGCCCGGCCGCCCGGCGTCGTCTCCGGATTGCCATACATCACGCCCACCTTCTCGCGGAGCTGGTTGATGAAGATGCATGTACAGTTCGTCTTGTTGACAATGCCCGTCAGCTTGCGCAGCGCCTGACTCATCAGGCGCGCCTGAAGGCCGACAAAGGAATCGCCCATCTCGCCGTCGATTTCAGCCTTGGGCACCAGCGCGGCGACGGAGTCGATGACCACGATGTCAATCGCGCCGGAGCGAACCAGCGCCTCGCAGATCTCCAGCGCCTGCTCGCCGGTATCCGGCTGGGAGACGTAGAGCTGGTCGATATCCACGCCCAGTTTCTTGGCATACACCGGATCAAGCGCATGCTCCGCGTCGATAAATGCCGCCACGCCGCCGGCCTTCTGCGCCTCAGCCACGACATGCAGCGCAACCGTCGTCTTGCCGGAGGATTCCGGTCCGTAGATCTCCACAACGCGGCCGCGCGGCAGACCGCCCACGCCCAGCGCAATATCCAGATCCAGACAGCCGGTGGGAATCACCTGAATGTCCTGCACAGCGCGCTCGCCCATGCGGATGATCGAGCCCTTGCCAAACTGCTTTTCAATGCCGGCCAGCGCCATATCCAGCGCCCGCTTCTTCTCGTTCACCTCTACCTCGGCAGCGGCAGCCGCCTTGGCGCTCTTCTTGGTAGCCATATTCCGTCTCCTTTATCCTGCAAATCTGTTCATATACCGACGCTGCGCGGACACATTGAAGCCTTCGCCCGTGCCTGCCGGTCATGCTTTCCCGTATTCAATCGCCGCTCTGCGGACCATGTCCAGCGCGCGAAGCGCGGCAAGATTCCGTATCCTCTCCCTGGAGCCTGTCAGCTGAAGCTTTTCCACGCGCACGCCCTTTGCGTCCGCGCAGCCGACATAGACCAGACCGACGGGTTTTTCCTTCGTTCCGCCGGACGGGCCTGCAATGCCCGTGGTGGATACGGCAATATCCGCGCCGCTGCGCTCGCGCAGGCCCTGCGCCATCTCGCGCGCCGTCTGCTCGCTCACCGCGCCATAGCGCTCAAGCGTCTCCGGCCTCACGCCGCAGTAGCGCACCTTCGCCTCGTTGGCGTAGGTCACATGCGCCTCGCCAAGCGCCTGCGAAATACCCGGATAATTGACCAGCTTCGCCGCGACAAGGCCGCCGGTGCAGCTCTCCGCCGTCGCCACAGTCAGCCCTCTCGCCGTCAGCTCTCTGCCTGCGATCTCTTCCATCGAGCCTTCGCTCGTCGGCGTCACGGCGTATACGCCCTCGCCCAGCAGCGCGGTGATCTCCCTGACCACGGGCAACACCTTTTCAAGCGCTTCGTGCTCGCTTTCGCCGCGCGCCGTCACGCGGAGCTGGCATTCGCCCGGCTGACAATACGGCGCGACCGTCACTTCGCCTTCATTTTCAATCCATCTGCCGCACAGCTGCGCCACGTGCGACTCGCCCATGCCGTAGATGCGGATATAGCGGGAAGCGATGCAGCCGCCCGTCCTCTGCGCCAGACGCGCATAGACCTGACGCTCGAACATATCCGCCATCTCATGCGGCGGTCCCGGCAGCTGGATGACCATTTTGCCGTCCTTTTCCACCATCATGCCCGGCGCCGTACCGCAGGCGTTGGGCAGAATCACGCTGCCCTCGGCAAACATCGCCTGCCTCCTGTTGTTTTCCGGGCACGGACGGCCCAGCCTGTCAAAATAGCCCCTGATCGCATGCCAGCTGCCTTCATCAAAAACCATATCAAGCCCAAGCAGCTGCGCAGCCGTCTCCTTGGAAATATCGTCCTGCGTCGGGCCGAGACCGCCGGTGGTGATCACCACGTCGCTGCGAGAGAGCGCCAGCGCAAGCGTGTCGCGCATGCGCTGCGGATTATCGCCCACAGTCGTATGATAATAAACCGAAATGCCCAGGCTCTGCAGCCTGCGCGAAAGATACTGCGCATCGGTGTTGACAATCTGCCCCATGAGCAGTTCCGTACCGATGGCGACAATTTCTGCAATCATCCGCCGCCCTCCTGTACGCTTACTTTGCCCCGCCGAGCACCGCTCGATTCTGCCAGACATATTCCGCCATCGAATACAGCGTCATCACGGCGGCGGCGAGCATCACCAGATCCGTCACGAGATTGCCGGAGGTCACCGTCAGCAGCATCGCAAGGATCATCTGCAGGACGGTCTTCACCTTGCCGCTCATGCCGGCGGCGATGACATGCCCCTGCTCCACCGCGCAAAGACGCAGACCGGAGACCACAAACTCGCGCGCGATGAAGATGATGCAGGCGACCGCATTCAGCCTGCCCAGGCTGCACAGCATGATGAACGCCGTATGGGTGAGCAGCTTGTCGGCGATGGGGTCCATGAACTTGCCGAAATTGGTGATGAGATTGTACTTGCGCGCGATTTTGCCGTCGAGCATATCCGTCAGCGACGCGGCGGCAAACACAGCCAGCGCCGGCCAGCTGAAACCATACGCCAGCAGCACCAGATACACCGGCACCAGCACGATGCGCAGCAGCGTCAGCTTGTTGGGCAGATTGAGTTCCTTGAAAAATGAAATGAACTTGCTCATACGCGTTCTCCCATCAGGTCATATGCTCTGGCGCCGGTGATGCGGACGCTTACAAACTCACCGACTGCGCACGGCTCTTCAGAGCCGAAATAAATGTTTCCGTCGGTCTCCGGCGCTTCAAACTCGCTTCGGCCGACATAGCGGCTGCCCTTTTTGCGCTCCACCAGCACGCGGCAGGTGGTACCGATGCGCGCCCTGTTCTGCGCAAGGGAGATGGCATGCTGCGCCGTCATCAGCTCGTCATAGCGCGCTTGCTTGATCTCCTCGTCCACCTGGTTGTCCATCTCCGCCGCAACGGTGCCCTCCTCAGGCGAAAAGGTGAACGCGCCCATGCGGTCAAACTTCGTCTCCCGGACAAAGTCCATCAGTTCTTCAAAGTCTGCATCCGTTTCGCCCGGGAAACCGACCATCATCGTCGTACGAAGCATCATGCCCCGCTCCTTGAACTTGCGGCATACCTCCCGGATATGCTCG
This sequence comes from Clostridia bacterium, assembly GCA_017412025.1. The sequence continues at coordinate 2,230 of JAFQOY010000016.1, read as the reverse complement.
CTCGTGTCGGTGCGGTTCATATCATCGAGGATATGCTGGCTGATGTGCTGCATCGGCAGATCCAGATAGTTGCAGACGTTGGGCAATCTTGCGATGGTATCCAGCAGCCTGTCGTCCACGCGCTCGGGATAGCAGTACAGCGTGCGCAGCCACTCGACGCCCGGAATCGACGCAACCTCTTCAATCAGCTCCGGCAGCCTGCTCGGCCCGCCCAGATCTGTGCCGTAGCGCGTCGTATCCTGAGCGATCAGCGTGAACTCCTTCACGCCCTCCGCCGCCAGACGCCTGACCTCGGCAAGGATATCCACCTTCGGCCTGGATCGGTAGCCGCCGCGGATCAGCGGAATCGCGCAGTAGGAGCAGCAGTTGTCGCATCCCTCGCCGATGCGGATGTATGCGCTGTATTTCGGCGTCGTCAGCACGCGGCCAAACTCGTGGAACTGACCGTCGTCGTGCGTATACACGGGGCGCGCGCCTTCCGTCGCCTCGCGGATCGCGTCGTCAAGCTTCTGGTACTCGTTGACGCCCATGATCACGTCAACCTCCGGCATCTCCTCCAGAATCGCCTCCGGATAGCGCTGAGCAAAGCAGCCCGTCGCAATCAGCAGGCGGCACCTGCCTGTTTCCTTATACTCCGCCATCTCAAAAATGGTGGAAATCGCCTCTTCCTTCGCCGGCTGGATAAAGCCGCAGGTATTGACGATGATGACCTCAGCCTTCGCCGGATCGGATACAATCTGGTAGCCCTTCTCGCGCAGGAAGCCGAGCGCCTGCTCGGAATCCACGCGGTTCTTGCTGCATCCCAGAGAAATGAGCCCTACTGTCGTTGCCAAGTTTGTTCTCCTTTATTGCAATACATGTGAATGTGCAGATTCATACGAGTATATTTTATCATGTCTATCCTGCAAATACAAGAAAAAGCCGGCCCGATTCAGCGCTTAAATCCTGTCAGGCCGACATCATTATACCACATTCCCTGCATTTTTCAAGAACATTTGTTCGTATTATTTTCTTTTTCTGCGGCGCATCATCCCGCCCGCAGCCAGCAGCGCCAGACGATATACGGTATAGACTGCAAAAAATGCCAGTACGCCGTACATCCCGGCGACGACGTCTGCAAAATCCATCTCACCCGTGCCCGTAATCCGCTGGCCGATCTCAATGGCAAAGCCAAGCCCCGTCATCACCGTAAACACATAGATGAACGACACCGCCGTGACGCTCCATTTGGCCAGGCGGCTGAAGACAAAATGCACCACCCAGAAGAGCATCATCGCCAGGATGGCCATCATGATAAAGTGCCAGTCCTTGTCGCCCAGGCTCAATTCAAATCCATCGTTCAGGCGCATCAGGGAATCATGAATCTGCGCCATGACCATCGTCGCTTCCCTCAGAAGCATTTCAAACATATGCCGCCTCCCCTCTTTTTCATTCGTTTCAGGTCATTCTTCCACCAAACAGACGAATCAGCATGCCGTTTCCTTCCCCTGCGCGAAAAAAGAAAAGCTGCCGGACGCTTTTCTTCCGAAAGAAGCATCTTTGGCAGCTTTTCAGTTTACTTAATACTCAATCTTCTTGGCAATGTAGGCAACCAGATCGTCGATATGCACCTTGTCCTGCGTCATGGTGTCGCGGTCACGGACGGTGACAATACCGGTCTCCTGCGTGTCAAAGTCGACGGTAATGCAGTACGGCGTGCCGATCTCGTCCTGACGGCGATAGCGCTTGCCGATGGAGCCGGTCTCGTCATAATCGACCATGAAGTGCTTGGAGAGCTTCTCGTACACCTCGGTCGCCAGGCCGCCAAGCTTGTTCTTCTGCAGCGGCAGCACGGCGCACTTGTACGGCGCCAGCGCCGGATGGAAGTGCAGCACGTTGCGCACATCGCCGCCCTCAAGCTCCTGCTCCTCATAGGCATTGCACAGGAAGGCCAGCACCATGCGGTCAACGCCCAGGGACGGCTCGATGCAGTACGGGATGTACTTCTCGTTCGTCACCGGATCCATGTACTCCATGCCCTTGCCGGAGTGCTCCTGATGCTGCTTGAGGTCGTAGTCGGTGCGGTCGGCGATGCCCCAGAGCTCGCCCCAGCCGAACGGGAAGAGGAACTCAAAGTCGGTGGTCGCCTTGGAGTAGAACGCCAGCTTCTCCGGCTCATGGTCGCGCAGGCGCAGGCTCTCCTCCTTGATGCCAAGGCCCAGCAGCCAATCGCGGCAGAAGGAACGCCAGT
>JAFQOY010000122.1 GCA_017412025.1 Clostridia bacterium | reverse complement strand
GGATATGTACGCGTATCCGCATTATGTCGAATACGCCATCAGCGACGTGGTGGACACCTTTCTTGACCTCAACGGCCTCGAGGATACCTCCGCCAACCGCTACGCGATGGAAAACAAGCTGCGCACCGGCGGCTACAGCGTGTATCTGTGTCTGGATACGGAGATTCAGCAGATCCTTGAAGATACGCTGGCTACCTGGGATGATTATCCGCGCCTGCGCGATCCGTCCGACAAGGTCTACCAGTCCCGCAACGCGGACGGCACATACACCGAAATCGAGCAGCCGCAGGCGGCAGCGTGCATCTACGATTACCGCACAGGCGAGCTCAAGGCGATCGTCGGCGGACGCTACAAGCCGACCGCGCGCAAGACGCTCAACCGCGCCAGCGACATGAATATGCCCGTCGGCTCCTCCATCAAGCCGCTGACGGTTTACGGCCCGGCGATCGATCTGGGCGCGTCCCCTGCTTCCATCGCCTACAACATGCCCGTACCCATCTCCGGCTGGAAGGACGCCAGCGGCAAGGACGCCTGGCCGCAGAACTACGGCGGCGGCGGATATAAGGGGCCGCAGTCCTTCCGCAACGCCCTGCGCAATTCGCACAACACCTCCGCCGCGCAGATTCTGATGAGCTATGTGGGCGTCAATCAGGCCGTCAGCTATCTGCATCTGCTGGGCGTCGACGACAGAAACATCAACGCCGACCCGTTCGGTCTGGCGCTGGGTTCCTCCGGCCTTACCCCCGTGCAGATGGCCGTCGCCTTTGGCACCATCGCCAACAAGGGCGTCTACCAGCAGCCGATCTCCTTCTCCAGGATTCTGGACAGCGAGGGCAACGTGGTTGTCGACATGCACCAGCAGCAGGATCGCCGCCAGGTATTCAAGGCGTCCACCGCTTATCTGCTCACCGATATGCTCAAGGAAGCTGTGCAGAGCGGCACCGGCACCAAGGCGAAAATCTCCTCGCAGGTCGTCGCCGGAAAGACCGGCACCAATTCCGACAGCAAAGGCGTTTTCTTCGCCGGCATGACAGGCTGGTACGCCGGCTCCGTCTGGATCGGCCATGACAACTACAAGGCGCTGTCCTCCAAGGCGACCGGCGGCAATGCCGCTGCCCCGCTGTGGCAGTCCTTCATGGAAAAGATCCACAAGGCAAAGGGGCTTGATTCCCGCGAGATCATCGACGGCAGACCGTCTGACTACGGCCTCGTGCGCGTGACCACGTGCGGCGTCAGCGGACAGCTGGCGACCGACGCCTGCTACAACGACGTGAGCGGCTACAAGACCATCACGGACTACTGGGACGAACGCAGCGTACCGACCGCCTACTGCTCCATGCACAAGCAGGTTTCCGTCTGCACGGATTCCGGGCTGCTGGCCACGCAGTACTGTCCCTCGTCGACGGTTGACGATCGCGGCATCGTGCTCATCCCGCGCGGGCATCCGCTCTATCATTCCATCGGCAGCTACGGCAATACCATCCGCCAGTATCTGGGCGAATTTGCCACGCTGCAGAGCACGGACGATATCGGAAAACACATCTGCCCGATTCATGACGAGTTTACCGCCTCTCAGGCGCCCTCGGAGCTTGAGGCGCTGGTCAACGAGGCGTATGACCTGACGTTCAGAGCGTATCAGCTGGTCGGCTCCGCGCCGTATATTTCCAACGATACGCGCCGTCAGATCAACACAGCCATCAGCGCCGTGCAGACGCTGCTGTCGATCTATCCGATTGACTACACGTCTTTGGAAGGCGCAACGTACAACCTGCGCTCTCAGCTTCAGGCCGCCGGGCTGCTCTAAGGCAGGAAAGGAGTCCTCATGTGCCCCATGATCAGGCGATGCCTCATCGCATTGTTTATACTCCTTTTCCTTTTTGCGCTGATCCGCATAGGCACATCCACCTATGAAAACATGACCCGAATGCTTTAAGCCGCACAGAAGTCAAAACCACCGGCTAAGCCGGTGGCTTGATTGGGCCCTATAAGGGCCTGATACCAGCGAGCGCTACTCGCGCTCTGAATAACCTGACAGTCGCACCAGTGTTACTGGCTAGCCGCCCTCATCGGGCGGCCTTTTCATTTGCCTTTCTCTGTCTGCTCACCCGTAAACGGGTCAATATATTCCTTCATGCTTATCTGTTCTACTACTTTATCCTCTGCAATCTGGTTTTGAATATATTTTTGGATCGCTGTTTTGTTTCTCCCTACTGTATCTACAAAATATCCTCTACACCAGAAATGTCGATTACCATATTTGTATTTTAAATTCGCAAACCGATCAAATATCATCAATGCACTTTTCCCTTTCAGTATCCCCATAAATCTTGATACTGCCATCTTCGGTGGAATCGCTACTAACATGTGTATATGATCTACGCACGCATTTGCTTCTATAATTTCTACATCATATCTTTCACATATTGTTCGAATTATTTTCCCGATCTCTGCTTTGTATTTCCCATATATTGCCTGTCTACGATACTTCGGGGTTATTACTATGTGATATTGACACCGCCACTTTGTATGTGCTAAGCTTTCATAGTCATTCTTCATTATGACACTCCTCCTATTCTTACATTGTGCGACTGCCAGGTCTATTTCAATGTATCATAGGAGGTTTTTTATGTATAGCTATAAGCTTTAACCTCCACCAGCGGAGCTGGTGGATTTCTCTTTTCAAACAAAACAGGCTGTACCGGTTGCTTCCGGCACAGCCTGTTTTTATGTCGCTTCTTTTGTATCATTTTCTGCCCGGCGGACACACTAAACGCATCATCATTCGGGAGGTTTTTCTATGATTGAACAGGATACCATCCGCCTGCTGCGCGAATGCGACGCCGGCGTCAAGATGGGCGTATCATCCATCGACGACGTGCTGGAGAGCGTGAAAAGCAAGCAGCTTTACACCCTGCTGCATACCAGCAAAGCGGAACACGAGAAGCTGAAGACGGAGATTGAATCCGCTCTTGACCGCTTTAAGGACACGGGCAAGGAGCCCAATTTCATGGCGAAAACCATGTCCACTGTCAAGACCAACGTCGAGCTGATGGTCAGCCCCACCGACGCCTCCATCGCAGACCTGATGACGGACGGCTGCAACATGGGCGTCAAGTCGCTTTCCAAATACCTCAACGAATACGAAGCCGCGGACGAAAGCGCCAAGGACGTCTGCAAGCGTCTTATCCATCTGGAAGAACAACTTGCCCGCGACATCCGCGTCTATCTGTGATTCACAGCCCTTTGGCGGCAAAACGGCGGACGTCGACGCCGACAAAGGGGATCACCGTCATGCGGCTGGGATCTGTCAGCCTTGCGCCGATGCGGTCGTCGTACTTTTCATACAGCTGGTCGCTGTCGCAGTTCGTTGTCACGACAATCGCCTTTGAAGCGTTCCGCCGTTCGTTGATGATGTGATAGATAGAGCTGACCGTCACCCCGCGCAGCATCGGCTCGCTGCCCAGATCGTCGATGCACAGCAGATCGCAGGAAAGCATATCCTGTACCTGCTGCGCGTCGTCCTCTCCAAACTGGTAGCGGCGCATGGCCTCAATCAGCTTGTATGCGGAAACGACGACGACGGAATATCCGCGCTCCAGCACGCGCTGCGCGACGCAGTTCATCAGGAATGTCTTGCCAAGGCCGGATCTGCCGCACAGCAGCAGCCCCTTTCCCACATCCGCTCTGAAAGCGTCGGCATATCCCTCGCAGTATTCCCTGCACCTGCGGATGAATGCCCGCTGAGAACCCTTTCTGCCCTCGATCGGTTCATCCGGGAAAATACGCTCGTCAAACGCGGCGAAGTTTTCCCTTTCAAGCCCCTGCAGGCCTTCCGCCTGATAGAGCCTGTTCATCACCGCGCGTTTCAGGCACGCGCACATCTCATGCACCGGCTCGCCGACATAGCCCGTATCCCTGCAGACGCTGCAGCGGTATATCGGCTGGAGATAATCCCCGTCAAAACCGGCGCGCACCAGCGCAGCGCGCAGCTGCCCGTTGATCGCTTCCATCTGCGTCTGCATCTGTCCGGAAATCTCCTGCGCCTTTGCGGGCGAGGCGAACGCGCCGCGCATCCCGGCAAAAAACAGCTGCTGCCGCTTTTCAAGCAGCGCTTTGATCTCGCCGCACTTTTCGGACGCTTCCGTTCTCCGGTTTCTTTCCTCCGCCAGATTCCGGGCGCGCTGTGCCTCCAGCGCGGACAGCGCCTCTCTTGTCACGTTCTCTCTGCTGAGCATCAGGCGTCCTCCTCGTCAAAATCAAGCACAGCCGCGCTGTATGTGGCCCGGCGTTCCTCCGGCGTATAGCGCTGCAGGGTATCCGTCCGCTGCGCAGGCGCGGCTTCTTTTCCTGTGCGCACATGGCTTTCGTGTTCTTCCCGCGCGGCCTTCTCCGTGGTGATTCCGGCGCGGTGCCAGTCCTGCACAATCCTGTTCACCGTCATCATCGGTGCGCCGCTTCCCCGGGCATACTGTGCGGCAAGCAGCAGCAGCTCCATGCGCATGCCCATCTCGCCCATCCAGCGGCAGAGCAGGTCGCGATCCGGCTGATTGACCTTCTTTTCCAGGCCCGCCGCCTCGTAAATCTCCCGCAGCTGCGCATTGAGCTGCTTTTTGCGCTCCGTATCGCTGCGCACGGCTTCCACCGTCGCAAGCCCTTGCTTCTTCCACGTCTCAAGCCACGCGGCGACGTCGTCCATCGTGCCGCCGTCCCTGCGCCTGTGCGCCGCCGTCACCGCCAGGAGGATCATCTCCTCGCTGTTGCCGTCCCTGCGCCAGCCCTCGATGAGCGCAAGATCGTCCGCTGTCGGCGTGATGCCCGTGCGGCCAAGGCCGGCAAGCACCTCGCGCGCAAAATCCCTTTCCGTCCGCTCCGTGCTGATGCCGCTGACCATCTGCCTTGCGTCGTGGCGGCCAAGCTGGTGCTGCCGCAGCAGGATGCCGTCGAGGTACGCCATCGTCGGCGTGCCCTTCGTCGTCTCGCGGCAGGCCTCCTGCACGGCCTCGGCCGTGAAGCCCCATTCCTGCGTCCACTTGCGGTAGAGATCCTTCTCATCCTCGCTCGGCGCATGGCGCATGCCCAGGCGGGCAAGCAGCCTGCGCAGCTCCTTCTCCCGCTCGCCGCTGAGGATCAGCATCCTGTCGGCGTCCTCCAGCGTGCGCACGCCGCTCTGCGCCCATTCCTTTGCCGTTTTGTCGGCAATCTTGAGGGATACGCGGCCTGTCCGGCTCTTTTCCTTTTCGCTGCGCAGCAGCATCACGACGACTTCCTCCGGCAGCTCGTATACGTCCGTCCAGTCAAGGATCGTCTGGATGTCGTTGTCTCCAACGGTCTGCGCATCGAGAATCCTGTGGATTTCATCCATGAAATGCCGGTTGTAGAGCTGCTCGCCCGGTTTTTCTGCGCGGGTGAGCGTCATCTGCTTGAGGTTATAATATGTGTAGGCAACCGGATTGTCGCCCGTCCTGCGGACAAGCCCTTCCCTCTCCCAGTATCTGTACGCGCGCTCAATCTCCTCGTCCGTCATATCCAGATCCCTGGCCATAGACAGAAGGCTCATGCGCGGCGCGTGATGATAGCAGAGCATCAGGCCGTACAGATACACCTTCACAAAATCACCCGGAGCACGGAGCATGTACTCGGTGATAAACATATTCTCCACGGGCGTGGCATCAAACAGCGCAGCGCTTTCATCAAATGAACAAAACGCCATGCGGCATGCCCCCTTCCTTTGCGTCTTTCAATTCTGCATAGATGGTTATATTATAGCATAGCTTTGTATTTGGTTGCAATGCCGGTTTCTTTCGTTGACACATTCGCGCGAAAAGATTACAATAATAGGACAATCCGGACTGCCTGAAAGGGGATTTGCCGCCATGGCAGACGGTGGAGCCTTTTTCCGCCGCAGCCGGTCTTGTTTTTGAATCTGACGGGCTCTTTGAATAGGCTGACAATTTTCTGATGGATGAGGAAAACAATGAACAGGAAAAATATACTGCAGTATATCCTCGCGCTGATCGTCTGCTTCCTGCTGGGGATGGCGCTTGCCCTTGGCCTGCGCGCGCTGGATATGCGCACGATTGCGCCCCTTGAGGGCGGGCAGACGCTTGAATTTACCGATTTTGGATTCACCATGCGTGTCCCGGAAACCGCCGTCCTGCGCGACCACACGGAGGAAAACTACCAAAACGGCGGCGACGCGCTCTACGCCGGCAGCATCACCACGCAGGAGGACGGCGTACTGTACGTCTTCTGCTATGAAAACGCAGCCCGCGACAGCATTCTTTCTTATCCTCAAAAGGAGCTTATCCACCACTATATGAGCGCAGGCGCGACCGATGTGCGCATGCGCGAATTCGGCGGCCGCAGCTTCGTCTGTTACCGCGCAGCGATCACCGGCCCGGCCGGACCGGAGCTGTGGGACACATACGAGACATGGAATGAAACGGTTCAAATCACGTTTGAAACCCGCATGTCGCCGGATACTGCGCTGCCGCTTCTCTTCACAATGGACTTTGCCGATCATACGCCCTGAGCGGAAAGGAGACGGAACATGGCCTTTGCCCATCTGCATCTTCACACCGAATACAGCCTGCTGGACGGCGCAAACCGGATCGGCCCTCTGCTTGACCGCGTCAAGGAGCTGGGCATGGACGCCTGCGCCGTCACCGACCACGGCGCGATGTACGGCGTGATCGACTTTTACACCGAAGCCAAAAAGCGCGGCATTCATCCGGTCATCGGCTGCGAAATCTACACCTGCGACAACATGGACGACCGCAGCGCCGCTAACGGCTATCGCGGCACAAATCACCTGATCCTGCTGTGCGAAAATGAGGAAGGCTACCGCAACCTGACGCATCTGGTCAGCGAAGCCTGGACGCGCGGCTTCTATTACCGACCGCGCGTGGACCTTGAATGCCTGAAAAAATACAGCAAAGGCCTGATCGCTTCAAGCGCCTGTCTTTCCGGGAAGATCAGCCGCCTGCTGCTCGACGGCAATTTTGAGGGCGCATGCGCATATGCGCGCGAGATGGAAGCCATCTTCGGCAAGGGCAATTACTTCATCGAACTGATGAACCACGGCCTGGAAGACGAAAAGACCGTGCTGCCCGGGCTTGTGCGCGTGAGCGAGGCGACCGGCATTCCGATGATCGCCACCAACGACTGCCATTACCTCCGGCGCGAGGATGCGCCGGCGCAGGAAGTGCTCATGTGCATCCAGACAGGCAAGACGCTTGACGATACAAACCGCATGCGCCACGAGACGGACGAGCTGTACGTCAAGAGCGAAGCGGAAATGAAGCAGCTCTTTGAAGCCTGGCCGGACGCAGTGGAGCGCACAGAGGAGATTGCCAAACGCTGCAAGGTCGATTTTGTCTTTGGACAGACCAAACTGCCGCGCTTTAAGACTGCGCCGGGCGAGACGAGCGAGCAGATGCTGCGCCGCCTGTGCGAGGAAGGGCTGCAGGAGCATTACCAGCCCGTGACCGATGAGGCGCGCGAACGGCTTGAATACGAGATCGGCGTCATCAGCAAGATGGGCTATGTCGATTACTTCCTGATCGTCTGGGACTTTATCCGCTATGCGCGCAGCCAGGGCATCGTCGTCGGTCCGGGGCGCGGCTCCGGCGCAGGCTCCATCGTCGCCTACTGCCTGCACATCACCCAGCTCGATCCGCTCAAGTACAGCCTGCTCTTTGAGCGATTCCTTAACCCAGAGCGCGTCTCCATGCCCGATATCGACGTTGACTTCTGTTACGAGCGCAGGCAGGAGGTCATCGACTATGTCGCCAGGCATTACGGCCCGGATCACGTCAGCCAGATCATCACCTTCGGTACGATGTCCGCCCGCGCCGTCGTGCGCGACGTCGGCCGCGTGCTCGGCTATCCGTATGCGGAGGTCGACGCGGTCTCCAAATCCATCCCCTTTGAGCTGAACATGACGCTCGACCGCGCGCTGACGATCTCCCCGGAGCTGAAGAAGAACTATGCGGAAAACGACCGCGTGAAAAAGCTCATCGACATGAGCCGCGCGCTCGAGGGCCTTCCGCGCCATGCCTCCACACATGCCGCAGGCGTGCTCATCACCGATAAGCCCGTCACCGAATACGTGCCGCTGCAGCGCAACGACGACGTCATTACCACGCAGTTCCCGATGGGCACCATCGAGCGGCTGGGCCTGCTGAAGATGGATTTTCTGGGGCTTCGCACGCTCACCGTCATCCGCGACGCGCTGAACCTGATGCGCGACGCAGGCGTTGACATGAAGGCGGAGGACATCCCGCTTGACGACAAGGCCGTATACGACATGATCTCCGAAGGCGAGACGGACGGCGTATTCCAGCTGGAATCCGGCGGCATGCGCGCCTTCCTCGCCAACATGAAGCCGCAGAACTTCGAGGACATCATCGCCGCTATCTCCCTCTACCGCCCCGGCCCGATGGATTCCATTCCCCGCTATATCGAGGGCAAAAACTCCGTCGAATCCATCCATTACCTGCATGAAAAGCTCGAGCCCAGTCTCTCCGTCACATACGGCTGCATGGTCTATCAGGAGCAGGTCATGCAGATCGTGCGCGATCTTGCTGGCTATTCCTATGGCCGCAGCGACCTCGTGCGCCGCGCAATGAGCAAGAAGAAGCACGACGTGATGGAAAAGGAACGCGAGATCTTCATCAACGGTCTGGTGGAAAACGGAGAAATTGTCGTGCCGGGCTGCGTGCGCAACGGCGTGCCGGCAGAAACCGCCAGCCATCTGTTTGACGAGATGACAGCGTTCGCCTCCTATGCATTCAACAAATCCCATGCGGCGGCATACGGCGTCGTCGCCGTGCGCACGGGCTGGCTCAAGCGCCATTATCCCGTGCAGTTCTTCGCCGCCCTGCTCAACTCCGTCTCCGGCGACAGCGGCAAGGTCGCCGAGTATTCGCAGTACTGCCGCAAGCACGGCATTCCGCTGCTCCCGCCGGACATCAACCAGTCCATCCGCAAATTCTCCGTCGGCGCAAATGCCGACGGCGTGCCCGGCATCCGCTTCGGTCTGGGCGCCATCAAGTCCTGCGGCGACAAGGCGATCGATTCCATCATCGACGTCCGCAGACGTTCAGGCGCGTTCAAGGATATCTATGATTTCTGCAAGCGGATGTGCAACGACCAGGTCAACAAGCGCGTCGTGGAATCGCTGATCCTGGCAGGCGCCTTTGACTGCACGGGCGCAAACCGCGCGCAGCTGATGGCCGTATACGAAAATGCGCTCGACGGCGCAAACCGCACGCGGCGCTCAAACATCGAGGGCCAGATATCCCTCTTCGGCGACGGCATGCTTGAGGAGGTCGTTCCTCCCCTGCCCCATATCCCCGATTACAATCTGCGCACAAAGCTAAGCTTTGAAAAAAGCGTCACCGGCCTGTACATCACCGGCCATCCGCTCAGCGACTACACGAAAAACCTTTCGCGCCTTGGCATGAACACCGCCGCTCTGGCGGAAATCACGGAAGGACCGGACGGCGGCCTCGCGCACGACGGCATGCGCGTACAGATGGGCGGCATGCTCACCGAAGTGCGGCAGAAAGCGACCAAGGCAGGAAACCTCATGGGCTTTGCTACGCTTGAGGACCTGACCGGTACGATCGAATCGCTGGTCTTCCCCAAGGTGCTTGAGCGCGTGGCGACAGACCTTGCGCCCGATACGGCGGTGATCCTCTGCGGCAGGCTTTCCATCCGCGAGGACGAAGCGCCCAAGCTGATTCTTGATACGGTGGAGCCGCTGCTGACCAATGTGGAAATCGAGCAGCTGGGCACCATCGGCAAACCGTCCTTCGGCGCGCCCGTCCCCTCGCAGAAGGTTGACGATTCTCAAACGCTCCCGGGCAAAACGCTGTATCTGCGATTGCCCTCCGAGAGCGCCATCGGCATGGTCAAGCCGATTCTTGCCCGAAGCGCAGGCGCATGCTCCGTCGTGCTCTATATCGAGAGCACAGGCGCAAAGCTGCGCGCGCCCAAAGAGCTTGAGGTGCGCCCGACAAAGGCGCTGATGGACGCGCTGAACGACATGCTGGGCGCAAAGAATGTGGTGCTCAAATAACCCGAAGGCGTTTTTTTCCTAAGCTGTAAAGATTGGCCTAATCACATTTCAGGGCGGCGGATCATCTCCGCCGCCCCGTTTTATACTGTTCTCAGATCAGAATGGCCTGAATTCTCAGCAGATTCTTTGTCCTGTCTAAACTGACTGGAAGAAAGCGCAGCAGCGCTACGTTGACTGAAACGAAGCAACGACAGGACGGAAAATATGCAAAAAGGCGGCTCAGATTGATTTGAGAATCGTATTATATGCTCTTTTCAATCACATCAAGCAGACAGGCAAGGTTCTTTTCATCGAGCACCGTATCGCGCGCCGTGTGAATGCGGTCAAGGTACAAAAGCCGCTTTCCCTTCAGCGCGGCAAACGCCGTACCGCGTGGAAACAGCATCTGATCGGACGGATACAGCCATTTGGGAAACTCGCCCGAAACGGCGAAAAGCGCATACTGCGACGCCGTATCCAAAAGCGCCGCCTCAATCTTTTTCGCCAGCGGATGCGCCATCGCCCGCTTTGTGCCCGTGTACAGCAGCGTGCTTCCATCGCCGATGCAGTCCATATTCACCACAAGGCACCGCCTTGCGGCCTGCGGATGCGCGGCAATAAACGCCGACGCGCCGAGCAGCCCCTTTTCCTCGTTGTCAAAGAGAACATACGCGACGTCCGTCCGCGCCTTAAGCCTTTCCATGGCGCCAAGCACAAACGTCACGCCGGACGTATTGTCGTTCGCGTTGTGCGGATTGGCCGGGCCGATCAGCATCAGCGCCAGCAGCGCCGCCGAAACCGACACGCCAAGCGCAAAACCCAGCATCCATGCAAGCCAGCCCGGCCACGCAGCCGCACGCATCAGATCGCCCGCCGCGCCGCCGAGCCAGACGCCTGCCGCAGCGATAAGCGCAATGAGGATCCCCTCCGTCAGGATGACGATCGGCCAGTTGTTCGGCGTCATAAAATTGGAAAACGGCAGCCTGGCGCAGGTGTCATAGTGCGCCGTGATCAACATGCGCGCCCGCTTCAGATCGCCCAATACGACGTTGCGCGAGCGCACGTATCTGCCGCCTTCCTCGACGGTCACAGGCATTTCCATCTCCTCTGCGTATGCCTTCACATATTCAATAAATGCGCTCTTCTGCTTCCATGTCTTCCTCACCGGATAGCGCTCAAGCAGCAGGCTTTTCATCCTTGTGAACACATGCATCCCTCCCGGATCATTATAACACAGGAGGCGCAAACGCGCATCGGCGATTTGACGGCAGTCGCGCCCTCCGGCGTGCGCGCGGATGACGATTGACAGCCCTTTTTTCAGTTGGTATAATACCAGAAGCAATGATACAAAAAGGAGTCTTTCCCATGACATACGAACAGGCCATGGCGCTGCTGCGCCAGTATAACAGCGAAACCTTCCACCTCACCCATGCCATCACTGTGTCGAAGGTCATGCGCCGCATGGCGCAGGAGCTTGGCTTCGGCGGTGAAGCAGACTTCTGGGCCGTCGTCGGTTTGCTGCACGACATCGACTTTGAGCAGTGGCCGGACGAGCACTGCAAAAAGTGCGTCGAGCTGCTTGAAGCAGGCGGCGCCGACGAGCGTCTGATTCACGCGGTCGTCTGCCACGGTTACGGGCTGTGTACCGACGTCGTGCCCGAGCATCAGATGGAAAAGGTGCTCTTCGCCTGCGATGAGCTGACCGGCCTCATCGGCGCATGCGCCAAGATGCGCCCCTCCGGCAGTATCACCGATATGGATCTCAAGAGCCTCAAGAAGAAGTACAAGGCGAAAGGATTTGCCGCCGGCTGCTCCCGCGAGGTGATCGCGCAGGGCGCAGAGCTGCTGGGCTGGGAGCTTGACGAGCTGCTTTCCCGTACGCTCGAAGCCATGAAGCCCGACGAAGCCGCGATCATCGCAGAAGTCGCCGCGCTGTAATATGAAGCATCAAGACCGCTTTCCCATTGCCGGGAAGCGGTCTTTGCTTGTCCTTATGCCGACGCCAGTTTACAGGATGTTTTCAAGCGTCAGCGCCTGTCGCTCATACACGTGTTCAATCGCGCCCTCCAGCTCGCTGGCATATACCATTGCCGTCGCTCTGTCCCCGGCCTCCAGCGCGGCAAGCAAACGTGAAAACGCATACCGCACATCGTCTGTCGACCCGTGATCCACCATCGTTTCCAGCCACCTGGCCTGCCTGTCCCATGCCTTATCCAGCTGCCTGATCCGGTCATAGGCCGGGATCAGCGCTTCATTCCGGATTTCTTCAATCGCTTCCCGCGCCTGGGCAAGGGCTGCGTCTGTGATTCTGCTGACGGCAATCTGCTCTGCCGTACTCAGCAGCGCAAGCGCCGCAAGCACAACGCACATGATGATGATCTTCCGTTTCATTCCGCCGCTTCACCTCACCACTTCACATCGTCCGCTTCAAGCGCCCGCAGGTACATCAGCCTGCCATCCTTCCCCTTTTCCTGAATGAGCAGCATGCCCTGCGTATTGAGCAGAGCAACCAGCACATCGGATGCGCTTTCAATTCCCTGCCGGCTAAGAATGCCGCTGATCCAGTTTTCGTCTCTGCCGCTGAGCGCAAGCGTACGGTGCTGAATCTGTCCGTCAAGAATCAGCGTCAGCGGAATGCCGTCATACAGATGCTCCAGCTTCTGTTCCTCGCGCGTAGCGGGCCGATTATCCGCAGACGGAAACACACTGAGCGCGCCGTTGGTCTCCAGAATGACGCTGCCCGTCTCATGCAGACCGATCAGCCCCTGCGAGCGGATACCCTCCATCAGATCCGACAGATCAAAGCAGAGACGAGAAAGCTCGTCCTCGCAGATTCTGCCGTTGCGCACCAGTACGCTCGGTCTGCCGCAGATGAGCGCGCGCAGGCGGATACTCCAGAATGACAGCGTGCTGAGCAGGCTGTGCATCAGCAGGAGCGTCAATATCGCCACTACGCCGCCCAGCAGCGGGAGCTCTACATCCCCCATCGGCTGCGTCGCCAGATCGGAGATCATCAGCGTGATGACGACCTCGTAGGGCTGAAGCTGCGCCAGCTGCCGCTTGCCCATCAGCCGCAGGACGACCGTCGTCACGAAAAAGAGAATGACAGTCCTCAAAAATCCAGTCAGCATAAGGAAAAACCTCCATTGGCATTATCATGCCCGCATGGAGGTTTTTCATTCATTACGCCTTGCACAGCTCATCTGACAAATGACGGCGACAAAAAGGACTGCCGAAGCAGTCCCTTATATTCAGATATGAACCATTACGCCCTCATCTGCCAGCCGCCGTCAACCTTCTTCCAGACAGCCTCGCGTCCGGCGTGATATGCGCCGACAGCCGCATGCAGCATCGCGATGCCGCGATCCAGCGGCGCATACTTCTTATACAGCACGGACGTCTCAAGGATGGAAACGCCAGTCTTTTCCGCCTCGATTTTCCACGGCTGCATGTTGATCGCGCTGGGCGCAAGGCGCGCGCAGAGGACGGCGTCCTTCTGCCAGACGCCGAGTTCGGAAAGCTCCACCTCGTTCTTGCCGCAGACCTTGACAAGCTCCCTGCGCTTGGGCGCAAACTTCGGCAGACTGCACTTGCCAATGGCAATCACGCAGTGCACAGCCTCGTCGTTCTGCAGGTTGACGTTTCTGCTGATGATATCCGGATAGAAGCCCGCGCCGAGCCAGCAGGTACCCAGCCCCATGGCCGTCGCCTCCAGCACGAGCGCCTCGCCCATGAAGCCTTCCATCTCCATCGGCGTACCCTGCTTGGCAACAATCACAGCGTAGACATTCGTGCCCTTGATCTGGCCGCGAAGGCCCGGGCCCTTAAACATGCGGATCGTGACGCCCTGCCAGCTGAGCTTGCGGCAAAGCACGCCAAGGCGGTCAAGCTGCTCCTTATCCGGCGCGCCGGTGTATGTACGCACAGAGCTGCGCTGATGCAGCGCATCATACCAGCTCTTTTCAAGCTTTAATTCAAACATGATCATCGCTCCTGTTTCAAAAATCCTGTAAGCTATACTTTAGCACGTTTTGCCTGATGCTGTCAATGAAAACCGTTGACTTGCCGCGCAAGACGCAAAAAACCGGCTCCGCCTGTCGGGCAAAGCCGGCTGCAATTGATGCATGCTGGGGGTTATTCGTGCTGATCCTCCGGCAGATTCATGAGCAGCTCATGCGGCTCGTCGGTCATCGCATCGACAAAAGCGGCGATACGGATCAGGCCGCGCTGGATGTTCTCCAGAGAGGTCGCGTAAGACAGACGGCAGAAGCCCTCGGAGCAGAACGCGCTGCCCGGAACAACCGCAACGTCCGCATTCTCCAGCAGCAACTCGGCAAAGGTCATCGAATCGTTCACCTGCACATAGCCGTAATACTTGCCAAAGAGCTCGCTGATGTCCATCATCGCATAGAATGCGCCCTTGGGCATGTTGCAGTGCACGCCGTTCATTGCGTTCAGACGGGAAACCATGTATTTGCGGCGGCGGTCATACTGCTGGCGCATGTTCTCAACTGCCGTCACACCCTTGAAGCTGGTCAGCGCCTCCACACAGGCATACTGAGCAATGGCGTTGCTGCCGCTGGCCACCTGGCTCTGCAGGCTGCTCATGATGGTGGCAATCGGCTGCGGCGCGGCTGCATAGCCGATGCGCCAGCCCGTCATCGCATACGCCTTGGATACGCCGTTGATGACGATCGTCTGGTTGTAAATCGCCTCGCCGAAGGACGCGATGGATGTGTGCTGCTCGCCGTCGTAGATCAGCTTTTCGTAGATCTCATCAGAGATCACGTAGAAACCGCGCGCGACAGCCAGCTTGGCAATCTCGCGCAGCTGGCTGCGGCTCCAGACGGTGCCGGTCGGGTTGCCGGGGGTATTGATGAGCAGCGCTTTGGTCTTCTCCGTCACATAGGGCGCAAGGTCGCGCGCCTCGGTCACGTAGTTCTTCTCCCGCGTGCTCTCAACAAGCACCGGCACGCCGCCCGCAAGGCGAACCATCTCCGGATAGGAGACCCAGCAGGGCGTCACGATGATCACCTCGTCGCCGGGATTGATGATCGCACAGAGCGCCGCATACAGGGAAAACTTGGCGCCGTTGGAAACCACAATCTGGGACGGCTTATAGGAAAGCGCATTGTCACACAGCAGCTTGTCGCAGATCGCCTGACGCAGCTGCAGCGTGCCGGGCACGGCGGTATATTTGGTAAGGCCCATATCGAGCGCTTCGTGCGCAGCCGTGCGGATGTACTGAGGCGTAACAAAATCAGGTTCACCGGCGCAGAACGAAACGACGTCACGGCCGCTGGCGGCCATCTCCTTTGCCCTGGCGTCGATCGCCAGTGTCGGAGAGGGTGAAATGGCGCTGCAAAGGCGTGAAAGTTCAAGAGACATGCCGGACTCCTCCTTTGGATTGAAGCAAAAATGAATTCTGGGATTATTATACGCCCATTTCAAAGCTTTTGCAACCCCTAAATTTGCATAATTTGCATATTTACCATTTATGATTATCCATTTTCGCACATTTCACCCCTGATTCAATGCATTGACAGGGAATCAATATGAAATCTGATGATTTCTTTCCTTCATTTCGATATTCAAACGCTGCAGACGCCGCATATGCTTTCCCGGACAAATCGCCTTTTAAAGAAAAACAGTATTGCGCCTCATTATTATTCATGATATTATATATACATCAATCTATAACCATCAATCTTGGAGGTGTTT
>JAFQOY010000121.1 GCA_017412025.1 Clostridia bacterium | reverse complement strand
CGTACGGCCAGAAAATGATATAGGAAGCGGCTTGCAGCCGCTCCTCGCACCGCGCATGTCGCTGCTGCGGATTTCATATGAAGGGGCTGCAGCCCCTTCATGCATCCCCAAAGTTTAAAACAGACTTTATTGATAATCTGGGAGCGCCGCATCATCCGATGCGGCGCTCTGCTTTTATGTGCTTTTCAGTAAAGGAGTCGGTTTCCCCTCTCAGATGCAGCAGTCTATCTGAATCCCATGCTGCGAACCTGTTCCGGCGTCTTAACCAGGCGCTCTTCAAAGCAGTCCTGATCGAGCGTGAAGAGCATCTCGTCGCTGAAGAGCGCCGGATCCATGAATCTGCCCATGTTTGGGGCGCCGACAACGCCCAGCTGCATACCCTTGAGGCGAATGGCGTTCTCCACCAGATTGCGGCAGAAGCGGCCGTTGCCAAATCCCTTAACAACGCGGGCCGCGTCAAAGATCCCCCTGAGCTTTTCGCCCGCATCCTCCGAAATCGCAAATCCCCTTTCCGCCGCCATCTTCTCCGCAATCTCCATCAGCTCTTCCGTGGTATAATCGTCAAAATCCACGCTGAACGGAATGCGGGAGCGCAGGCCCGGATTGGACTCGAGAAACCGGTCCATCTCCCTGGGATAACCGGCAAAGATGGTCACCGTATCCGGATTCTTTTCCAGACAGACGATCATCTCTTCAATCGCTTCCGTCCCGTAATCCTTCTGCGTCCGATCCTCTCCGGCAAAAAGGCTGTACGCTTCGTCGATGAAGATGACCCCGCCGGCATTCTTTTCAAAGATCTCCCTGACCTTCGGCGCCGTCTCGCCCATGTAGCGGCCGCAGATCATCGAACGGGTCAGCTCAACAAACGCATCCTTTTTCGTCACCCCGGCCTGGGCCAGTGCGCTGGCATACAGCCGTGCGCAGGTGGTCTTCGCGCAGCCTGCGTTTCCGCGAAACACCGAGTGATAATACTGTTTGACGTCAATTCCCTTTCGCTCTCTGACGATTCTGTTCATCGCGCTGGCCGCAACCATGGCTTCAAGCTGCTTCTTTGCATTCCCGCAGCCAGTCATGGACATCAGGGCCTGGTATGCTTCGTCTTTCTTCGGGCTGTGCGTGCTGGCCGCATCCGCCCTGATCTGATTCACCGTGTTCATCATGCGGCTGATCTGCCCCTGGTTCATCTTCTGGAGCACGCTCGAGATATACTCCTTCTCCTTTTCCAGCCTGGTGTTGTGCATTGCATCGCCGCCTTTCCGGTGTCTCAAAAGGGCGCGGCAATCGCTGCCGCGCCCGGTCGTATCCGCAGCGTCCGGTTACTCGCCGTCTCCGCCGTCTGCCGCCGCATCCACAAACGCCTCGAACGACGGGATCTCGCCGCCCGCATCGCCCTCGTCATCCCCGTCCGCCGCCTCAGCAGGCAGCGCCCTCTGCCTGCGCATCTCCTCAAGCAGCCCGCGCAGACCATTAAGCCGCTCTTCCTCCTCGCTCTCTGCTTCGTCCTCTTCTTCGTCCTCTTTCTCAGCATAAAGCGCCTGCGCAATTCCCTGATACTCGCGGTCCAGGATCTTGATGATGCGAAGGAAGGTCTCCACGGCAAACTTGCCCACGAGTTCGTCGCTCGTCTTGACCGGGAAATCGTACTCGACAGAGAAATCGCCGTCGTTGTCCACGCAGAACTTCAGGTAGCGGAACTTGCTGTTGAGCCCGTTGCAGATCTCCAGCGCAGTGCTCCTCTTGTCCTTCGGGATCTCGTTCACCAGTCCCATAATCCGGACTGCCACATCGTTGTCGTCGTCGCGGCTGATGAACTTGATGTAGACCAGCGGGCCGAAGGTAACGCCGTACGGAAGATGGATTTCTTCCTGATCTTCTCCGCTGTTCACAACAAAATGCTTGATCCTATTCTTTTTAAGTTCGTCACAGATCAGTCCGGATGCCTTAAACTTCATAGCCGTTTCCACCCTTTCTCCTGCATCATGCGCATGCAGGCTTCCGTTTCTGTCCGACGTCCGAGAGAAAGCGTTCCGCCTTCCCTCTTCCTCAGACGCTTCCGTCTTGTCCGGCAGTTATCTCCGCCTTCATGCCGTCATGATAGCATATCCATTTTTCGCTGTAAATCAAAAACGGCCAACTGTCCCAAAACCCCAGACAGTTGGCCGTTCTATCATTTCTCCCGTGCAGACGCCTGAAACAACATGCTGCTGTTCATCGTCCGCACCGCTTTTGCCTCATGCTTCTTCTTTTCTCCTCGTTATTCTTCCAATTCCATGGAAGCCGCTTCGCTCATCTCCCCCTCAAACGCTTCAAGGCCTTCGCTTAACTCCCCCTCAGATTCTTCAAAGCCATCGCTTATCTCTCCTTCAGATTCTTCAAGGCTTTTGCGTTTTTTCTTCATTCCAATGGCATATTCACAAAAGATTGAGACAAACGCCTCGTGCACGAGACCGGAAAGCCGCTCAAAGGATACAAAATTCGGATACTTTGCCGCAGCCGTGATACAGGTACAGCCTGCAGCCATCACAGCGCCCGCAAGCTCCCGTTCTGTTTCCTCGTCCCCCGTCTGCATACCCGTCTCCATCACGGCCTGCAGCGCGCCCGCAATCCTGCCTGTCAGTTCTGCGGACATATACCATTCATCTTCGTTCTGCCCCAGCAGATACAGCGCCGCCGCTTCGCACACAGCCGCCTCCTGCGGGCTCTTCCTGTCATTCGCCTTCCGTCCGGCGTCCATCCATTTCCCGGCCTGTCTGCTTTCTGCGGCCGACGTCCCGTGCGTCATCGTTCCGGACATATATTCATGATCGGCTGTTTTTCGCCTGCCTGCAAACCGTTTTCCCGCAAACCCGAACTGCGCAGCGGACAGAACGCCCATATTCATCAGCCCCAGCGACAGCATATGCATGGGCATGTATGCAGATTTACCATACGCCATGGTATTCATCATAATCTGAACCCGCGGCATTCCAATCGTGCTGTTCATAAGCATTCGCCGCCCAAGTTCTGCGTCAAGCTCTCCTCCGAGGTCTGGCAGCATGCCTTTGGCTATGCGCCTGACTCCCGCCATGCCTGCGCCCAGCGCCCGCTCCATCAGCTCCGCTTCCTCCAGATTTGCCAGCGCAGCCCTTTCCGCATCCGCCGTATGTGCGCCGTTCTCTTCTATCTCATTCAGCGCGGCGCTGAGCAGCACGCCCCGTCTTTCAAGCGCGCTGCAGCAATCGGCCAATTCACGCTCAAGCGCAAGCACAAGCATGGCCCGGTAAGCAGACGGACTTCTCGCCGCCCCGAGCGCCTGCAGATTGATCTTTACCTCGGCTTTTCCCCGCCTGACGCCGCTCATCATCAGCGCCTGATCCTCCGCCCGGATTTTGCTGCCGGCAAGGCCCGCTCTTTTGATTTGCTTCCTCAGTATCCTGAGCAAATCCAGCTGCGCATCGCTTAATCGCTGTCTCATGAATCGCTCTCCTCCTTTCCGCTCATCGATGCATCCAGGGTGTCTGAATCATTCATGAACAGCTTTTTGTTTTCAAACAAACGGGCTTTCTCCGGTTTTCTGTCTTTTCCGTCGTTCCTCTTGATTCGCGCCAGCGCTTCTTCGGGATTCCAATCGTCCTGCGCGTTTTCTTCTGTATTTTTCACGCTGAGCAGCACGCTTCGCAAGTCTTTTCCTGCATAGGCAAAGATCGTCTGGGATTCCTTCAGCGTCGCATGCAGCGCGTCGCAGTAACGCAGGATGATCATATCCTTCGGGATCGTCTTTCCCGCAAATGCGCTCCACGTGCTCTTTTTCATTTTCATGATCTCGTTGTGAAAATATGTGTTGCATTTCGTCCGGATGAGTTTTCCGTTTTTCAGATCGTTTTTGATTCTCTCCGCAATTTCCGCCGTCACCCAGCGTTCCTCGCGCATCAGCTCCCCGATCGCCTGATAAAACTTCTCCGCCTGCTTATGCGGATCAGCGATAACCATTCCGCCGCTCAGCGCATTCAGACGGCCCGACATCGCCGGGATCGACAGCTGCGGCGCCTCCAGCCCCGCGGCCTGGTAATTCTCCAGAATCCATCGGATCATCTGCTCGCCGAAGTCTTCCATGCCGCAGCTTTCCCGCACATACAGCGCCAGACGCCGCGCATTGTCGGCTTTCTGCTTATCGTCTGCGCAGCGCCTGTCGGCGACGTCAAACAGATTCAGCATCCGCACCGTCTTTTCCATATATCTGCGCTCTCTGTCGCCGGGCGTTTTTCCTTTGCATTTAAGCTTTTCTTCCAGCCGTCGGCTCTCTTCCATCTGGTTTTCAAGCAGCGCGCAGACAATCGCGGTATCCAGCCATTTTTCATCGTTCATATGCACAACCGCTCCCTTCTCCTGCATCCGGAAACGCTCCGCCGACGCTTCTTCCTCTGAATGGATTATATCACATTTATCCTCTGTCTTCCATACCGACCTATCCGCTGTTTTCACGGGCTTATACGCATTGCCGCCGTACATGCTTCAGCCACCCTCCCTCTCAAGCGCAGCGCTGTCCTCTTCCATTTATCGCCTACAGTATAGGCCAGATTTCTATGCCATTCCAGGAAAACGCCCGAACTGTCCCGTTTTCATGGACGGTTCGGGCGTCAGATATATCGTTCCTGCCAAACGCCGTATTTTCCGTGCGCATCATGCCCGGCGCCGGCTCATCTTCCGTTTCGGTAATCCTCGATACGCTGCTTCCAGTTTCTTCCCAGCGTCCTTCCTCCGCGCACGCAGCTTGCCGCTTCGCTCACCGCCTCATAGTTTTTCCTTGTGCCCTCTGCGTCGCAGCTGTATGTCGCTGCAAATTCCTCTTCGATGCCAAGCCTGCCCGCCTCATGCACCGCGTCGATGTTCGCGCCGAGGAAGAGGAACTGCCAGCCGCACTCTCCCTTTTTCGCTTCGATCATCCCGCGCACGCGCTCCACGCTGTAGCGGCGGCTGGCGTTCTCCATGCCGTCCGTGGTGATCACAAACATCGTATGCTCCGGAACATCCTCCTCGCGCGCATACTTATGCACGTTGCCGATGTGATGGATAGCGTCTCCGACAGCGTCCAGCAGCGCCGTGCAGCCGCCGACCCGATACTCCCTGCACGTCATCGGCGCAATGCGCTCAAGCGGCACGCGATCATGCAGCACGCGGCTGTCCGTATCAAAGAGCACCGTGCTGATCAGCGCCTGTCCCTCTTCCTGCTTCTGCTTGTCGATCATCGCGTTGAAGCCGCCGATGGTATCCACCTCAAGGCCATGCATGGAGCCGCTGCGGTCGAGAATGAAGACCAGTTCCGTCAAACCCTTTTTCATGTAAAAAACCTCCTGTCATGTGCTGTGTTTTGCTTACAGCCATATGATAGGAGATTTTGATGCGTTTGTGGTCGCCTGTCAGGCGACAATTTCAGCCGCCAAGCGTCACCTGATCAAAGGAGAAGAGCACTTCGTTGATCTCAAATATATCATAATTGCCGTTGACGATGAAATACTCGATGATCACGTCAAACTTGTTGCTGTGCGTGAGCGCAAAACCCGCCTTCTCCAGCAGCTCCTTCGTCTCCGCAAGCGGCAGGCTCAGCGCAATGGCAAAGGCCACCGCCGTCCGCTTGCTGGGCTTATACTGTATGTCGCTGCGGATCTTGGAAAACAGCTTGCGGCTGATGTTCGCCCGTTTGTAGCACTGCGCATCCGTCATGCCGCGCTCGTCAATCTTGCGCAGCAGCATCTGCGAAAAGCTCTCGTCAAGATGGCTGAGCATATCTTCCAGCGACGGCGGCGCGTCGGCCATCTCCTCCTCATATACCGCCTCAGGCAAGGCCTCCTGTCGGCGCTTCATTTCAGGAGCTTTACCCTTTTTCCTGAGTCCGAATGCGTCAAGCAGCTTTTGGGCCGGTGAAGAAGCCGGAGGCGGTGCCGATATTTCCCTTGCCTCCGCGGATGCATAAACACTGCGTTCCGGATCTCTTTTGCCGGGATACAGCCCCATTTCGTGCCGAAGTCTGCGTACTCTGCCCGACTCTGCATACAGATCCATATGCGCTGCTACATACTTGTCATCAATATACTGAACAACGTTGGCAAAGAGCTTTCCGCTGATCAGCATGCTGTGCGGATCAAATACGACGATGTACACCTGCATTTCGTATTCCATCAGAAAGCCGCTGATCTCATCCATCGCTACGCGCAGCGCCTGCTCCGCAGGATAACCGTATGCGCCCGCAGAGATCAGCGGAAATGCGACGCTTTCGCACCGGTACTCCTGCGCCAGCTTCAGCGATTCCCGATAGCAGGAGGACAGCAGCTCCCGTTCGCCGTGCGCGCCGCCCCGCCAGACCGGGCCGACCGTATGGATCACATGCCTGCAGGGCAGCCCGTATCCCTTTGTGATCTTCGCTTCGCCGGTTCTGCAGCCGTGAAGCGCCCTGCATTCCTCCAGCAGCTTCGGCCCTGCGGCGCGGTGAATCGCGCCGTCCACGCCGCCTCCTCCCAGCAGGCTTTCATTCGCCGCATTGACAATGGCGTCCACGCTCATGCGTGTGATATCGTTTCTGATGATCTCAAGCGGCATACCGTCGCCCCCTTTATTCCATTCTGTGACGATTATAACACGGACAGAAAATGCCATCAAGCGCTCCGGCTCTTGCATCCGCGATTGGAATGCGATACAATCAGGCTGTCTGGTTTACAATTCATCATAGCGGAGGCATGTTTATGCAATATCGTTACGACCGGTATGGAAACCCCATCTCGATCCTTGGCTTTGGCTGTATGCGCCTGCCCTCAAAGCTGGGCAGAATCGATATCGCGGAGGCTGAGCGCGAAATCATGACCGCCATCGACGCAGGCGTCAACTATTTTGACACTGCGTACATCTACCCCGGCAGCGAGGCGGCGCTGGGCGAAATCCTGGAGCGCAACCACGCGCGCGAAAAAGTCAATATCGCCACCAAGCTCCCCCACTATCTGATCAAGACCCGTGACGGGCTTGATAAACTCTTTGACGAGGAGCTCCGCCGCCTGCGCACGGATCACGTCGATTACTACCTGATGCACATGCTCACAGACGTAAAAACCTGGGAGCGCCTCCAAGCCATCGGTATTCTGGAATGGATCGAAGAGAAGAAGCGGAGCGGCGCAATCCGCCAGGTCGGCTTCTCCTACCACGGCAACAGCGACGCGTTTTGCGCGCTGGTGGACGCCTACGACTGGGATTTCTGCCTGATCCAGTACAACTACATGGACGAACACACGCAGGCGGGAAAGCGCGGCCTGCATCATGCGCATGCGAAAGGTCTCCCCGTGTTCATCATGGAGCCGCTGCGCGGCGGCAAGCTGGTCAGCCGTCTGCCGGAGGAAGCAAAGCGCATCTTCGCCTCCCACAGCGTATCGCATACGCCTGCGCAGTGGGCCTTCCGCTGGCTGTGGAATCAGAGCGAGGTCACCTGCGTTCTCTCCGGCATGAACAGCATGGAGATGGTTCTTGACAACATCTCAACCGCGTCAAGCGCAGGCGCGGGCGAGCTGACCGACGCGGATCACGCCATGCTCTCAAGGGTCTGCGCCGCCATCAATGCAAAGATGAAGGTCGGCTGCACCGGCTGCGGCTACTGCATCCCCTGCCCAAAGAACGTGGATATCCCCGGCACGTTTGCCGCATACAACCGCAGGTACTCCGAAAACCGCTTCTGGGCGTTTATCGAATACCTGATGTGCACCGCGCTGCGCAAAACCAACACGGCCGCTTCCAACTGTGTGGGCTGCGGCAAATGCGAGCAGCACTGTCCTCAGCGGATTCCCATCCGCGAAGAGCTGAAAAACGCGCAGCGCGAGCTGGAAGGGCCTGTCTATAAGCTGGTCTGCAAAATCATCAGCAAGCTCCATCTGTTCTGATACGCGCTCCTTTCTTCGCCTCCGCGCATCTGCGCCAGGACAGAACAGATCTCACAGGCTGCAGCGCTCCGCCGTCCCTTTCCGCGCATGTCTCTGCGCGCCGTCGCCGCATGACAAGGGCTGCCCGATTTCCACGAGGAAACCGCGCAGCCCTTTATCATCTGTTTGGTTTGATTCCGGACAAGGTCTGTTCTGCGGCGTTTTTCCGTTTTGGGCGCACCGCCGCCACCCAGGCGCTCTCCGGCTTATCGCTTCGGATTGTTTCCGCCCTGAGCAAATTCTTCCTGATTCACCATGCCGCCGAAGACCGTCATCAGCAGGATTCTGACGTCCAGCCAGACGCTCCAGTTTTCGATATACCAGATATCATACTTCACGCGCTCATCGATGGACGTATCGCCGCGCAGGCCGTTGACCTGCGCCCATCCCGTGATGCCCGGGCGCACCTGCTGGCGCACCAGATAACGCGGCACCTCTTCCTTAAAATGGCTGACGTGATACACCGTCTCCGGCCGGGGGCCGACGAGACTCATCTCACCCTTGAGCACATTGAAAAACTGCGGCAGCTCATCCAGGCTGTATTTGCGGATCAGGCTGCCAAACCGCGTCTTTCGCGGATCGTCCGGCGTGCTCCATCCCGTATGCTCCGTATCCGTGACGCGCATGCTGCGGAATTTCAGCATCCTGAAGGTCTTTTTGTTTTTGCCCATGCGCATCTGCGTAAAGAGCACCGGACCAGGGCTGCTGAGCCTGACCCCCACGGCCACGGCAAGCATCACCGGGCTGGTGAGGATGATCAGCAGAACCGATCCCACGATATCCATCGTGCGCTTGACCATCGCCCAGCCCAGATGATCCATGGGCGTTGCGCGCATGTCGATCAGGCGCGTATTGCCCAGCGCCTCAATCGTCGGCTGGCTGGGAATGTAATCGTTGAAAAACGGAATCAGGCTCAGCGGTACGCCTTCCTTATCCGCCAGCTTCAGGATTCTGGGCATAAACTGGATCTCGTGCGGCTCAAGCGCCACAATCAGCTCATCCAGCCCCTTGGACTGCAGGATGCGGTCAAGCTCTTCATAGCTGCCAAGCCGCCTGCCCAGTTCCGGCTTCACCGCCGCGCTGACATATCCATCGATCTTGATGCCCAGATGCGGATTGTTCCGGATATCTTCGACATACTGCTGAGCCAGATGCCCGTCTCCCACGATCACGACATGGCGCAGATTATAGCCCTGCATGCGCACCCGGGCCAGAAAGCCCCGGATCGCCACCCGCTTGACCACGACCAGCGCGCTTGATAGCGCCCAGAAAATCACCAGCGCAAGACGGGAAAAATCGACGATGCGCAGCACATACAGGAATGCAGCAAAGCATACCGTGCAGATACCGTTGACAAACACGACGCGCAGGCATGCGTTGCTCTCCCTGCGGATGCGCCCCGGCTTGTAGAGCTTGAGCACATACAGAACCAGCACAAACACGATGCTGTACAGCGCCGCAGCCAGCACATGGCTTCCGTCTGACAGTCTGTCCCGAATGACGCCATGAAGCGGCCCATAGCGCAGATACCGCGCCGCAAAATAACAGACAAAGGTCAGAAAGCCGTCCAGCAGCATATTCAGCGCGCTGATCAGCCCCAGATTCCTTTTGATCAAATGCTCACCTTCTCACATGCGCAATCACATGCAGGCCTTGCGCCTGCAAATCACTTCATATGCTAATGTAGCATCGATCATCTCTTTTGTCAATCTTGGCGGCTGGCACGCAGAAGAGGAACAGCGCAGACGCACCCGCGCCTGCGCTGTAAATGCATCTGTTCACGAAAGCAGCAGCTTGTCGCTGTCCAGCGTCCTGCCCGCAGCCTCTTCAAACAGCTCCATCAGATCCGCACGTGTGAGCCGCTTCTTTTCCTCCCCGGCCACGTCCACGACGATCCTTCCCTCATGCATCATGATCAGCCTGTTTCCATACTCGATCGCGTCGCCCATATTGTGGGTAATCATCAATGCAGTGAGCTTCTGCTCACGAATGATTTCATCGCTGAGCCTCAATACCTTTTCCGCCGTCTTGGGATCCAGCGCCGCCGTATGCTCGTCCAGCAGCAGCAGCTTCGGCGTGCGCAGCGTCGCCATCAGCAGCGTCAGCGCCTGGCGCTGTCCGCCGGAAAGCAGGCCGACCTTGCTAGCCATACGGTCCTCAAGCCCCAGGCCCAGACGCGCAAGCTGCTCGCGGTACATCCCGCGCTCCATATTGCTGATGCCCCAGCGCAGGCCGCGCTTTTCGCCCCGGCGCATGGCAAGCGCCATGTTCTCCTCAATGTTCATCGTCGCTGCCGTTCCCGTCATCGGATCCTGAAACACGCGGCCCAGATACTGCGCCCGCCTGTGCTCCGCCAGATGCGTAACGTCGACGCCATCGATGGCAATACTGCCCTCGTCCACCGAAAACACGCCGGCGACCGCGTTGAGCATGGTCGATTTGCCTGCGCCGTTTCCGCCGATCACCGTCGCAAAATCGCCCGGATGCAGATGAAGATGTACGTCGGCCAGCGCCGTCTTCTCCGTAATCAGCCCACGGTTGAACGTCTTGGCGATATGATTGATCTTAAGCATGGCCCGCGCCTCCCCTGTGCTTCCTGCCGAAGTACTTCGCCCGCCAGTGCGGCGTCGCAAGGAACACCGCCACAACCAGCGCCGTCAGCAGCTTGAGGTCGTTGGTGTTCAGCCCCAGCCAGAGCACCACCTGAATCACTGCATAATAGATGATCGCGCCGATGGAAACGGCGAGAAGCTTAAAGCCGAAGTTCAGGAACACCTTGCCGAAGACCACTTCGCCGATGATCACAGCCGCCAGACCGATGACGATCGCGCCGCGTCCCATGCCCACGTCTGCAAAGCCCTGGAACTGCGCCAGCAGCGCGCCGGCCAGCGCAACGATACCGTTGGCCAGCATCAGGCTGAGGACGATGTTGACGTCCGTGTTAATGCCCTGCGCGCGCGCCATGTTCCGGTTTGCGCCCGTCGCGCGCATTGAGCAGCCGCGTTCCGTGCCAAAGAACCAGTACAGCACTGCAATCAGGCAGATAGTGAAGATCGCCAGAATCAGAATCGGATTGTTCAGCGCAGGCATGCGCGCATTGCGGGAGGAGACAAGCAGATCATACTTGTTCACGCTCAGCGCCACATTCGCCTTGTTGCCCAGGATGCGCAGATTGACCGAATACAGCGCCAGCTGCGTCAGGATGCCGGAGAGAATCGCCGGAATGCCGCAGAACGTGTGGAAGACGCCGGTCGCCAGACCGCAGAGCATGCCCGCGGCAAAGGCAGCCAGCATCGCCGCGCCGACGCTCCATCCGTTGATGATCAGCATGGCCGCCACGGCGCCGCCAGTGGCGATAGAGCCGTCGACGGTCAGATCGGATACATCCAGAATCCGGTATGTGATGTACACACCGATGGCCATCAGGCCCCAGATCATGCCCTGCGATATCGCACCGGGCATGGCGTTCATCAGCTTGACAATCTCCACAGGATCGTCCTCCTCGTCGTCTTCTCTCCTGCAGTGCGGAAGGCGCGGCCATGAGAGCGGTCTTCTCCCCCAGCCGTTCCTCTCTTACAGGAGCGGTATTTTTTACTCGATGGCGATGTAGCCTTCCGGAATCGCCAGTCCCAGCGCTTCAACGTTGGCAGCGTTATATTTCTTGGTGAACTGCGGCGCATATTCGATCGGCATTGCGGACACGTCGGCGCCGTTGGCAAGGATCTCGTACGCCATCAGACCGGTAGCATAGCCGATATCGTAGTAGCTGATGGTCAGCGTCGCAACGCCGCAGCCGGAGCAGATGCCTTCCTCGCCGGCAATAACCGGAACCTTCGCCGGAATCACTTCGTTGGCGATCGTCTCCGTATAAGCGGCTGCCGTGTTGTCGGTGGGGATGTAGATCACGTCGCAGTTCTGCGCGGCCATCGCGGAGACGGAAGCGACGTCATTTGAATCGGTAAAGGCGAACTCTTCAACTTCATAGCCCATCTCCTCGAGGCATCCGGTCACAACCTGAACCTGATAGATGGAGTTCGCCTCGGCGGAGCAGTAGAGCATACCGACCTTCTTGGCCTCGGGGAAGAGTTCCTTCACCATTGCAGCCTGCTCGGAAAGCGGAGCCAGATCGCTCGTGCCGGATACGTTGATGCCCGTCACGCCAGTAAAGTCGTCGATGCCCAGCGCTACGCCGTATTCCGTGATGGAGGTACCCAGAATCGGGATATCCGCCGTCGCAGCAGAGGCCGCCTGCAGCGGAGCCGTCGCATTTGCCATGATCAGATCGACGCCGTTGGACACAAAACCGTTGACGATCATCGCGCAGTTCGCCGCATCGCCGGATGCATTCTGCTCGTCGATCTCAACGTCCGGCAGCTTTTCCATCAATGCGTCCTTAAAGCCCTGCGTCGCCTGATCCAGCGCAGCATGCTGTACCAGCTGACAGATACCAACGGTAGCGGCACTGGCACATGCAGCCATGGCCGCCATCATCAACACAAGCGCAAGCGTTACGATCTTCTTCATTGTTCTGACCTCCATCTCAATTTGTTGTCAAAAAGTGTAAGGCCCTTATATTTCCAACAAGACTTTTTGTCAATATCTATTTTGCATATTTTTTCATTTCTTCTCATCACCCTTTCGCATTGTCCATATTTTATTTGATTTTTCTCATTCTTCCCCCTCTATCTCCGTTCGTTTTCTTTATTTATAATTGTCTATTTGTCAATATATCGCTTGCTTTCTCTACCACTTTAAAATGACACTATGACAACCGTCAAATCACAATCCCGAAAAACGATCCTTTCTCCGGGCACAAAAACGCGGCGGAAGCATTCGCCTCCGCCGCGTCCTATTCACATTAAACCACGCCCTGCGCCAGCATCGCGTCCGCCACCTTGAGGAAGCCCGCGATATTCGCGCCGGCCACATAGTTGCCTTCCATGCCGTATTCCTTCGCCGCATTGTCCACGCTGTGG
>JAFQOY010000120.1 GCA_017412025.1 Clostridia bacterium | reverse complement strand
GCAGATAATTTGCCTCGTCAAGCTCGACAGCCGCACGGTATGTATCGATAATCGCCCGTTCCTGCGGAAGCCGGGAAAGCACAACGTTGAGCACGTAGTTTGTGCCGGGAGGACCGAACGCCAGATCAGAGTGCGTATCCACATGCACCACCTCAAACGGCGCACAAAGCGTCCCCTCCCGAAGGCGCGCCGCCCAGAAATCCAGCGCCTTGTCGTGCGTATCAAAGATCGCGCCGGGCACGGGACGCTCGGCGCTCAGCCCGCACTGCTCCTCGAGAAACCGAACGACCTCCTCCTCGCTCCACGCCTGTGCGCAGGCTTCATCCGGGCGCTCGCCCGGCGTCGCCAGCGGACAGGGTCCCGACAGGAAAAAATCCATATCCAGATCCAGCACACGCATATTCCATTCTCCTAAACTCATCTTTTGTATGTATTTGCATTATATCATTATCTTTTTTCACACACAATATAAAAACAGCAGCAGACCGCTTTGCCTGCCGCCGGATGCGCTGTTTTCATCCCTTTCATCTGTCCATGTACATCCGCTGCGCCTGCGTATGTTGAATTCCTCCTGTGTGCATGATACAATAGCCTATATGCTGCGAAGTTTGCGCAGTTTTATCCATCCTCACGGAGGTTCATCATGAAATTCCCGCGTATCCGCCTGCATATCGGCATGCGCACCGTCAAAACCGTCGCTGCTGTCGTCGTCTCCATGCTCATCGTCGACGCCGTCGGCATGACGGATTCCCGGCTGATTTTCGCCATGCTAGGCGCGACCGCCGCCCTGCAGCCAACGTTCAAAGAGTCGCTGGATTCCTGCAAGGCGCAGATCGTCGGCGTGCTCTTCGGCGCGTTTGCCGGCCTGTTTCTGCGCCATCTGCCCATGCCGATGCACTTCAACACCGGCCTCGGCATCGCGCTGTGCATCACGCTGTACAACGCTCTGAGCGTCCGCTATTCCCCGTCGATGCCCATCTTCATGGTCGTCCTGCTGTGCACCACGCCGGATATTCAGGCCATTCCCTATGCGCTGGGGCGTATCTGGGACAGCGCCGTAGGTCTTGGCGTGGGCATGCTGATCAACACGCTCGTCTTCCCCTACGACAACAGCCGCCAGATCCGCGCCGCCGTCCGCAGTCTTGATCAGGAACTGCTGCGCTTTCTGGAGGATCTGTTTGACGGAGACGACGTCCATCCCAAGGCGGACGCCTTTGAGCAGAAAGCCGAGGACATCGCCCGCCAGCTGCGCATCTTCTCTAACCAGAAGCTCTTTTTCAGCCGCAGCCGCCAGACCCGCGAGCTTGAGCGCTTCACCCTCTGCGACCGGAAGGCCCGGCAGCTGCTCGCCCATCTCAGCGTGCTGCACCATGTCGGCCGCGCCGGATGCCTGAGCGCGGACAATCGCCGCCGTCTTGTGGAAAATGGCGCGCACATCCCTGACGTCGAGCTGCCCGGGTGTGATCTGGAGCTGAATCTGGTCACCAATTTCCACGTTGAAAGAATTCTCACGCTTCGCCGCGAGCTGCTTGACGCGCTGGGCGAGTCATAAACACACGGCGTTATACATAACAAACACGGCTTCTCCGCCCGCTCTTGGGCAAAAGAAGCCGTGTTTTGCTGTATTCCTCTTTATTTCAGCGCTGCATGCCATGATCACACAGCAATCTGCGCATCAAAAGCCCATGCCCATATCCGCCGACGGCGTGACCATCAGTTCAAAGTGCATATCCGCGCGCGCGCTGTCAAGCGGCGTCTCTTCAAGCTCCTCAATGACCGCGATCTCCCCGTCGAGGAAGCGCCGGATCTCCAGCGCGCAGTCGCGCAGGCGCTCCATCACCGCGCCGTAACGCAGACAGATCACCTCCCAGCCAAAGCGCTTCATGTCCCTTGCCCACAGCGCTCTGTGCGCGTTTTCAAGCGCTTCGTATTTCTGAAGGATGCGCGGCACGTCCACATGCGCCGTCTCCCGCAGCCATGCGCGGTCGCGTGCGATATATCGCCTGCGCATATCGCGGATCAGGCGCGCCTTCTCGATCACCACGTCAAAGACCCGCATCGCGTAGCGGACTTCCAGCCTGTCCTCACAGGCTTCAAGCGCGTCCATCGCAGCTCTCGCCCGTGCGATGATCTCCTCCGGCGTGTCGTCCGCAGCGGCCAGAAGCGGATAGAACGGATCGCACCAGACGCATCCCTTGCCCGACCGCATGTCGCGTTTGTCTTTATACAAATTGCCCATTGCGTCAAGTACAGCGCGCGGCATGCCCGTCAGGCATTCGCCTGCAAGGTCCATTTCCTCCTGAGGACAGGCCGCTCCCTGCCAGCATGCCTCGGAGAACAGCGGCAGCAGCCCGCAGGCGAGGAATGCGTTCGTCTCCGCGCCGTCGTCGCCCCACATCGTGGCAAACACCGTGTCCACATGATGTCTGGCACAGGTTTCAAGCGCAGGCTTCATCGTCGCCTCCGTCCGCTTCA
Organism: Clostridia bacterium; assembly: GCA_017412025.1. The sequence goes on along the minus strand of JAFQOY010000120.1, from coordinate 1,794 downwards.
CATGCGGCAGGAAGCCCGACCATGTCCAGACGCCGCCGGCAAACACCGTCCTGCCCATGCGCGCATGCTGCGTGAGCATATGATCATAAAACGCCGGATCGCTGTGATAGTAATCCCAGTAGCACAGATCCACCTGCGGCAGATGGTCAATCACTTCCTGCGGCACAACGCTGCTCACATCGTAGTAATCGTTCGTTTTAGAGCCGAGGCGGAAGAACATGTCGCTCCACATCATCGGCCTGAAGCCGTGTTTTTCGCAGATCTTCACCACGCGCTCCAAGTGTCGCCTGAGCAGCTCAAAGCGGTTCGTATCCCCATGGCGCAGCCAGTACTCGCCAAAGCCCACGCCGTGCGCCTCGTCCATGCCGATGTGGATGCGATCCGTGTGCATGCAATCGCGCATCGAGGCGATCATCGCCTCAATGAGCGCATACGTCTTTTCCTCGTCGATGAGCAGGATGTCCTTCTGGTCGCGCAGCGGCTCGTTCACGTTCCACTGCAGGAACTGGCGCATGTGCCCCAGCGTCTGGATACATGGCACGAGCTCAACGCCCATGGACGCGGCATATGCGTCCAGCTCCCGCAGGTCCTGCGCGCTGTATCTGCCGCGCAGATAACCCATATGCGGATAGCCCTTCACCTCGTAGGTATCCTCCGTGTAGAGCATGAGCAGGTTCATGCCCAGACACGCCATCCGGTCGATGAAGCGCTTCACCGCCGGAACCGTCATCACCGCGCCGCGTGATACGTCGAGCATCACGCCGCAGGAGGAAAAATGCCGTTTCTGGCTGACGCAGAGCGAATCCTTCTTCTCTTTCACGCAGCGCGCAAGCAGGAAGAAACCGCGGGCAAGCGCGTTTGCGCTTTCCGCCTCAATATACGCTTTGCCGTTTTCAAGCGTCACGCTCAGGCCGGTTCCCTCTCCGGCCGTTACCTCAAACGGACAGACGACGCCCGTCGTGCGCTCCACAGCGCTTTTGACTGACTGAATCACTTGCTGATCAAACATGGCTCAAACCTCCGGATCACAGCATTCTTGTTGATGGTTTCATTATACCGGTCAGTCGCCTGCAAGACACCAATTCATTTGCAAATCGTCGAAAATATGCTATAGTAAGAAAAGTGAAATCAAGCCGCAGGAGGATTCCCCCCATGAACGACAACACGCCCGTCACCCAGCACGTAAGCAACCTCTCCCGCACGGAGGCCGCCAATCTCACCTTCCGCATGACCGTTGAGCGCAAGAAGAAGGCGCTTTACTATGTGGTCCTGTTTCTGCTGTACTTCTGCGTCATCCTCTTTACGTTCCTTGGAACCATGTGGGGCTTCCCCATGCTCATCCTCACGCTGGGCACGCTCTTTTTCGCCTGGTATTATAAGGGCTGCCATTCCATCGTATACGACTATGAGATCGACGGCTACGACTTCTGCATCCGCCGCCTGAGCGGCCTGCGGCAGTACACCAAGAACGTGCTGTTTGTCCATCTGGATCTGCACGACGTGATCGTCGTGGGCGCGCAGGGCAGCGACGAGGTTGCGGAGATTGAAGCGCGCTTCCAGCAGACGCCCAGGGCGCGCCGCGTGGAATACCTCACCTCCGCGCACGACCCGGACAAGCCCGGCATCGTCATGTATGCCAACGGCATCGAGCTTGAGCAGGGATACCTGGTCAAGGTCTATCTGCAGCCCTCCGTCCATCTGATCAACACCCTGCGCAAGCTCTGCCCGGGCAAGGTATACGCACGTGAAGAATGATAGTGAACGCGAACTGCAGCGCCAGCTGGAGGAGCCGCT
>JAFQOY010000119.1 GCA_017412025.1 Clostridia bacterium | reverse complement strand
GCAATCGGCGGCAGCTGGGCCAAGGAGCGCGCGGGCGGCGCGTTTGCGGCCGTGATCGCGTTCATCCTCATCAACCGCATCACCGGCGCGGTGTTCGGCGTGACGACCGATATGCTCGCCGACAGCAGCGCGGTCGTATACTCCTTCTTCGGTCAGGAGATGCTGGTTGGCAACTACTTCACCAACATCCTGGGCAGCCCGGCGCTCAACATGGGCGTGTTCATCGGCATCATCGCGGGCTTTGTCGGCGGCGTTGTCTACAACAAGTTCTATAACTTCCGCAAGCTGCCGGACGCCCTCGCCTTCTTCAACGGCAAGCGCTTCGTGCCGATGGCGGTCATTGCGTACTCCGTCGTCATCTCCCTGATCATGGCCGTCGTCTGGCCGGTTGTGCAGAGCGGCATCAACAACTTCGGCGTGTGGATCGCCAATTCCGCGGATACCGCGCCGGTGCTGGCTCCCTTCATCTATGGCACGCTCGAGCGTCTGCTGCTGCCCTTCGGCCTGCATCACATGCTCACCATCCCCATGAACTACACCTCCTTCGGCGGCACCTACATGATCCAGACCGGCATTAACGCCGGCGCTGAGGTCTTCGGCCAGGATCCGCTGTGGCTCGCCTGGGTCACCGACCTGATCAACTTCAAGGACGCCGGCAACATGGCTGCCTATGACAATCTGCTCGCCACCGTCATCCCGGCCCGCTTCAAGGTTGGCCAGATGATCGGCGCGACCGGCCTGCTGCTGGGCATTGCGCTGGCGATGTATCGCCGCGTGGACGCCGACAAGCGCGCCAAGTACCGCTCCATGTTCGTTTCCACCGCGCTGGCCGTGTTCCTCACCGGCGTCACCGAGCCGATCGAGTTCATGTTCATGTTCTGCGCGCTGCCGCTGTACATCGTCTACGCCATCCTGCAGGGCTGCGCGTTCGCGATGGCGGGCCTGATGGATCTGCGCCTGCATTCCTTCGGCAATCTTGAGTTCCTCACCCGCGTGCCGATGAGCCTGAAGGCGGGCCTTGGTATGGACATCGTCAACTTCCTGATCTGCTGCGCCGCGTTCCTGGCGATCGGCTATGCGGTGGGCTATATCATGATCGGCAAGCTGAAGCTGGCCACCCCGGGCCGTCTGGGCAATTACACCGATGAGGGCGCTGCGGAAGAACCTGTTGAAAACAAGATCGTCGGCGCTGGAAACGGCAGCCAGGCCGAGCGCATCATCGCGCTGCTGGGCGGCCGTGAGAACATCACGCTGGTGGACGCCTGCATGACCCGCCTGCGCGTAACTGTCAAGGATACCGCCAAGGTGGCGGATCTGGCCGCATGGAAGGCCGAGGGCGCACTGAGCCTGCTCATCAAGGATGGCGGTATTCAGGCGGTCTACGGCCCGAAGGCGGACGTGCTCAAGTCCGATATCAACGACATCCTTTAAGCGGGCCGTGTCCGCACCCGCTTCCGGCGAATCTGCAGCATGAATTGCTTCTGATGCAGCCGGGGCCGGAAGGATATATCTCCCAAAGTGACCAGCCTCGCTCTGCTGCGCAGCGTGCGCCGTCCTCCCCTTCGCGGCGTATGCTCCGCAGCAGAGCGGGCGGTTCCCATAACCTATCCATGAGGTGAATCAAGATGAAAATCCTCACGCTCAACACGCACAGCCTTCAGGAAGAAAACTACGCCGAGAAGCTCGAAGGATTTATCGAGCGCATCCTCGTCGAGCAGCCGGACGTCATCGCGATGCAGGAGGTCAACCAGACGATCAGCTCGCCTAAGGCGCCGCCGCACATGCACAGAGGACTCACCTCCGTATCCCGCGGCGTGCCGCTGCGCGAGGATAATCACGCTGCGGTGATTGTCAATCGCCTGCATCAGGCAGGCATTCCCTGCACATGGGCATGGCTGCCCATCAAGATCGGCTACGGAAAATATGATGAAGGTCTGGCTGTTCTTGCGCTCAATCATACGATCCGCCATGCGCATTCCATGCTGATCAGCCACGCAGACGACTATGCCAACTGGAAGACGCGCAGGATTCTTGGCGTGCAGCTCGATGACATGGACGACTGGTTCTACACCGTGCACATGGGCTGGTGGAACGACGAGACAGAACCCTTCCGCCATCAGTGGAAGGCGATGCGCGCCACGCTGGCCCAGAAGAGCAAAACAGCGCCTGTCTGGCTGATGGGCGATTTCAACGGCCCGGCCGAGGTTCGCGGCGAAAGCTACGATTACATCATGAAAGCCGGCTGGCAGGATACCTATCTGCTGGCGGACGAAAAGGACGACGGCATCACGGTGTCCGGTGTGATCGACGGCTGGCGGGATAAGATTGCCGATCCTCAAAAGTGTTCGGGCATGCGCATCGACCAGATCTGGTGCAGCCGGAAAACGCCGGTTGCGAGTTCAAACGTCATTTTCAACGGAACAAACGGTCCGGTTGTCTCCGATCACTACGGCGTGATCGTGCAGACGCGTTGATATAGATTTTTCTGAAAGGAGCACACCCGCTATGAGCAGATCCTCCGGTATCCTTCTTTCCATCACCAGCCTGCCGTCCCGATACGGCATCGGCTGCTTTGACAAGGCCGCTTATGACTTTGTCGATTATCTCCGCGATGCGGGCCAGACCTTCTGGCAGATTCTGCCTCTGTGCCCGACCAGCTACGGCGATT
>JAFQOY010000118.1 GCA_017412025.1 Clostridia bacterium | reverse complement strand
AGGAGCGGCTGCAAGCCGCTTCCTATATCATTTTCTGGCCGTACGCGCAGCGTACAAGAAAATGATGTTTTATCCGCTGCAAGTATGCGTTAGCAGACTTGCAGCGACAGACCGTCAACAATACTTTGTTGACGGTCTGAAGGCTCCCCTGAAAGGGGAGCCGGCGCTTGATGCGACTGAGGGGTTGTAGTGTGAGGAGCGTTCTTTTTTTGATGCGCTTGCTCAGCGGAAAAGCTTCCTTCGCGTCTGCTCAACCTTCGGCGGCTTCGGGCGCTTTTTGCGATGCCTGCGGATAAAGCGGCGCAGCCACAGGAGAATCAGCAGCACCGTAACCGGCGGAACCAGCAGATCCCACGTGAAGCGCGGCCACGGGCTGTCGTCCGCGTTGGTATAGGCGATGATCTGATCAAGGGTCGGCGGCGCGTTTTCGCGCTTGGCGATGGAGCGCGTGGCAACCAGCTCGTATTGGGCCAGACCGTTGTTTTCCGAGTAGAACGTCAGCATGCCCATCACTTCGCCTACGACGACGGGCGCGCGGAAATCGCGGGTCCACTGGATGGAGGAGACCTGATTGAAGTCCTCGCGCAGCATGTCGATTTTTTCTTTTTTGCCGACGATGATCATGTCCTTGCTGTCGTCCACGGCGCGGATGCCCAGCGTCAGCTCGCCGTGATGGGGATCATCCAGAGAGAAACCTGCGATGTCAATGACGCGCGGGTCTTCGGCATAGAGGGATTCCGGGCTGATCGATTCAATCTGCGTAAAGCCGTATTCCAGCAGCTTCTTGGTATCGGTCCACCTGCCGCGGCGGGAGGAGTAGAATACGACGGAAATCAGCTCGATGCCGCCGCGCTTGGCCGCGCCCACGTAACAATAGCCTGCGGGATTGGTGAAGCCGGTCTTGACGCCGATGGCGTCGGGGTAGTAATAGGTTTCGTTCTCCGGGTTGATGATCTGCGTACCGCCTACGAGCGTGCGCTTGGGCCGTCCGCCGTTCACGCCGTCGGTGGCGGGCATTTCGTAGGTGTTGCTCCCCACGATCTTGCGGAAGTCCTCGTTTTTCATGGCTGCCTTGGCGATAACGGCCATGTCGCGAACGGTGGTGTAGTGATTGGGATCGTGCGCGCCGGAGGGGTTGGTGAAGTGGGTGTCGGGAGAGCAGCCGAGCATTTGCGCCGTCTCGTTCATCAGGTCGGCAAAGCTGTAGATGTCGCCCCTCATGTATTCGGCGATGGCGTTGGCGCCCTCGTTGCCCGAGCGCACGAGCGTCGCGGCGATCAGATCGTACATCGGCACCTCTTCGCCGGCGGATACGGGAATTGTCGCGTACGTCGGCGGCACCAGATCAATGGCGTTTTGCGAGATGGTAACGACGTCGTTTTCAAGATCGGCCATCTGCATGGCGATGTACGCGGTCAGGATCTTGGTGGTCGAGGCCGGATACATGATCTCATCTGCGTTCTTTTCAAAGAGCACCTCGCCGGTGCTGGCCTCAATCAGAATGGCGCTTCGGGCATAGAGCATGCTTTCGTCCAGCAGCTCCGGATGCTTGCTGTCCCAGGGGATGGCATTCTCCGAGAGCACCGGATCGACCCATACATCTTCAGGCGCCGTGCTGTCTTCGGCATGCGCCTGCGGCAGCATGCCTATCAAAAGCGCTGTGCATAAAAGCAGCGCAAGCAGTCGATGGGACAAGGAACTTCCTCCATCTTCAGAAATGTCTCAGTAGAGCATAACAATTCATTCTTACTATACCACTTTTTGATGAAAATGTACAGCATGGATCGTCAAAGCGGATTGGGAAACGGAAAGTTATTTCGAATCTGTGTCAATTGGTGTGAAATGTTACAGTTATTTCGAAAAATGTTTCAAATGACTTGATTTTTGGCGTTGCAATGCGTTACAATATGCATATGAATTTTGCAGACCTGATGGAGTGGGGAAGAATATATGCCAAAGAAGATTTTGCTGGTTGACGACGAACCTTTGATTCTCAAAGGGCTTAAATATAGCCTTGAGCAGGATGGATACCTGACCGATTCTGCGATGGACGGCGAAGAGGCGATCGCCAAGTTCTTTGACGATCACTACGACCTGATTCTGCTGGATGTGATGCTGCCGGGCGTGGATGGCATTGAAGTGTGTCAGCGCATCCGCGAGCGTTCCAATGTGCCGATCATCATGCTCACGGCGAAGGGCGAGGACATGGACAAGATCCTGGGCCTTGAGTACGGCGCGGATGATTACATGACCAAGCCGTTCAACATTCTGGAGGTCAAGGCGCGCATCAAGTCCATTTTCCGCCGCAGCGCGCCCGTCGCGGAGACGAGTGAGGAGAAGCGGATCGTGCGCGTGCACGACCTTGAGGTGAACTGCCAGAGCCGTACGGTGATGCTTGGCGGCCAGCCTGTGAGGCTGACTGCGAAGGAGTTTGATCTCCTGCAGCTGCTCATCACCCATCGCGGCAAGGTCTACAGCCGCGAGGCGCTGCTTGAGACGGTGTGGAAATACGACTACATGGGCGATATGCGCACTGTGGACGTGCACATCAGGCGTCTGCGTGAGAAAATTGAACGCGACAACTCCGGCCCTGAATTCATTCTGACCAAATGGGGAGTGGGTTACTATTTCACGGACAAGGATTAACCCGTTCTACTCTGTAAGAACCAAAATACTGATCGCCTTCCTGCTCGTCATCGGCCTGTCGTTTTATCTGGTTGCAGCGTCGACGATTCGCCTGGTAGGCGATTCTCTTTTTGATGATACGATCCGCACGGCCATGACCAGCGTATCGCAGCTTTCCAGCACGCTGGGCGAGCAGATCGGCAGGGAATCGGCGGATGCGTTTTATCAGCGCCTTCTGCTGGCGGCCCGCACAGGCGGCGGCCGCCTTTTGGTCGTGGATATGGACGGAAAGGTGCAGTACGATACGTTTGACGAGCGCTGCGGCACGCGTCTTGCGCTTGCGGAGGTGCATACGCTGCTTGAGGGGGAACGGGAGAGCGACTACGGCTTCCATCTGCTTGACGGCGGGGAAGAGCGGCAGGCGGCTTCCGTGCTGGATCCGATCACGGGCAGAGACGTCAGCCGCATATGGGTGGGCTGCTTTGCCTCCGCGCTGCAGGTGGACGGCAGCCGCCGCGGCGCGCTGGTGCTGATCCGTTCTGTTCAGGATACGGCGGATTCCCTGATCTCCATGCGGGATCAGATGATGGGCGTGTTCCTCATTGCGCTGCTGGCTGTGCTGGTGATGTCCATTCTCCTCTCCCGCGTGGTGACGCGGCCTGTGGCGGAGCTTTCCGCCGGTATTGAGCGCATGAGCAAGGGCGATTACCGTCACCGCGTCCATGTGCCCGGCAGGGGAGAGATGGCGCAGCTGGCCGCGGCGTTCAACCAGATGAGCGAGCAGGTGCACAACCTGGAGGAGGCGCGCAATCAGTTTGTTTCCAACGCATCCCATGAGCTGAAGACGCCGCTGGCGACGATCAAGATCCTTGTGGAATCGATGATCTATCAGGAGGATATGGATCCTCAGCTGCGGCAGGAGTTCCTGGGGGATATCAACAAGGAGATTGACAGGCTTTCTTCCGTCGTCGGCGATCTGCTGACGCTGGTGCACATCGACAGCCATAAGCTGCGCCTGCGCAGGGAGATGATGGTCTTTTCCGATACGGTGCGCGAGACGGTCACGCGGCTTTCGCCGCTGGCGAAAAAGCGCGGACAGGAGATCGTCGCCAGGATTTCCGACGGCTGCGAGATGTTTGCAGATCCGGGCAAGCTTGCGCAGGTCTGCTACAACATCATCGAGAATGCCATCAAGTATACGCCGGACGGCGGAAAGATCACGGTTTCGCTCCGGCGGATGGGGCGCGATGCGGTGCTGGAAATCGCCGATACGGGCGTGGGCATTCCGCCGGAGGATCTGCCGCATGTGTTTGACCGTTTCTACCGGGTGGACAAGGCGCGCTCGCGCGACACGGGCGGAACAGGCCTGGGCCTTTCCATTGTGCAGCAGATTGTAAGGCTTCATGCCGGTTCGGTGACGGTCCAGTCCGAAAAGGGAAAGGGCACGACGTTTACCGTGCAGCTTCCGGTCAAATGAGGAAAATCTGAGAAACATGAGAAAAGGGAGGTGGTTTCCTGTGAAAAAGCTGATCGTCTGTGTGGCGCTGACGCTCGCGTTTATTGCGGCGGCAGAGCCGCACATCCGTGCGCAGCTGCTTGAAAAGGCGCAGGATATGCTTGGCAGGGGACCGCAGGCCGTACAGGAGAAAACCCAGGCGGCTTTTTCGGAGCAGATCGGCAGCCATGACACGACGGATATGCTTGACGTCACGCTGTATTTCCGCTTTGCGGGCACGAATCTGCTGGGCGCACAGCGCGCGCAGCTTGATATCCGCCGGGAGGAGACCGTGGCCAGAAGCATCGTGCAGCGCCTGATTGACGGGCCTGCCGTGACGCATGGACGGCTGAACGGCCTGTTCCCTCAGGGGACGGAGATCATCTCCGTTTCGGGCGAGGCGACGACGGCGTTTGTCACGCTGTCGCGCGGGTTTCTGGGCAGGCCGGACGGCGCTCCGGCAGACTGGGAGGACTCATTCGCCTGGCAGGAGGAGGCGGCGCTGCGCAGGCGGCTGGCGGTGCAGTCCATTGTCCTTGCCCTGACGGAGGGGGGACGTTATCAGCGCGTACAGATGTATATAGCCGACGGCGACGACGACATTCCCCAGCGCATTCCGATGGCGTACTTTGATCCCTATACCAGCGATGCGTCGCTGGTGCTGGCGGCCAGCACGCGCGACGAGAGCGTGATGCTGACGCCTGGGCGGACGATGAAGATGATCCTTGACGCGTGGATGGAAAGGGATTATGCGCTCATGCATGCGCTGCTCGCGCCGGGCGGAGAGGACGAATTGCCCACGCAGAGCGCGTTTGAATCGAAGATGAACGAAATGGGGATTTCGCTGCTTGATTACAGCGCCAGCGGCGGTACAGTCTCCATTGACGGCAGGACGGCCACCGTGGTGGTGGACGCGCAGATCCGCTCCGGAGAGGGCGGAGACGCGCAGATTATCCGGGAATCCGTGCCGCTGGTAAGGACGCAGGATAACTGGACGATTGCGGAAGAGGTTCTGCTGTCGCTGATGATCAGGGACTGACAGGGAGCAGACGGGTGACCTGAATGAAAAGACAACTTGCAATGAAGGCGGCGGTGCTGCTGCTGGCGCTGTGCATGCTCAGCGGCTGCAGCGCGCAGATTGAAGAGCGGGAGATGGCGGATCTTTCCGGAGTGGAGATTGACGCCGGCGTTTCTGCGCCCGAGACAGACGGCGCGGACGAGACGAAGATGCTGGCAACGCTTTTTTTCCTCAGCGAGGATGCGTCGGAGCTCGTGCCGGTCACGCGGGAGATATGCGTAAAGGCGGGGGAAAACCGGGCGGAGGCGGCGCTGGACGCATTGCTGGCAGGACCGGCAGAAACGGATACGGGCGTATTCTGGCCGGATCTGGGCGCGGGAAGAAGCGAACGGTTTATGGAGATATCCGGCGGCGTGGCGACAGTCGATCTGCCGGCGTATACCAGAACCCTCTCTCAGGAGACGCTCTTTGCCGTGCGCATGGCGATTTCACTGACGCTGACGGAATTTTCGCAGATTTCCTATGTCAATGTGCTGGTCGGAGGACGCGAGGAGGGACTTGATCTGGGCGCTACGCTGCCTGTCGGCACGTTTTCTCGGATCAACGATCTGGCGGCGAGAGACCGGTATAACCGCCTCTATGATCAGCGCCAGAACGACGAGGGCGTTACGCTCCTGACCACGATGTATTTCCCGTCTGCGGACGGCGCGATGATCCTTCCTGAAGTGCGCAGCGTGCGCTATGCGCAGGTGGCGCCGATTGAGTATCTGTATACGCTGCTGGGAGAAATCGGCAAGGGCTCCAACAATGCGCTCTCCTGCGCCGCCGTGCCCGCGCCGATGGATTTTATTGAGGAGATGCCGGAAATCATCCGCACGGAGGATGGATATGTGGCGATTGAACTCCGGCTCGACGGCAGCCTTGACCGAGCGCTGAAGGACGCGGGGCTGACGCGCGGCATATACATGGCTATGCTTACCGATACGCTGATGGGGTTTGTTCCGGGTGTGGAGGGGCTGCGCGTGACGATCGATTCACTGCCGGTTTCCATGCTCTATCAGGAGGAGACGCCGGATGGACGATCCATCGTGTTTGCGCAGGCGCTGGCCATGCGGTCGGACTTCGTGGGTTATGTCGGCGCGCCCGCCAGGCTCTATACGATGAAGGATGACGGACTGGAGCGCGTGCTGCATATTCTGCCGCAGGAACGCGCAGGCGATCCGCGGACGCGCCTGCTGGGCCTGATGGATATCTCGCAGGAGGAGGAGCGCTTTTCTTTGCCGCAGGGGCTTCAGGAATCGGATATTCTGGCTGTTCATGTAGGCGGCGATGCGATTGCCGTCAACCTCTCGGGCAATTTTGCCAGGGCGGTTTCCTCGCTCTCCCATCGCTATGAGCGCGCGGCCATTTACGCTATGGTCAACACGCTGACGGAGGATATGGATGTTCAGCGTGTGGTGTTCTTCTTTGACGGCGAGCAGCGGCAGTCGCTTGCGGGTGGACTGGAGATGCGCGGCGCATTCACGCGCAATCCCGGAATGGTGGTGAACTGAGATGGATCAGTGGACGTTTTTTGACGAGCTGAAGGCGGGAACGGTGCGCAGCGTCTATCTCTTTTACGGTCCGGAGGCCTATATCAAAAAGAGCGCCATTGCCGCGCTTGAAAAGAAGATCCTGACGCCGGGTCTTGAAAGCGTGAACAAAACGGTGATGAGCGCGCCGTCCGCGCAGGCGATCATAGAAAGCTGCGAGACGCTGCCGATGATGAGCGATTACAGGCTGATCATCGTGCGGGACTGTGCGCTGCTGACCAGCGGAAAGGAAAAGGGCGGGGAGCAGGAGAGCGCGCTGCTGGAGGACTACATCCGCCGCGTGCCGCAGACCACATGCCTCCTGTTTGACGTGGACGATGCGATTGACAAGCGCAAGAAGCTGACCAAGGCGCTTGCGGCGATGCCGGGGGCCGTGTCGTTTGAGACGCTTGACGACGCGCAGCTCAGCCGCTGGATTGCGCAGCAGCTGCGTCCGCTCGGCAAGAAGATGGACGCCCGTGCCTGCGAGGCGCTTGCCTTCACCAGCGGGCGCGACCTGACGCTGCTCAGCGGCGAGCTGCTGAAGCTCTCGGCCTATGCGGGCGACAGGGAGAAGATCACGGAGCGGGATATTGACGCCATTGCGACGCACACGGCGGAATGCACCATCTTTGCGATGGTGGACGCGCTCTCTGCGGCTAAGGTGAGAGAGGCCTTTGAGCTGCTGGCGGTGCTGCTTTCCCAGGGCGAAAAGCGCATCGGCATACTGGCGATGATCACAAGGCATTACAGGCAGATGATGCATCTGTGCGCCATGCAGAAGGAGCGCATGCCGCAGGGGCAGATGGCCAAGGCGCTGGGCATCCCTCCGTTTGCGCTGACCCGCCTGTCGCGTCAGGTGGGCAGGCGCTCTTATGAGTCGCTCTGCGCGGACGTACAGCGGTGCGTGCAGACGGATTACGACATCAAGCGCGGCGCGCTGCGCGAGGAGGCTGCGCTGGATCGCCTGATGATGCGTCTGGCAGGCGGAGAATAAGCAAGCAGAATAATCCTCCCGGCATACACTGATGCGGGAGGATTTTGTATGGGCGATGCGGGGAGGGAAGCCTTCCTTACCGCGCGAAGATCTGTGTCAGATAGACGTAGCCGTTTTGATCCAGCGCCACGCCGACGCCGACCCTGGCAAAGCCCGTATGGAGCACGTTTTTCCTGTGCCCGGGCGAGGAGAGGAAGGCGGCCTGCGCCTTTTCGATGGTCGCGTGGCGGGCGATGTTTTCGCTGGCGGATGAAAAGGCGTAGCCGAAATGACGCAGCATATTGCGCACGTCCCCGTATGTGGGGGACGTATGCGCGAAATACTGATTGTCGCGCATGTCTTCGGATTTGATGCGCGCGATGCGCGAAAGTTCAGGATCGATGATCAGCGGCGCCAGAGAATAGCGCAAGCGATCAGAATTCAGAAGATTTCCTGCTCTGTGCTCTTGCGCAGACAGGGAAGCTGTTGTATAATGTGCCTCGAACGAAGAGGCGGCTGCAGGCAGGGGGATGCCGGCGCTGCTGATCAGCAGCGCGCATACGACCGCTGCGGTGACTTTTGTGCGTATCTGTGTTTTCATTGGGGACCTCCTGTGTGGTTTTCATTCCGGTGGAACCTGTATAGTGTAACCTGACGGAGACTGGATCGGCAATCATATTGGCAGAAGGCTGCCATGGAAATATACGTATATCGGGAGGATGGCCTATGGGCTTCGTGAAGTGTCCGAGATGTGAACTCAACTATATCCGGGAAGAAGAGCAGTACTGCTCTGTGTGCAAGCGCGAAATGAAGGGCGAAGTGCATGAAGATCCGTTTGAGCTTTGCTCGATCTGCAATGAGAATCCGGTGATGCCGGGCAAGGACGTCTGCCTCATCTGCTACAAGGAAATGAACCAGCAGCAGGGACTCAGGGACGATTCTGCCGACGAGCAGGAGACGCCGGACGTCTCTATCGATATGGAAGAAGTCTCTGAAATGCAGGAAATTGAGCTGGAAACCCTGCCGGAGGATATTCCGGAGGAGATCGGCGAACAGATTTCCCTTGAAGAAGAGAAGAGCAAGGAAGCTGAGAACGACGACGACGAAGACGAGGACGAGGACATCTGATTGCTTCATGCGCGCGGTACGTGACGACGGGGTGAGGTTGTGAGCATATTTGCAATCGGCGATCTGCATCTGCCGGGCGGGGACAAGAAGCCGATGGACGTCTTTGGGGCTCACTGGGAGAATCACTTTGAGCGGATCTGCGAGGACTGGCGCGCACGCGTGCAGGACGGGGATACCGTGCTGATTCCGGGGGATATCTCCTGGGCGATGCAGCTTGAACATGCGCTGGAGGATCTCCGCAAGATCGCGGCGCTTCCGGGCAGGGTACTGATTCTTCGCGGAAACCATGATTACTGGTGGAATTCATTGACGCAGCTGCGCAGCAATCTGCCGGAAAACATGTTTGCGCTTCAGAACGACGCGTTTGACGCAGGAGACGTCGTGTTCTGCGGTACGCGCGGATGGATGATTCCGCCGTCCGTTCTGACGGCGAAAGCAGGAGAGCAGGAGAAAGCGCCCGGCACGCAGGATGAGAAGCTGTACAAGCGCGAGGCGATGCGGCTGGAGATGTCCCTGAAAGAAGCTGTCCGCATCGCGGATGGGCGGCCTGTGTTTGCAATGATGCACTATCCGCCGCTGCTGCCCGAGCATGCGAAGCCGGGGACGGCCTTTACGCGCCTGATGACGGAGTATGGCGTCAGCCGCTGCGTATACGGCCATCTGCATGCGCAGAGCGTGCTGCGCGGCTTTGGCGGAATGTATAACGGCGTACAGTACGATCTGGTGTCCTGCGACGCGCTCGGCTTTAAGCTGAAGGATGTAAGCATAAGAGGTACGTAATTTTATACCGGATTGGATACAAAGAACAGGAGTTTTGCATGGTAGCAAAGCGCCTGTTCTTTTTTGTTACGCAATTGTTAAGTTGTTTTCTGTGATTTAAGATTTCTAACCCTGTAAAACGCTTGAAAAGTGGTGATAAATGGTGTAAAGTAAACAGGAAAGGGAGCGAATTGGATGGCTATTGGAAGGGAGGGATACCGCGCATGGCGAATCAGGCGTTTTCAGGTTCGTTTGATCATTCGCTTGACAGCAAAGGGCGCGTGATTATCCCGGCTTCCTTCCGCGAAGCGCTTCAGGAAGATTTCACCATCACCATCAACCCGAATAAGACGGCCGTGGCGATCTATCCCAAGGCGATGTGGGACAAGCAGCTGGAGCGGCTTTCCAGAATCAACCCGATGGATGTAAAGGGCCTGAAGTATGAGCGCTATGTGATGAGCGTTTCCTTCTCCGGTAACAGCATGGACGCGCAGGGACGTGTGCTGATTCCCTCCAAGCTCAGGAGCAAAATCGGACTGACGCGCGACATCGTGTTCGTCGGGCTGAATCACTACATCGAAATCTGGGACGCCGGGGTTTATGCGAAGATGGAAGAGGAAACCGAAGAGGATTTCGGCGATCTGGCGGATTACGTTTACCAGAATTATCCTGGCTGAAAACACTGTGGCCGGTTAAGCCGGTCACAATTTTTACAGCATTAGTAATATATTACTGACAGCAAGAAGAATCGGCAGTTCTTTCAGAAAGAGAGGGCGAATACACTGATGGCAGGGGCAAAGGGAGCGCGCAGCGTGCGCGGAAAATATTCTGCCGCAGGATATGACGGCAAAAGGGAAGAGCAGATGTATATTTCCGATGTGCCGGCAGGATCTGCTCAGGATAAGCTTTATGATCTGAATAAAAAGGGCTACCGGACAGAAAGACCGTGGAACGATGAGTCCATTCTTGAGATGGAAGCGAATTCCGGCGCGGCTGCTGTGGAACACAAGAGGCGCGTAGAGAAGAAAACATTTGTAGATAAAATGATGATGCAGGCGGTCAAGGAAAAGAAGGACGCCATCGCATGCGCGGTATTCCTTGTGATTATCTTCGTTATGACTGCTGCACGGGGACAGCTGCTGATGACCGGCCTTCATATCAATAAGGATATCGGACGGTTCAATCAGATGACGGAAGAACTGGCCGGCGTCAATGAAAAGCTTGAAATGCGCCTGAAAGCTGCCCAGAACGACAGCAACATCACAAACATGGCGCAGAACCAGCTGAAGATGCTCAGACCGGAGAGCTCCCGAAAGGAGACAATCTACATTCAGGTGCCTGATCAGGCGCATGAGAGTTCGTTACAGCATAGTGAAGAGCCCAGAATGGAAGCGCTGGACATTCTGCTGGGCTTGCTCGACGTGTTTCATATCGGGGAGTGAGAGGGCTTGCGGTCACCGGGAGCCACCGTACGAAAGCGGCTGGTCCTGTTGATGGGCGGCTTTTTCCTCCTTTTTCTTTGCGTTGTGTTTCGCCTTGCGGATCTGCAGATCCTCAGAAGCGAAGAACTGACACAGCGGGGCACCCGCCAGTGGACGCGCAGCGGCATTGTCGCCGCACGCAGAGGGGCTATTGTCGATATAAACGGCAAACTGTTGGCGCAGTCCATTACCAGCTTTATTGTCAGCGCGAGAGCGCGTGATGTAAGCGACAAAGAGGGGATGGCGCAGGTGCTGGAGCGAGAGCTTGGCGTGCCGGCGCAGACGACGATCAAGCGGCTTTCTCAGACGAACGCCGCTTCCGTCACGCTGGCACGCCAGGTTTCGCGTGAGGATGCAGACAGGCTCAGAGGCATCCTTTCGGACGAAAAAAACCCGGATTCCGGCAAATTAAAAGGAATAACATTTGACGAAGACGCCAGCAGATGGTATCCTATGGGGGGTATTGCCGCACAGGTGCTTGGTCTGTGCAATATCGACGGTGTGGGACAGAGCGGACTGGAGCTGCGGTACAACGAGGAACTTGCAGGCAAACCGGGCAAGCTGGTTACGCAGGTCGATGCGAGAGCCAGGACGCTGCCCGACGGCGTGACGCAGTATATTCCGGCGGTTGAAGGCAATACGCTGAGGCTGACCATCGACAGAGATGTGCAGAGCGCGGTGGAGCGCGCCGTGCGCGAGTGCGCGCAGGTGAATCAGGCGCGCCATGTGCAGGCGATTGCGATGGAGGTCAATACGGGCGCTGTGCTGGCCATGGCCATGTATCCGACGTATGACCCGGCAGCCCCTCCCAGAGACGACGCGGACAGACTCAATGAGCTGATGCGCATCACGGTGCTCAGCGACGTATACGAGCCGGGTTCCACGTTTAAAATGCTGACGGCTGCCGCTGCGATTGACTGCGGAGCGACAAACCCGCAGGAAGGATTCTATTGCTCGGGGCGCATCTCGGTCAGCGGAAGCACCGTGCGCTGCTGGGGCGCTCCGCATGGCGCGCAGTCCATGCAGGAGGCGCTGAAGAACTCGTGCAACCCGGTCTTTACGCAGCTTGCTCTGCGGCTGGGCAGCGACAGGCTGTATCAGTATCTGTCCGCCTTCGGCATGGGAAAGAAAACAGGGATTGATTTGTACGGCGAGGCTGCCGGTATTGTGATTCCGGGCAGCCGTGTGAAGGATACGGATATTGCGCGAATCGGTTTCGGGCAGAGCATCGCCGTCACGCCGATACAGATGATCACGGCCGCATGCGCGGTGGTCAACGGCGGCCGGCTGATGCGTCCGCGCCTTGTGGAGAGCGTGCTTGACGGCGGGGGAAAGACGATTCTGCGGATTCCTCCCGAGGTGGTATCCACCCCCATCTCTGCGCAGACGAGCGAGACGATGCGCAGGCTCCTTGGCAGCGTGGTTTCCGACGGCGGAGGCAAAAACGCGCAGGTGGAGGGCTGGTCCGTCGGAGGAAAGACGGGTACGGCCCAGATCTATAAGGATGGAAAGATTGAGAAGAATCTGCATATCGGTTCGTTTGTCGGCTTTGCGCCTGTGGAGGATCCGAAGGTCGCCGTGCTGGTGATTGTCGATGAAGCGCAGGTGAAGCCGGATTACGGCGGAACGACGGCGGCGCCGTTTGCCGCGCAGATTCTGGGCGAAATCCTGCCCCTTTTGGGCGTACCCAAAACGGATGAGACCCGGCGGCGGGCGCAGGTGGTCATGCCGGATGTGACGGGCATGAACGTCAGGGATGCGCGCGCCATTCTGCGCGAACAGGGGATTGACAGCCTGACGGACGGAACGCAGAGCGTCGTGACCGGACAGCTGCCTCCGGCGGGCACGAAGGTGTCGGAGGGTTTCTGTGCGATGCTCTATGTGACAGGGGAAGCTGCCCCTGCCGCTGAGGATTATGCGCTTGTGCCGGATGTGGTGGGCATGGCCATGCGCGAATGCGCCCAAGCGCTTGGGCAGCACGGCTTTTTGATGAAGGCTGAAGGCGAGGGGCTTGCAGTCCGGCAGACGCCTAAAGCAGGGACATATGCGGTTGAGGGAGAAACAGTGCGCGTCGATTTTGAGATGCCCTGAGACGCCCGGCAATCATTTTGATAGAATCGGCAGGACGATAACCTGCAATACTGGAATATGAGACGCGGTCTTTGATACAGACGATGCGTACTTCCGAACGCAGAAGAAGATTCCGCAGAGAACAATGGAGGAATGACAATGAAGCTTGCACAATTGACGATGGATATGCCTGAACTGCTGGATATCATATCGGGAGAAGATACGGAAATTGAATGCCTGACGGCCAATTCAAGGGAGAAGTGCAAAAACGGTCTCTTTTTCTGCATTCGCGGCGGTCGTGTGGATGCGCATTCCTTTGCGCCTCAGGCGATTGAAAACGGCTGTGTGGCGCTGGTTGTGGAACGCCGGCTTGACATCAACTGTCCTCAGGTGCTGGTTACAGACGTGCGCGCTGCGATGACGCGCATCGCAAGCGCCTTCAACGGGCATCCGGAGCGCAGGATGAAGCTCATCGGCATCACCGGAACGAAGGGCAAGACGACCACGACCTTCCTGCTCAAGGGCATCTTTGAAGCGGCGGGCATTCCCTGCGGCATCATTGGAACCACGGGCTGCATCGCCGGCAATACGAAGCTGCCCAGCAAGCTGACGACGCCGGATCCGATCGAAATGTTTGAAATCCTGCGCATCATGGCCGATGCGGGCGTGCAGGTCGTGTGCATGGAGGTTTCTGCTCATGCGCTGTATCTGCGCAAGCTGGCCGGCGTCACGTTTGAGGCGGCGGCATACACCAACCTCTCCCAGGATCACCTCGACTTCTTCGGCACGATGGAGAAATACTTTGAGGCAAAGAAGCTGCTCTTCGGCGGCGACATGGTCCGCAACGCGACGGTCAACGTCGATGAGGAGACGGCTGAAAAGGTATGCGAAGGTCTTTCCTGCCCGCTTCTGACCTACGGCATCAGCTCCGCTGCGGATCTGTTTGCGCGAGATATCGAAATCACGGAGAGCGGCGTATCCTTTACCATCAACCTGCGCAACCTGCATACGGAGCGCATTCACCTGCTGCTTACCGGCATGTTCAACGTCTACAATGCGCTGGTTGCCGCGGCGTGCGCGCTGATTGCGGGCGTGTCTCTGGCTGATATCAAAAAGGGCCTTGAGTCCGTCGTCTGCGTGCCGGGCCGCGTGGAAATGCTGGGCACCGACACGCCGTACCGGATGATCCTTGACTACTCCCATTCGCCTGACGCGCTTGAGAATATTCTGCATACGGTGCGCGAATTCTGCCGCGGAAAGCTGATTCTGGTCTTTGGCTGCGGCGGAGACCGGGACAAGGGCAAGCGTCCGATGATGGGCGAGATCGCCGGCAAGCTGGCGGATTACTCAATCCTGACGAGCGATAACCCGAGATTTGAGGATCCGATGGTGATTCTTGAGGCCATTGAGCAGGGAATCAAGCCGACGGAAGCGAAGTATGAGATCATCGAAAACCGCCGGGAGGCAATCCGCCAGGCGATGGAGATGGCCGTCGGCGGGGATATCGTCGTGCTGGCGGGCAAGGGACATGAAACGTACCAGGATATCTGCGGCGTCAAGCATCCCTTTGATGAGAAGGAGATTGTCGCAGAGCTTCTGGAGGAAATGAGGCAGAACAACTGACGGGCGGCTTCTGCCGCCCCGTCGCGTTTGGACGGCTTCGCAGGATTTGACGAAGATTCGGAGGAATGGTCTATGCAAAGGATGATAATCGCTCTGGTGCTGGCCTTCGGCGTGGGCGCGCTGCTGAGCAGGCTGCTGCTTCCGGTGCTCTACAAGCTCAAGTTCGGTCAGAACATCTATGAGCTGGCGCCCGAAGCGCACAGAAAAAAGCAGGGCACGCCGATCATGGGCGGATTGACTTTTGCAGGCGCAGGCATTCTCTGCACGCTTGTGTTTAACGAATACAGCGTGCCGCTGACGCAGAACATGGCGCTGGCGATGATCCTGATGGCGCTGGGCAATATGTGCATCGGCTTTGCAGACGACATGACCAAGATCCGCAGGGGAAAGAACGGCGGCCTGACGGCGAAGCAGAAGATGGCAGCCCAGACGCTGCTGGCGCTGGCGTTTTCCGTGTACTGCTATTTCCATCCGCTGGTCGGTTCTGCGATCAGGGTGCCATTTACGTCCTGGGAGCTCAATCTGGGCGTCCTTTACATTCCGGTGATGATGTTCATCATCGTCGGCACGACCAACAGCGCCAACCTGCTTGACGGACTTGACGGACTGTGTACCGGCGTGTCGATGCTTGACTTTGCGACGCTGGCCGTCATGGCTGCCGCTGCCGGCCTTGGCGGCGATCTGGGCGTGGCCTGCACGGCGCTTGTCGGCGGTCTGATGGGCTTCTGGCTCTATAATGTCCATCCGGCAAAGATGTTCATGGGCGATACCGGCTCCATGTTCATCGGCGGCGCGGTCGTCGCCGCGGCGATGCTGCTGCGTCAGCCGCTGGTGCTGGTGCTCATCGCTTTCTGGATGCTTATGAGCAGCCTCTCGGTTATGATTCAGGTGACGTATTACAAGAAGACCGGCGGCAAGCGCATCTTCAAAATGTCGCCGATTCATCACCACTTTGAGCTCTGCGGCATGAGCGAATTCCGGATTGTCGCCATGTATATGACGACGACCGCCGCGCTGTGCCTGATTACGCTTATGGGCGTGCTGTAACGGCATGCGGGAGGAAGAGGATGAACCTGACGGATAAGCGTGTGCTCGTGGTCGGCATGGCGCGCAGCGGCATCGCTGCGGCAAAGCTGCTGTGCGGCAAGGGCGCAAAGGTTACGATTAACGATATGAAGGGCGAGGAAGCCTTTGGCGCGCAGCTCGACGAGCTGCGCGCGCTTGGCTGTGTCTTTGCGCTTGGCTGTGCGCCGCAGGCCTGCTTTGACGGGCAGGACATGATGATCATCAGCCCGGGCATCGCGTATGCAAAGCCGTTTGTGCAGGAAGCGATTGCCCGGGGGATCGAGGTCATCGGCGAATTGGAGCTGGGCGCAAGGCTGACGCGCGGCGCGCTGGCCGCCATCACCGGCACGAACGGAAAGACGACGACCACCACGCTCGTGGGAGAATTCTTTGCTGCGGCTGGCAAAAGAACGCATGTGGTGGGCAATATCGGTTACCCCATCACGGCGACGGCAGGCATTTCCTGCGATGAGGACGTCTCCGTGGCGGAGGTCAGCTCCTATCAGTGCGAGAGCATCAGCGAGTTCCATCCGCATGTGGGCGCCGTGCTCAACATCACGGAGGATCATCTGGCGCGCCACGGCACCATGCAGGTGTATATGGATATGAAGCGCCGCATCTTTGCCAGGCAGACGGAAGAGGACTATGCGGTGTTTAACCATGACGACGCCTCCTGCCGGAAGATGGCGCAGGGCCTTGCGGCCAGGATCGTCTGGTTTTCGCGCAGGGAGAAGGTGGACTGCGGCGCGTATGTGCAGGATGGAAACGTCATGTTTGCGCTCGACGGCGAGGCGGTTCGCATCTGTGCTGCGGATGAAATCTTCATTCCGGGCGAACATAACCTGGAAAATGCGCTGGCGGCCGTGGCCATTGCCGGCTGCATGAACGTGGCTCCGGACGTGATGGCGCAGGTGCTCAGGACATTTAAGGGCGTGGAACACCGCATCGAGACGGTGCGCGAGCTGGACGGCGTGACATGGATCAACGATTCCAAGGGAACAAATGTCGATTCCACGCAGAAGGCGATTGCCACGATGACAAGGCCGACGGTGCTGATCCTTGGTGGCAGCGACAAGAAGACGTCGTTTGTGCCGCTGGCGGAGACGATTGTCCGCGCGCCGCAGATCGAGCATTGCGTGCTCATCGGCGATACGGCCGCGCAGATCGAGGAGGCGCTCAGAAGCGTCGGATACACGGCAATTGAGCATGCAGGATATGATTTTGACGCGTGCATTGCGCGCTGCCGCGCGCTTGCGCGCAGGGGCGGCTGCGTGCTGCTTTCTCCGGCATGCGCAAGCTTTGATATGTTTAAGGATTACGAGGACAGAGGCAGGGTTTTCAAGGAAAAGGTGCTGGCGCTTTCGTAAGGCGCTCTGACCGGCTGCAAAGGATAAGGCGCGAAGAGGCGTATGATTCTGCGGCCGGAAGGGGCGTTTGACGATGATCGGAGCGAAGGAAAGGCGAAGCTGCAACAAGACGGTTGTACTGCTGATGGTGCTGCTGATTGTGCTGGGGCTGATCACACTGTTCAGCGCGACGTATTATCAGCGGGGCACGAGCGGAGATCCGCTTTCTGCGGTCAAAAAGCAGCTGTTTGGCATCGCGCTGGGCGCCTGCGCCTGCGTCGTGCTTTCCTTTGTGCCCTATCGCCTGCTCAGGCGTCCGCGCGTCATGCTGTCGCTGCTTGCATGCGCCGCGCTGCTGCTGATTCTGGTGATCATTCCGGGCATTGGCGTGAGCATCAACGGCTCCCGCAGATGGCTCAATATCGCAGGCCTGAGCGTGCAGCCCTCCGAGTTTGCCAAGTATGCGATGGTGATCTTTATGGCCGGCGCGCTTGACCGCAGGGCGGAGGACATCGGCTCTCTCTTTGGCGGCGTTGTGCCGCTGCTGATCGTGCCGGGCGTCATGTTTCTGCTGATCCTGGAGCAGCCCAATCTCTCCACCGGCGGCAGCATACTGATTTGTGCGCTGGCCATGCTCTTTTCAGCGGGACTGAAAAAGCGCCATATGGCGCTTTTAAGCGTATGCGGGCTGTGCGTCGGCGGCTTCTATGCGTGGAGCGCGCCGTACAGGCGGGAAAGACTTCTGTCCTTCAGGGATCCGTTTGCAAAGATCAGCGACGAGGGCTACCAGCTTTCTCAGTCGCTCATCGCGCTGGGATCGGGCGGCATATTCGGCATGGGGCTGGGGCAGGGAAGGCAGAAATTCGCGTTTCTTCCCTATCCGGAGTCGGATTTTATATTTGCCATTGTCGGGGAGGATTTTGGCTTTGCGGGCTGCGTGGCTGTGATCGCGCTGTTCGCCGCTTTTGTGTTTACGGGTTTGAATGTGGCGCTTTCCTGCAGGGACCGGTACGGCTGCCTGCTGTGCGCGGGCATCACGTCGATGATCGGTCTGCAGGCGTTTATCAATATGGGCGTTGTAACCGGCATCATGCCGACAACGGGGCTTCCGCTTCCGTTTTTCAGCGCGGGAGGCACGTCCGTGACCATGATTATGGCCGCCGTCGGGATTGTGCTGAACATTTCCCGGGAAAACGGCAGACTGATAACCGGAAAGGGAATGAAGAGATACGCGGGAGGGGGAAAGTGCGATGCGTCATAGAAAAAGGAAAAAAGCGGCTTCGCGCGTGATATTTTCCGCGTCGCTTGTCATCGTTGCGATTGCGCTAATGGCAGTGCTGGTGTTTTCGCAGGTATTCAGGGTGCGCAGCGTCATGGTTGTGGGCAACCGGAATCTGCTTCGGGAAGAAGTGGTCACCCAGAGCGGCGTCAAGCCGGGCGATAACGCACTGACCATCACCGCGGCCAGCCTTCGCAGGATGCTTGAGCAGAACCGGTATATCGAGTATGTGGGTCATGGGTTTGATTACCGCGGCACGCTGACCATCCAGATCAACGAGAGGATGGGCATGGCGGTGTGCAATGTGCTGGGGCTGTATTATGTGCTGGACGAATCGGGCGTCGTGCTCGAATGCGCCGGCAGCGTGTATCCGCAGAATGTCGCCGGACCGCGCGTGTCCGGCATAGCCATCGATCAGAATGCGAGAATCACCATCGGGGAGAAGTTCCCGGCCAGAGAGGCGATTCAGCTGGAGGTCATGCAGAGCGTATTGCTGGCGCTTGATGAAACGGGACTGCTTGCACGCGTCTCGCTGCTGGATCTGAAGAACCTTGAGAATATCTATCTGATGACTTCGGACGGTGCAAAAATAGAGCTGGGGGAGAGCACGAACCTCTGGCCGAAGATGCTCACGGCGCATCGGGTGCTGGGCATCCGCGAGGAGATGGGCGACCTGAAGGGCGCAAAAATCGACGTTTCCAGCGGACGGAAAGCGCATTATGTTCCGCCGGTCTTGCCCACGGTGACGCCTGTGCCGACGAATACGCCGACGCTTGCGCCGCCGACGACCCCAAAACCGTGATCAAATCGGTAAAAAATGGGCAGAAATAGGACAAAATTTGCTCAAGTGGCTTGAAACACGGAGCATAATCGGTTACAATAAACTCGCATAATAATAGCAAACTAAGATGATATCTTGTGCCCATTCGGGCGAATTTGCATGCGGCAGACAGGAGCATGAGATCGTATGATGAAAAAAGCGACAGCGGTTCTGGACTTTGGCACGTCCAAGGTGCTGGTATTGCTAGCAGAAGAGAGCGCCTATCAGAAGGTGACCATCACATCCGCCGGAATGGCGCAGTATGATGGCTTCATGAACGGGGAGTGGAATGCTCCCGGGGATGTGACGGATGCAATTGCCAGCGCTGTTGAAGCTGCGGAAAATAAGATTGGCACGCGGATCAAGGAAGTCTATGTCGGCGTTCCGGGCGAGTTTGTGCGCGTGTATGTGATTGAGACGAGCGTCGCGCTTCAGGGTGCGGATCCGAAGGTCACCAGCGCGGATGTGGACAAGCTGCAGCGCCAGGCGACGGAGATGCTTGACCGGCCTACCGGCGTGATCATTCATCGTTCTCCTGCGTGGTTCAAGGTGGATGGAAGCCAGAAGACGCTTGAGCCGGTTGATCAGAAGGGATCTACGCTGGAGGGCATGATCGGCTTTGTGCTGGCGGACCAGTTCTTCGTCAATGACGTGACTGAGCGCCTGCGCGAGCTGAATATTGAGGTGAAGGGCTTCTACTCTACGTCTGTGGGCGAGGCCATGCAGATGATTCCGTTTGAAGAGCGGGATCGCACGGCGATTCTGGTGGACGTCGGCTATCTCTCCACGGAGGTTATGGCGGTGGAGGGCGACGCGCTGATCTGGCAGAAGGTTGTGCCGGTCGGCGGCGCGCATATCACGCTGGATCTGGCGTACGGCCTTGAAAAGCCGTTTGACATGTGCGAGCGCATCAAGAGGAGCTATACGTTCAATGCGCCGAAGAACACGCAGATTGAGGTGCAGGGCGAAAATGGCCAGTCGGAGACGTTTGACGGCGAGCAGATCAGCATGATCGTGGACGCGCGCGTGGACGAGCTGCTCGAGATGGTTGACGAGGCCATCAAGAAGAGCGGTATCCGGCTTGGCAACTGGTCAAACGTCTATTTTACCGGCGGCGGCCTGATGCCGATGCCCGGTGCGAGGGTATACGCTTCCGGCAAGCTTTCGCGCAATGTGCGCGAGGCTGTAACCAAGACGGTCAAGCTCAAGCCTGCGCAGATCTATGCCAGCGGCAACGGTCTGCTGGAACTGGTGTATAACACCATCGAAATGGAAGAACAGGACGAAAGTCTGTTTGATCGTATCAAGCGCATTTTCCGCAAGTGATCTTGGGAAGCGCAAGAGGGGTTTATCATAGCGAAACAAAAGGGGGATTTTCCTGTGTTTGAAATTGAAATGGATGAGCGTCCGGCAGCTTCGATCAAGGTCGTCGGCTGCGGCGGCGGCGGCGGAAACGCCCTGAACCGTATGGTCGACTGCGGCGTGACCGGCGTTGATTTCATTGCGGTCAATACCGATGTGCAGGCGCTGCGCACCAGCAGGGCTGCGACCATGATTCAGATCGGCGAGAAGCTGACCAAGGGTCTGGGCGCCGGCGCGACGCCGGAAATCGGCAAGAAGGCCGCCGAGGAGAGCCGCGAGGAAATCGCCAACGCGCTCAAGGGCGCGGATCTGGTGTTCGTGACCGCCGGCATGGGCGGCGGTACCGGCACGGGCGCTGCGCCCGTGGTGGCGGAAATCGCGCGCGACATGGGTATCCTGACGATCGCTGTGGTCACCAAGCCGTTTGCATTTGAGGGCAAGACCCGCATGCGCAAGGCGGAGGCCGGCATTGACGAGCTCAAGCAGCGTGTGGATACGCTGGTCGTCATCCCGAACGAACGCCTGTTGCAGGTGTGCCCGAAGGGCACCTCTTTCAAGGGCGCTTTCAATTTCGCCGACGATGTGCTCCGTCAGGGCATTCAGGGCATCTCCGATCTGATTTCCCAGACCGGCATCATCAATCTGGACTTTGCGGACGTCAAGGCCGTTATGGAGTCCGGCGGCATGGCGCATCTGGGCATCGGCGTTGGCAAGGGCGAGAAGGCCATGGCCGACGCGGCGCAGAACGCCATCTCTTCTCCGATGCTGGAGACGAGCATCGACGGCGCCCGCGCTGTGCTCATCAATGTGACCTGCAACTCCAACTGCTCCATCCTGGATATCAACGATGCGGTGGAGATGATCACCGCCGCTGCGGACAGCGAGGCGAACATCATCTTCGGCGCGAGCATCGACGATACGCTTGAGGATGAAGTGCAGATCACCGTCATCGCGACCGGCTTTGAGAAGGTGCCGTTCCCGCCGCGCGCGTCGAGCGGCGAGCGTACCGTGTCTCTGCCGTCCCAGGCTGCGTATGTGCCGCAGTCCTACAATGCGCCTTCCTATCAGCCGCAGGCGGCTCAGCGTCCCAGCTATGCGCGCTATGACGCTTCCTACACGCCGGTGACCGGTTACGCCCCGATGCAGAACGCTCCGGTTCAGGAGCCGGAGGTTCCCGCCTTTGTCAACGAGGGCGTCGGCGGCCAGCGTATGTCTCCGTTCGTCGCGATGCCGGATATTTCGGCGGCGCCTGCGCAGGAGACTGAGCGTCCGAAGGCGGAGGAGCCGCGCGCTCCGCGTTCCTTCATGGATGGTATTCCGGCCTATATGCGCCGCAAGTAATCTCCGCATATTAAAGCCAGCCTTCGGGCTGGTTTTTTTCTATATCGATTTCTATGCTGATCCGGCATGGCAGGGAAAACCAAAAACCCTGCAGAGCGCACTCTGCAGGGCGGTTATGCATCTGGTGAAGGGATCAATCGAGGTATTCGATGCTGGAACGGAGCTGACGCCAGAGATGGTTGTAATAGGAATACCAGTTGCGCGGCGTGGTGAGGCGGATCTGGTAGAGCGCCTTTTCATGGGCGACGATGATGATGCGTCCGTTCATCTCGTAGTTCTTCATGCCGTCGTTGTACTCCGCTTTGTAATAGCAATAGTAGCCGTTGGCGTCGCCGAAGTTGCCGGAGTCGATATTGCCGGGGGTAAAGGAGGTGAAGCTGACGGCCAGCTCTTCGAGCGTGGATTCAAGCTGGGTCCTCGCGTCGGAGGCGGTCTGGGAGAGACCCATGTTGATCTTTTCGATCGTCACGCGGGTCTGGTATCCGTCCGGCTCCATCATTTCGCGCTTGGGCTCAACAAACTGCACCGTCGTCGCGTGGTTGGTGTTCGGGTTGAGCAGCCAGGTATAGGGGATGGAGAAGGAAACGCCCATGGCCTCGTTGGTATAGTTTTCATAGATGAAGTTCGGAGTCGGCGCGGGCGTGGGCGTCGGCTTGTCAATCGGATCGACAGCGACGGGCGTCGCGGCGGGGTTTTCCGGCATGAGCACGGAGAAATCCAGATGGAGTTCTTCGGCAGAGGCTTCCTGCGCCTGGGCGGAGAAGACAAAGGCAAAGACCAGAGCCGCACAGAGGAGGAAGAGAACAGAACGCTTCATATTACAGACCTCCGTTCAGAAGCAAAAATCACTTCGTGGAATACATGACGCAGTTGACATGGTATTGTCAGTATAACAGGTTGAAATGAAAAAGTCAACGCTGCGCGCGCCTTGAAAGGATGGCATGCGTGTCGTATAATGGAAAACGAAGAATGCAGGCTGACGAAAGGAAACAGACCTATGAAGATTGTGATTCTTGACGGGTATACGCTTTGCCCGGACGACATTGATCTTGAAGCATTTGCGGCGCTGGGCGAGGTGACGTTTTATGACCGGACGCCGAAGGAACTGGTGGAAAAGCGCATCGGCGATGCGCCGATCGTGCTGACAAACAAGGCGCTCATCACGCGCGATGTGATGCAGGCCTGCCCGAACCTGCGCTACATCGGCGTGCTGGCGACGGGATACAACGTGGTGGATATTCCTGCTGCGGCGGAGCGCGGCATTGTCGTCGCCAACGTGCCGGCGTACTCCACCCAGGCGGTCGTGCAGCATGCCATGGCGCTGCTGCTGTGCGGCATGAGCCATGTGGCGCTGTATGACGCGCGCGTGAAGCAGGGCGAATGGACGCGCAGCCGGGATTTCTGCTTCTTTGCCGGGCAGTCGCAGGAGATTGCAGGCAAGACGCTCGGCATTATCGGCTTTGGCAGCATTGGTCAGGCGATGGCGAGGGCTGCGCTTGGCTTTGGAATGCGCGTGATCGTGCATACGAGGACGCCGCGTGAGGGATGGCAGGAGGTCTCTTTTGTCGATGCGGATACGCTCTATGCGCAGAGCGACGTCATCTCCCTGCACTGCCCGCTGACGGAGCAGACAAGGGGCATGATTGACGCGCGGGCGATTGCGAAGATGAAAGCCGGCGTACGCATAATCAATACGGCGCGCGGGCCGCTGATTGACGAGGCGGCGATGGCGCAGGCGCTTGAATGCGGCCAGGTGGCTTGCCTGATGGCGGACGTGCTTTCCGCTGAGCCGCCCAGCGCGGACAATCCGCTTCTGCATGCGCCCCATACCATCATCACGCCGCATGTGGCCTGGGCGCCGCGCCAGACGAGGGAGCGGCTGCGCGATATTGCGGCGGACAATGTGCGCGCCTATCTTGACGGAAAGCCGCGCAACGTGGTCAGCTTTTAAGCGCATGAGAAAACGGGAGGAGAAATAAGATGATCAGGGGCGTTGTGTTTGATCTTGACGGCACGCTGATTGACACGGAGAAGCTCTTTATCCGTTTCTGGCTGGAGGCGGCGGAGAAGATGGGCTTTCCCATGGAGCGCCGCCATGCGCTGATGATCCGCGGCATGGCGACGAACCTGGCGGAGGAGCTGCTCAGGCGCGAGGTGTGCGCAGACTTTGCCTATTACGACGTACGGCGCCTCCGCGGGGAATTGATGGAAGCATACATCGAAGAAAACGGCGTGGAGACAAAGCCCGGCGCGCAGCAGACGCTTGCGCTGCTCAGGCAGAGCGGATACCGGATCGGTCTTGCGACGGCCAGCAACCTGGAGCGCGCGAGCCGGTATCTGAAGATGACGGGGCTGTATGATTATTTTGACGATATCACTGTTGCAGCCATGGTCAGGCAGGGGAAGCCTGCGCCGGATATCTATCTGCGCTCGGCGGAGCGGCTGGGGCTTGCGCCGCATGAGGCGGCCGCTGTGGAGGATGCGCCGAACGGCATTCTCTCCGCGCACGGCGCGGGGCTGTGGCCGGTGCTGATACCGGATCAGGATCAGCCGGATAGGCGTCTTTGTTCGCTTTGCGCTGCGGTGCTTCCGCGGCTGAGCGCACTGCCGGAGTGGCTAGAAATGAAAAATAAGTGACTATGCGCAGAAAATTGATCCTCTTCTGTTGATTTTATATAAAAACCTGCTATAATTTAAGTAGAGTTCGTTGGACTTGAGCATGATTCAGTCAGGAGGGATCAGAATGGATAACCACGTAATTACGATTGCGCGCAGTTATGGCAGCGGCGGAAGGAAGATGGGCAAGCTGCTTGCAAAGGAGCTCGGATTTGAATACTATGACCGGGAGATCCTGC
Source organism: Clostridia bacterium (assembly GCA_017412025.1). The sequence continues at coordinate 2,067 of JAFQOY010000118.1, read as the reverse complement.
GCATCGCTTCTGACGTGAGCGGCATCAGCGAGGAATTGTTCACGCAGGTGGATGAGACGAAGCGCATGCCGCTGTTTCGGATCGCCAGAGAAATGTATACGGGCGAAGTGATCCCGCCGGACAGCGACGACTTTATCTCCAATGAGAACCTGTTCCGCTATCAGGCGAAGATTATCCGGGAACTGGCTTCCACGCGCAACTGCGTGATTGTGGGGCGCTGTGCCAACTACATCCTTCGCGGACGCGAAAATGTGATCAACGTGTTTGTGACTGCACCCGTGGTCGACTGTGTGCGCCGCGTGATGCAGTCGGACGGGCTTGATCTTGAAGAAGCGGAAAAGCGAATCAAGCGGATTGACAAGCGCCGCGCAGAGTATTTCAAGTATTTCACGGGCCGTCAGTGGCATGACGCCGCGCTGTATGACCTGTGCCTGAATACGGGGCATATGCCCGAGGAAAAATGCCTGGACGTCGTCAGGGCGTACATGAAGGCGCGCTTTGAGGAATGACGCGCCGCCCATACCTGAGATATGCGCCGGTTTCCGGAAGGAACCCGGCGCTTTTTGCCGGAACACGGCGAAAAAGCGGGAATATCCTTGCAATCTGCTCCCTGAGCCGATATAATATGCAGGATGCCGCCGGTGCGGCGGAAGAAACAACGCAGAATAACGCCGCGCAGCGGCGCAGGGGGAGAACGAGGAATGGCAAAGCTGTATTTCCGTTACGGAGCGATGGGCTCGAGCAAGACGGCCAATGCGGTCATGGTTCAGTACAATTACAAGGAGCGCGGCTGCGAGGTGCTGATGCTCAAGCCGAGGCTTGAAAACCGCGACGGCGCGACGCTGGTGCGCTCCCGCTGCGGCCTTGAAGCGGAGTGCCGCTTTGTGGAGGAACTGCCGCAGATCGACCTGAAGGGTATCGCCTGCGTGATTGTCGACGAGGCGCACTTCCTCACGGCTGATCAGGTGCGTCAGCTGGTGGATATTGTCGATGATTACGGCATTCCGGTGATCTGCTACGGCCTGCGCACGGATTTCCGGGGCGAGCTCTTCGAGGGCAGCCGCGAACTGCTGTGCTGGGCGGACACGATTGAAGAGATCAAGACCATCTGCTGGTGCGGCCGCAAGGCGACGTTCAACGCGCGCGTGAGCGACGGGAAGATCGTCCGCCATGGCGAGCAGATTCTGCTGGGCGGAAACTCGACCTACATCAGCCTCTGCCGCAGGCACTGGAAGAGCGGCGAATTGGGCGCTGTAAGACCGGAGTAAGAAAATGCATAAAATCCCTCCTGTCGGGCATCCTGTCTGTCGGGAGGGATTTTTGATGGAATTCAGAGAGAGCAGAACGAGAGAAAACCTGATGCGCGCGTTTGCAGGAGAAAGCCAGGCGCGCAACCGGTATACGTTTGCCGCCAGTGCGGCACGAAAAGCGGGGCTTCCATGGGTTGAGCGCATTTTCCGGTTTACCGCGGATCAGGAAAAGGAGCATGCGGAGCTGTTTATGAAGCTTCTGGCGCAGTGCGAGGGAGAGAGCATCCGCATCGACGGCAGCTATCCCGTGGAAAACAGCGCGTGGCCGCCAGAGCGCCTGCTGCGCAGCGCTCAGCGCAATGAATACGAGGAGGCGCGCGACGTCTATCCGTCCTTTGCACAGACGGCCAGCGAAGAGGGCTTTGCTGCAGCGGCAAAGACGTTTGAGATGATTGCGGCGATTGAGCAGATTCACGGCGACCGGTTTGGCCAGCTGGCGGAACGCGCGGAGACGGCGGCGCTGTTTAAAAGCGATGCGCAGACGACGTGGATGTGCCTGAACTGCGGCCATGTGCATGTCGGGCTCCAGGCGCCTGCGGCATGCCCGGTGTGTAAACATGGACAGGGATACTTTGTGCGGATGGAGGCGAAGGAGATCCTGCCGCTGAGAAAATAAAGGCGCTGTCTCAAAATAGCTCAACGAGCTATGAGAGGCAGCGCCTTTCATTATATCGTTTTTTAGGTAAACGCAAAAAAGTGTGCAGCAAAAAACAGCACATAACTTTCTATATGAGGTTGAATTGCGAACTAATATGCT
>JAFQOY010000117.1 GCA_017412025.1 Clostridia bacterium | reverse complement strand
GCCGACGTCACCGGCCAGCCGGTCTATGCCGGCCCCACCGAAGGCACCGCACAGGGCAACATTTCCGCGCAGATGATCGCACACGGTACGTTTTCTGATCTGGCGGCGTTCCGCAGAGCGCTGCCGGGCAGCTTTGAAATCAGGAAATACCTTCCCAAAGTATAAATGAGCACCAGAAAGGAATGAGCAGCATGACTTTATTTGATCAGGCCAAGGCCCGCTACGAAGCGCTGAGCATCGACGTTGAAGCTGCGATGGAGAAACTGGCCAAAACGCCCATCTCCCTGCACTGCTGGCAGGGCGACGATGTGCGCGGCTTTGACGGCGACCCGAGCGCCCCGCTGACCGGCGGCATCCAGACCACCGGCAACTATCCCGGACGCGCCCGCACGCCCGAAGAGCTCATGGCCGATCTGGACATGGTGATGCAGCTTTGTCCCGGTACGCCCAAGATGAACCTGCACGCCTGCTATGCCATCTTCGACGAGGAAAACCCCTGGGCGGATCGCGACAAGCTCGAGCCGAAGCACTTTAAAAAGTGGGTGGATTTCTGCAAGGCGCGCGGCCTGGGCTGCGATTTCAATCCCACGTTCTTCTCCCATCCCAAGTGCGATCCGCTGACCCTCGCCTCCCCAAATGAGGAAACCCGCAGATTCTGGATTGAGCACGGCAAAGCCTGTATCCGCATCAGCCAGTATCTGGCCGGGGAACTGGGCCAGCCCTGCATCATGAATATCTGGACGGGCGACGGTTTTAAGGATATCCCGGCAGACCGCCTGGGTCCCCGCGTGCGCTATAAGGAGAGCATGGACGAGATCCTTTCCGAGCCGTTTGACTTTAGTCTCGTCAAGCCCTGCGTGGAATCAAAGGTCTTCGGCATCGGCGTGGAGGCGTATACGGTCGGCTCCAGCGAGTTTGCATTGGCCTATGCCGCAATGAACATGGATAAATGCATTCCGCTGATGGACAACGGACACTACCATCCGACCGAAATGGTCTCCGACAAGATCCCGGCGCTGCTGGCGTTCTTCCCGGAGATTGCGCTGCATGTGACCCGCCCCGTCCGCTGGGACAGCGACCATGTCGTGCTGCTGGATGACGAGACGAAGGAAATCTGCAAGGAGATCGTCCGCTGCGGCGGCCTTGAAGGCAGCGTGAACATTGCGCTTGACTATTTTGACGCGTCCATCAACCGCATTGCGGCATGGACGGTGGGCGTCCGCAATGTGCAGAAAGCGCTGCTGATGGCGCTGGTGACGCCGCATGAATATCTGAAAGAGCTTCAGGATACCGGCGACTTCACCGCGCTGCTGGTGGCGCAGGAGGAGATCAAGACGCTGCCCTTTGGCGAGGTCTGGGCGGAGTACTGCCGCGCCTGCGGCGTGCCGGAGGACGGCGCATGGCTTGGCAGGGTCAGACAGTATGAGCAGGATGTTCTGCTTAAAAGGGCGTAAACGCAGGGCTTCGACTGTGGACGGGGATATTTCCGTCAGTCCTGCAGCAGCCGCCTTTCCCGTAGGGGAAGGCTGGTCATCTGCGGACGAACATAGTACGCCCTGACAAGACTGCTTCAGGCAGCCGAGAAGCAAAGAAGCGGCCTGGGGATGCCCCGGGCAGGTTTGGGCCATAGCCCAATGTACCTCAAGAAGGAGGAAATCAATCATGAGTATGCTCGATATCTCGATTATGCAGCGCTATATCCGCATGGCGGACGATGGCTGGAAGCAGGGCTGGCACGAGCGCAACGGCGGCAATGTGACCTACCGCCTGACGGAAGCGGAAGTGGAAGAAATGCGTCCGTATTTTGATGAGAAGCCCCGCGAGTGGGTGAACATGGGCGTGACGGGCGCCAATCTGGCCGGGGAATACTTTATTTCCACCGGCAGCGGCAAGTTTTTCCGCAACGTGATTCTCGACCCTGAGGATAGCCTGTGCGTGGTTGAGATCAATGAGGCGGGCGACAGCTACCGCATCGTATGGGGGCTTCAAAACGGCGGAAGACCGACGAGCGAATTCCCGAGCCACTTCATGAATCATTCTGTGCGCGCTGAGGCAACCGGCGGCCAGTGCCGCGTGATCTACCATGCGCATCCGGCCAACGTGATTGCGCTGACATATGTGCTCCCCCTGACGGACCGCGACTTCAGCCGCGTGCTGTGGAAGAGCGCGACGGAGTGCCCGGTGGTGTTTCCGGGCGGCGTGGGCGTCGTGCCGTGGATGGTGCCGGGCGGCGCGGAGATTGCGCTGGCGACCTGCGAAAAGATGAAAGAATACGAGGCGGCGATCTGGGCGCATCACGGTCTGTTCGCTTCCGGCCCGGATTTTGACACGACTTTCGGCCTGATGCATACGATTGAGAAATCCGCTCAGATTTATGTGCTGGCCATGTCCTGCGGAATGGGCATCCGGCAGACGATTGAGGATGACGAGCTGCGCGCGATCGCTGCAGAATTCAAGGTCAAGCTTCGCGAGGAGTTCCTCGATTAAGCTTTCCTAAAGAGAAAGGCGGCGCAGCGGCGGCTGTGACGGACAAGGTTCCCGGCGCAAGCCGGGTGAAGGAGGATCAACATGGAGCGCATGGCATGGAAGGGCCGCATCCGGCCCGGCTGCAAGGCGGAGTATATCCGCCGTCACAATGAAATCTGGCCGGAGATGAAGGCGCTGCTCAAGGAAGCCGGCGTCTGCAACTACACCATCTTTGCCAATGGAGACGAGCTGTTCGGCTATTATGAGTGCGAAAAGGGCATTGAGTTTGCCGAGCGCACGCAGGCGCTAAGCCCGGTTGTCGACCGCTGGAACGCCTATATGGAGGACATTCTGGAGCTTGAGATGGATCCCGTTACCGGCGCGCAGCCGAAGCTGGAGCCTGTATTCAGGCTGGATTGATTCTTTAGGAGTATGCTTATGAAGAAAAGTACAGCTGCTGTATGGCTGTTTATGATGCTGTGCATGCTGGCGACATATGCATCCGCTCAGTTTGATCTGTCGCTGTTTGAGGGTGAGGAGAGCGTCTATGGTGCGCTCTTTGGCGAGGTGAGCCGGTATGATGACGGGAGTGCGCTGATTACTGTGGACTGCAGCAGCGCAGATATTGCGTTTGAACATGAGAAATGCTCGGAGAATTATTACAGTTTCATCGTTCCCCAGATCGAGCTCACCTTTGCCGGAACGCGGTATGAGATCCCGAACTTTATCCTGATGATTGTCAACAGCATGGATGGGGATGTGTTTCAGACGCATACGGTGTCCGTGATGATCGGCGGAGATGAACACATATTTGACGTTTCGGCCAAGGTGGAGACGCTGCCGTATGACGAACATTCCATAGGCGAATTTATTTCGCTTGACGGAGATCCGGCTGTGCTGCGCATGATGGATCGATGGCATCAGGCGGTGACTGAGAATACCGAAATCCGGATGAAGCTCACAGGTAGCAACGGCAGTGCAGAGTTTGAGGTGCCGTATCTGACAAAGCTGGTTGCCGCAGTTGCTTATAAGGCGTATATTGAGGGAAGCGGCATTGATGTGGACAGGATCAGAGACGTCCATGTGGATCCGGACGGCGAATTGGCACGAAAGGGGCTGTTGTCCGCCGATCCCTCCATGCTCAACGGTAAAATGTTGTATATTCCCGAAATGGACGCAGCTGTTTCCATTCCGGCAGGCGGTTTTGCATTCTTTAAGGATATGCCGGAAGATGCGTCGGAGCTTGCGCGCTATGGCGTGAGCAGTGATGAGATGACGCAGATGCTGGAACAGTTGAATTGCGACTACTTCATGATAGGGTTTTCGGATGTACTGGAGTGTCGGATCATGCTCACAGACAACCATGGCATGGTTTTCAGCAGCTTTACGCAGGCAGAAGCGGATGAATATATCGATGGCGTGGAATCGGGACTCAGAAAAGCAGACGTTCAGCCTCAGGGCAGTGCTTTCTTCGATACGCCGTATGCCAGGCTGCTGAGGATTCCGAACGCGTTCGAAATAGACGGCGTTAGAAACAATGCGGTCATGTACTATATTCAGTACGGAGATCAGATGCTTGTTCTGCTTGTGGAGAAGCCGGGCATTGACGTTTATGGTGAAATGTCGCAGCAGGAGTATGCGCTTGCGGATGCAATCGCAGCGACGGTGCGCTTTGGTGAAAGGGCGCATATGGAAAGGCTGTTTCTGAGCACGGAGCGCTACAGGATTCCGGAAGAAAGGTTCTCCTGCGAAATCGACGTGCCATCGATGTGGTATCTTTCTTCGGCTCCGGAGAGGATGAACGGTGTGGCGGCAGCGAAGTTTAAGTCGTATGGGTATTCGGGAGCAGAGTTTTCTTATAGCTGTCTGGATTTGAGCCGGGAACTGCAAGATATGGGCGAGAATCCGGATATATGGAAGGATGCCTTTTCGTCTCATGAAAGGCTGAAAGAACTCTACGGTCAGATGATAGGCGGATTTGGTTTTTTGAAGGTCGCAGACGAAGGCTTTGAAACCATAAACGGTGTGGAGTACTATTATACAGAAGGCGTGGCGGATTCCGTTTATGAAGGAAATCAACCTGGAATCATGAGCGTGGCATTTTACTGCGATCCGAAGAGAGGCGTTGTGCATATGTTTACGCTCTGCGCGCGCGATGAAGCGGAATGGGAAGAACACGCCATGACTGCGCGTGCTGTGATAGAACGCGCGCGATATCCACAGTGAGTATGACGAAGGACGGAAGAAAAAGGGGGAAAACAAATGAAACCTGCAGTATTTGCTACGAGCGTACCGTATAATGCACAACGGGCGCTGTCGTCTAAATCGTCTGCCCTTGGTGTTTGCCTGATTCTGATTCTGTTTCTGATCGGTCTGGTGGTCAGTATCATTATCTCCAGCCGCCGCAAGGAACAGGAAAGCGATCCGTGGCTCATGAAGTCGAAGCTCAAGGCCATTTTGCTGGCCGTATTTTTCGGACCGTTTGGCGCGCACCGGTTCTATCTCAATCATTACCGGTCGGGTTTTATCCAGCTTATGGGTACGGTGTCCGTATTTGTCTCACTGATTGTCGGTTCGTCGATTTCTGCTGTCGATTACGCGTTGATATTCTATTTCATGTTTACGCAGCTATGGAATAAGCTGGACATTTTCTTCATTATTTTCGGCGGCCTGATTCCCAAGGAGGACGATGCACCTGCCGGAGACGACGAGTTTGCCCGGAAAATACAGCAGATCCGCGATGAACAGGAAAAACAGGACAGCGAAGCGGAATAAGAACAAAAAATGAAGAAGCCTGTTGTGTCAGGCGGTCAGCACGCCCGGTTTCCTATGCGGAGGCCGGGCGCATTTTTCTTATACAGATGATCAGATGTGCAGAATTCACATAAATTTAACATAAAACAGGTGGAAGGGGACGCGGTGGTCAGTGTGCGCAGATTGACTTTTGTTCAAAGTGAATATATAATAAAATAGACGAAAGGCAGGGCCTGATTTGCGCATGCGGCGCGTATCCGCAGCGCAGGGCATAAAGCGATATACAGCATCAAAAGCACACCGATTGGGGAGGAAACAGCAGTGAGCGATCGTATTTCCATCCGCCATGCACTCAAGAAGTATGGGGATAATGTCATCATTCCGGATCTGAGCCTGGAGATCAAGAAGGGCGAGTTCTTTACGCTGCTGGGCCCGTCCGGCTGCGGCAAGACCACGCTGCTGCGCATGATCGCAGGCTTCAACTCCATCGAGGGCGGCGAGTTTTATTTCAACGACAAGCTCATCAACAACATGGACCCTGCCAAGCGCAACATCGGCATGGTCTTCCAGAATTACGCCATCTTCCCGCACATGACGGTGCGCAAGAACGTGGAATTCGGCCTCTCCAACAGAAAGCTTTCCAAGGAAAAGATCCGCGAACAGGCGGACCGGTTCATGAAGCTGATGCACGTGGACGAGTACGCCGACCGCCTGCCCGAGCGCCTCTCCGGCGGCCAGCAGCAGCGCGTCGCGCTGGCCCGCGCGCTGTGCATCGAGCCGGACGTGCTGCTCTTTGACGAGCCGCTCAGTAACCTCGACGCCAAGCTGCGCGTGGAGATGCGCACCGTCATCAAGAACATTCAGCATAACGTCGGTATCACCACCGTATACGTCACTCATGATCAGGAGGAGGCGATGGCGATTTCCGACCGCATCGCCGTCATGAATGCGGGCGTCATCCAGCACGTGGGCACGCCGAAGAACATCTATCAGCGCCCGGCGAACCTCTTTGTCTCTACGTTCATCGGACGCTCCAACGTCATGAACGGAAAGCTTGAGGTGAAGGGCGGCGAGTGCTTCCTTGTCACGCCCAGCGGCTACAGGGCGAAGATGACCAACGTGCTCCCGCAGTACCAGAAGTCCCAGGACGTGGTCATGTCCGTGCGCCCGGAGGAGCTTCTGCTTAATCCGGATATGAGCGCGGACGGCATCACGGCCACGGTTGACGACTGCGTGTTCCTCGGCCTGATGACGCATTACTTCGTGCATCTGGAGTCCGGCGAGGAGGCGGAAATCATTCAGGAATCCTCCATCGACTCCATCATTGAGCCGGGTACGAAGATCAAGCTGACCATCAACACCGACAAGGTCAATCTCTTTACCGCCGATGGCGCGGCCAACATCCTCACCGGCGTGAAGAACGACTGCGCCGCACAGTGAGGAGGGAAGAAAGCGTGAAAACCAACAAGCGCGACGGCTGGTTCGGCGTATCGATCCTGCTCCTTGCGATCTTCATCATCTTCCTGGTCTTCCCGCTGATGGGCCTGCTCAAGCAGTCCGTCTACAACGAGGCAGGGGAGTTTTCCCTTGAAAACTTCGTCCGCTTTTTCACCTATACCAACGGCTATTACCTCAAGCCAATCGCCAACAGCGTGAAGGTCACCGTCGCTACGACGCTGGTTTCGCTCCTGCTGGGCATCCCGATCGCATACTTCTATTCGTTCTATAAGATCCGGGGCGCGAAGCTGCTGTTCGTTGTCTCGATTCTCTGCTCGATGTCCGCTCCGTTTATCGGCGCGTATTCCTGGATATTGCTGCTGGGCCGAAGCGGCGCGATCACCAAGTTCCTCTCTGCGCTGCTGGGCTTCAAGATGCCGGCGATATACGGCTTCAAGGGCATCCTGCTGGTACAGAGCCTCAAGTTCTTCCCGCTGGTGTTCATCTACATGAACGGCGCGTTCAAGAGCATCGACAACACACTCATGGAAGCGGCGGCCAATATGGGCTGCACGGGCGTCAAGCGCCTTGTGCGCATCGTGCTTGCCCTGTCCATGCCGACCATCCTCGCCGCAGCGCTGATGGTATTCATGCAGGCTTTTGCCGACTTTGGCACGCCGATGCTCATCGGCGAGGGATACCAGACCTTCCCGGTCATGATCTATAACGCGTATCTGGGCGAGGGCGGCACCAACCGCAACTTTGCTGCGGCGCTGGCCGTCGTGGCCATCGTCATCACAGCGGTGGTGTTCTTCTTCCAGAAGTGGGGCACGAGTCGCTTCAAGTTCTCCATGAACGCGCTGCATCCTGTGGAGAAGAAGCAGGCGAAGGGCGTTGCGGGCCTGCTCATGCACCTGTACTGCTATGTGCTGGTGGGCGTCGCCTTCATGCCGCAGCTCTACATCATCTACCTGTCCTTCTGCAACTACAAGGGATCTATCCGTCAGGGCACGTACGGCTTCAATAACTATATCCAGGCGAGTAAGAAGCTGCTCAGCCGCTCCATCAACAATACGGCCTTCATGGGCATTATCGCGCTGGCGATCATCATCGTTCTCGCCGTGCTGATTGCGTATCTGGTCGTGCGCCGCTCCAGCGTCCTCAACAACACGATTGACACGATCTCCATGCTGCCCTACATCATGCCGGGCGCAGTCGTTGGTCTGTCGCTGCTTCTGGCGTTTGGCAAGAAGCCCATCGCGCTCACCGGTACGTTTGCGATCATGGTCATCTCCTTCGTCATTAGAAGGCTGCCGTATACGATCCGTTCCGCCACGGCGACGCTGATGCAGATCTCCATGAGCATCGAGGAGGCTGCCATCAGCCTGGGTGCGTCCAAGTTCAAGACGTTTGCGCGCATCACCGTGCCGATGATGGCCAACGGCATCCTCTCCGGCGCGATCCTCTCCTGGGTTGCGATTGTGACGGAGTTGTCCTCCTCGATCATCCTGTACTCCAACAAGTCGATCACGCTGACGATGTCCACGTATCTGGCCATCCTGCGCGGCAACGACGGCATCGCCGCGGCGTTCGCCGCTATCCTCACGGCCGTCACCACGCTTTCGCTGCTGCTGTATCTGAAGATCAGCAAGTCCGAGGACGTGCGTTTGTAATGCCTCATAGGTGTGCTTCCCATGCCTCCCTCCCTGAGGGAGGGGGACCAGCCTTCAGGCTGGTGGAAGGAGTTATCCCGGCTTTATTGCGGCGGAATCCGCAATGGGTATAAAATTCTTTTTAAAGGAGAAGAAACCATGAAAAAGATCCTGACTCTGGTCCTGTCTCTGGTGATGGTCCTTACGGCCGCGTGTGCGTTCGCGGGTGAGGAAGTCCAGCTGTACTCCTCCATGACCGAAGCCGATCTCGACGCGCTGATCACCTGCTTCAACGAGGTGTATCCGGACATCGAAGTTATCGTCACCAACGGTTCTGCGGGCGAGCTGACCACCCGTATCGCCGGCGAAGCCGGCAACCCGCAGGGCGACCTCGTCTGGGGCGGCATGGCCGACTCCGACGGTCAGGCGTATGCCGACATTTTCGAGGCGTGGATTTCTGAGTATGACGCCCAGAATATGCCGGGCTACACCACCCCGAACGGCCTGTATTCCATGGATCACCTGTCCACCGTGACCTTCGTGATCAACGAGGAGCTGGAAGCCGAGCTGGGCCTGAAGATCGAGAGCTATGAAGACCTGCTCGATCCCAAGCTCAAGGGCATGATCGCCACCGCCGACCCGAACAGCTCTTCCTCTGCCTGGAACAACCTCTCCAACATCTTCGCCGTCTACGGCAATGATACCGAGGAAGCATGGGCTTATATCGAGAAGCTCATGCCGAACCTGGTCATCCTCGGCTCCTCTTCCGGCGTCTTCAAGAACACCCAGGCCGGCGAGTACGTTGTGGGCCTGACCTACGAAGACGGCGCGGTTGGCCTCATCCGCGACGGCGCGACCAACATCCGTCTGCAGTACCCGACCAACGGCACCTCCGCTTCCGCGTTTGGCTGCGCGCTGGTTAAGGGCGGCCCGAATCCGGAGAACGCGAAGAAGATGATCGACTTCATCTGCTCCGCCGAGGGCCAGACCGCGCTGGCTGCCTATCAGCAGGGCACGCTGCGCTACACCAACGCCGGCTACGTCGTGCCGGAGAATGCCTGGCTGAAGCCGTCCACCGAGATCGTCTGGGCGAACCGCGACGTGCCGTACCTGACCGAGCACAAGAGCGAGATCCTGGACAAGTGGAACGCGCTGTGGGCGAAGGTCACCCAGTAAGGCGCATCTGTCGGAAAACTGATGAAAGCAGTCCCTTGCGGATTCGCTTGATGAAAGCATGACCCATGGGGCAGCCGGAATCTCCCGCTGCCCCTTCTTTTTTACAAACATCTTGAAACCGGACGGCCAAAGGGCTACAATGAATATCGCAAGCAATGTCGCGCAAGCGGCTGAAGATAGAGGAGAGTATGAACATGGATTTTGAAAAGCTGCTCAAAGGAAAAGAATGTGCCTGCGGCATGACGCACACCTGCGCCATCAAGCACATCATCATCGGCAAGGGCGCCAACGGCAAGCTGGGCGGCCTGCTCGGTGATTATAAGAAGATCCTGCTGGTCGCGGATACAAATACCTATGCGGCCTGCGGCGAGGTGATCCGCGATCAGATCGGCGACAAGCTCGAGTCCGTGCTCATCTATGAGCGCGACGGTCTGCTCATCCCCAATGAGGAAGCCGTGGAGGAGATGAACGCGAAGCTGACGGAGGAAACCGACCTGATCGTGGGCGTCGGCTCCGGCGTCATCCAGGATACGTGCAAGTACGTCTCCCACAGGGCGAAACTGCCATACGCCATCGTGGCAACTGCGCCGTCGATGGACGGTTATGCCTCCGTCGGTGCGGCGATGATCATGGGCGGCATGAAGGTGACCTACAGCGCGCATGTGCCGGAAATCATCATCGGAGACATTGATGTGCTCAAGGACGCGCCGATGGAGATGATCAAATCCGGTTACGGCGACATCCTGGGCAAATACTCCTGCCTCAACGACTGGAAGCTGGCGCGCATTGTGCGCAATGAATACTTCTGTCCCTATGTATACGACCTGACGATGGATATGGTTGTCAAGACGCGCGACCTGGGCGAAAAGCTCCTCGCGCGCGATCCCGAGGCGATTGGCACGCTGATGGAGGCGATCATCGGCGTGGGCGTGGCGATGGCCTTTGTCGGCAATTCCCGTCCGGCCTCCGGCAGCGAGCACCATCTGTCGCATTATTTTGAGATCGTGGGCATCCTGCGCGGCGAGGATTATTTCATGCACGGCACCGACGTCGTGTATTCAAGCGTCTATACGCAGCGCATCCGCGAGAAGCTGCTCGCGCTCGGCGCACCGGAGAGGAACGCGATGCTGTCGCGCGAAGCGTGGGAAGAAAACATCCGCAGGATTTACGGCTCCATTGCCGACAGCGTCATCGCCCTGCAGGACAAGACCGGCTGGTATGACGAGGACCGCTTTGACGTATACAGCGAAAAGTGGGAAGAGATCCGCGCGGTGCTCGCCGAGGCGCCGGGCGAAGAGGAGATGCTGGGGTATATCGCCTCCATCGGCCTTGACGCAGCGGAGTTTGACGCGCTGTACGGCGAAGCAAAGATCGCCGATGCGCTGGTCTTTGCCAAGGACCTCAAGGACCGCTATTCCGTGCTGTGGATGTACTACGACCTGATGGTGTCCTGAAGGAGGCATACCGTGCACAAGACGATTGACAAGAGCAGGATCAGGCTCATCGCCATGGATCTTGACGGCACACTGACCCAGCACAAGCAGCACATGACGCCGCAGTGCCGCGAGACGCTTGAAGCGCTTTCAAAAAAGTATAAGCTGATCATGGTCGGCGCGGGCCAGACGTACAGGATCTTTAATCAGATGGAGCATTTCCCGATCGACATCATCGGCAACTACGGCCTGCAGTACGCGGCGTACAACGCGGAAAAGGACGACCTTGACATGATCCGCGACCTGAAGCTGCCGCAGGGCGACAGGGAAGAGATCGAACGCAAGGTGACGGCGCTCAGGGAAAAGCACGGCTTTACGCAGTTTGCAGGCGACAACGTCGAGTATCATCCCTCCGGCTGCCTGACATTCCCGATCCTGGGCACGAAGGCGCAGCAGGCGGACAAGCTGGCCTTTGATCCCGACAGAAGCAGACGGCGCGCGTTCTATGCCGAGGTCTGCGAGGCGTTCTCCGATTACTGCGTGTTTGTCGGCGGTTCCTCTTCCTTTGATATGGCGCCCAAGCCCTACAACAAGTATTACGCGCTGGATCTGTACTGCTGGGAGAATGGCCTTGAACACGAAAACGTGCTCTTTATCGGCGACGATTACGGCACGGGCGGCAACGACGAGTCCGTGTACCTGTCGGATATTCCGTTCCTGTGTATCGACGATTATACGACTTTCCCGGATAAGGCTGCCTTCCTGCTTGAATAAACCATGGGAAGCAGACGGTCTGCGGGCGGCGCCTGCAGACCGTTTTTCCGTCGGACAGCAAAGAGAATTTTGCGGTTAATTGCTTTGCACGGATGACATTTCCATCCAGTTGTGCTATACTGCTGTTTTATACAGGAGGTGTTTCCTATGAATTTTCTGGAAGAAAGAATCGCCAAAGACGGAATTGTCAAGCCCGGCAATGTGCTGAAGGTGGACAGTTTCCTCAATCATCAGATGGATATTGAGCTGCTCAATGAGATCGGCAGGGAATTCCGCCGCCGCTTTGCGGATAAGCATATCACCAAGGTGCTGACCATTGAGGCTTCCGGCATTGCCATCGCCTATCCGGTTGCGCATGAATTCGGCGTGCCGCTGGTATTTGCCAAGAAGTCAAAGTCCATCAACATCGAGGGCGAAATGTATGTGGCGGAGGTGGAATCCTTCACCCATAAGAACAAAAACCAGGTGATCGTGTCCAAGAAGTTTCTGGGGCCGGACGATCATGTGCTGATCGTGGACGATTTCCTGGCCAACGGCTGCGCGCTGCAGGGGCTGATTTCCATCGCGGAATCCGCCGGCGCGACGATCGAGGGTCTGGGTATCGCGGTGGAAAAGGGCTTCCAGATCGGCGGCCGCGTGATCCGCAATCTGGGCTATCATCTGGAGTCTCTGGCGATTGTGGACGCCATGGATCCGGAGACCGGCGTCATCACCTTCCGTGAGCAGAAATAAGCGTATATCAAGACGGCCGGGCAGAGATGCCCGGCCGTCAGACCGTCAACAAAGTATTGTTGACGGTCTGTCGCTGCAAGTCTGCTAACGCATACTTGCAGCGGATAAAACATCATTTTCTTGTACGCTGCGCGTACGGCCAGAAAATGATATAGGAAGCGGCTTGCAGCCGCTCCT
>JAFQOY010000116.1 GCA_017412025.1 Clostridia bacterium | reverse complement strand
TCAAAAGATTGCAGGAATGGCTTGCAATTTGGGAAAAAGAAGGGTATACTATACGAAGTCTCCGCTCAAGCGTATGAGAAGACGCCTGTTTCACTTGCGTTTTTCATGCGATAGTACTGCGGAAAAAGAGGTGAAAATCATGAAGGAAGGCATCCATCCGAAGTATCAGAAGGTTACCGTGACCTGCGTCTGCGGCAATACCTTTGTCACTGGTTCCACCAAGAAGGAGCTGCGCGTTGAAATCTGCTCCAAGTGCCACCCGTTCTACACGGGCAAGCAGAAGCTGGTTGACGCCGGCGGCCGTGTCGATCGCTTCAAGAAGCGCTACGGCATGTAATTTGCTACAACCAATCGGGACGATCCATTTGGGTCGTCTCTTTTTTTGCAAAGAAAACTATAAGAATCAAAACGTAAAATATAGTTGACATAATGACGTGTGTATACTATAATTCAGATATAAAAACGGATATCACAGAGATGCAGAGAAGAATATGCCGCAGAGGATAAAAAAGAAACCGGAAAAAACAGCGGGGAAATCTGATTGCGGCGGCAGGAAGATCAAGGAGGGACGTCCGCGTGAAGAATCTGAAAATGAAATCGGCGCGCGTTGGATGCGATCTCTCCCAGGAGGATCTGGCGCAGCGCGTGGGCGTGACGCGCCAGACCATCGGCATGATTGAGGCGGGCAGGTTCAATCCCTCGCTTGCGCTGTGCGTGGCGATCTGCCGTGCGCTTGGCAAGACGCTTGACGATCTGTTCTGGGAGGAGGCAGGCGATGCTTAAAAGGAAAAAGCCCGTGCTCGATGAGCGCGAGATGCTGGAGATGTACCGGATTGAGCACGCCGGGCTCTGGCTGATGTATGCGCTGCTGTGTATCGCGGTGGTGGTGCAGCTGCTGGCGGGCGCGGCGCTTGTGCAGATGGCGGGAGAGCTGTTTGCTTTGGTGACGGTCAGCGTCGTGATGATCGTGGCCAACGTGCGTCAGGGAATATGGGATGAAGACGCCCGCCCGAGCACGGGCGGCAACGCGGCCTGCGCGCTGGGCTCGGGCGTTTGCGTGGCGGCTGTCGTCGCGGTGAGCCGGGGCAGCGCGGCTGCCGGCCTGGCGGCGGGCGGCGCGGTGGCCGTGCTGTGTTTTCTGACGCTGACAGGGCTGATGGCCTATATGAAGCGCAGGCAGGAAAAACGCGAGCAGGCGCTTGAAAACGAATAAACCGGCATGCTGCCGGCGGCGTCGCCGGCAAACGGCTGTGAATCCTGCTTTTCTGCGGGCGGGGCCGGTTCTTTGCTAAAAGATTTGCATAACGACAAAACAGAATTCAAACAGATTCAAAGAGGAGAATGAACATGAGTGAAAAGAAAGCGGTTAAGTATCAGGACATCGGCGGACAGGCCGTGATGGAAGGCGTGATGATGCAGAGCCCGGCGGACGAGTCCATGGCCATCGCCGTGCGCAAGCCGGATGGAAAGATTGTGGTGACCTGCGAGCACAGGGAGCCGCTCTCCAAGAAGCACAAATGGATGAGCATGCCGATCATCCGCGGCTGCGTGAATATGGTGGTCATGCTCAAGATGGGCATGCAGACCCTTGACAAGAGCACGCAGATGCTGGGCATGCTGGAGGAGGAGCCGACCAAGTTTGAAAAGTGGCTGGCTGAAAAGCTGGGCAAGAGCATCGATAAGGTGGTCATGGCGGTGGCGATGGCGCTGGCTGTCGTGCTCAGCCTGTTCCTGTTCGTGTTCCTGCCGTCTACGGCGGCGACGTTTGTCAGCCGGTTTATCGACAACAGGATTCTGATCAATCTGGTTTCCGGCGTGGTGCGCATCGGCATCCTGATCGCCTATATCTGGGCGGTGGCGCTGATGCCGGACATCAAGCGCACGTTCATGTACCACGGCGCGGAGCACAAGACCGTATACTGCAACGAGGCCGGCGAGGAGCTGACGCCGGAAAATGCGAAGAAGTATTCCTGCCTGCATCCGCGCTGCGGCACGGCGTTCCTGTTCCTGGTGATGATCATCTCGATCCTCATCGGTTCCGTGGCGGATCAGCTGATCTACCTGCTCTTTGGCATTGAGAAGCTCGGCTTCTTTGCCCGCTTTGGCCGCAGCCTGCTGATCCTGCCGGTTGTCACCGGCGTGTCCTACGAGGTGCTCAAGGGCCTTGCGCATGCGGGCGATCACGTCATCGTGCGCGCGCTGCGCTGGCCGGGCCTGATGCTGCAGCATCTGACCACCCGCGAGCCGAGCGAGGAGATGCTGGAGGTCGCCATTGCGGCGATGAAGGCGGCGAAGGCCGGTGCGGCTGCGTATGCGTCCCAGCTTGACGAGGGCGTGTATCTGTATCAGGAGGGCGAAGAAAGCGCGGAAGCTGCGGCCGAAACGGAGGCCGAAGCTGAAGAGGAAAACGGCGCGGACGGTGCTGCGCAGTGACCATCCGTGAAGCGGCGAGAGCCGCATGCGCGCGCCTTGCGCTTGCGGGGATCGATACCGCCGCATACGAGAGCGCGCAGATGCTGGCGCACCTGCTGGGCGAGAATGCGCTGATGATGCGCATGAACGACGGACGCGAACTTGCGCCGGAGGCGGCGGACGCATACGAAAAGATGATCGCCCGGCGGGAAAGGCGCGAGCCGATGCAGTATATCCTCGGTTCATGCGGCTTTATGGGGCTTGAATTCCATGTGGAGCCGGGCGTACTCTGCCCCAGGCCCGATACGGAGATCCTCTGCGAGGAGGCGCTTTCCCATGTGCGCCCGGGCAGCCGTGTGCTGGATATCGGCACGGGCTCCGGCGCGCTGGCGGTGTCCATCGCAAGGCATGCGGCAGGCTGCTGCGTGACGGCGGTTGACGTGAGCGAGACGGCGCTGCGCGTGGCAGGCGGCAACGCGCAGGCCAACGGCGCGGACGTCCGCTTTGTAAAAAGCGACTGTTTTGAAGCGCTTGCAGGCGAGGTCTTTGACGTCATCGTCTCCAATCCGCCGTATATTTCCCGGGAGGAAATGGATACGCTGATGCCCGAGGTAAAACAGGAACCGGAGCTGGCGCTCTTTGGCGGCGAGGACGGGCTGGATTTTTACAGGCGCATCGCATCGCAGGCGCCGGCGTATCTTGCGCCGGAGGGTGTGCTGCTCTTTGAAATCGGCTGGCGGCAGAAGGATGACGTGTCCGCGCTGCTTGAAAAGCATATCGGAACGCCGCATGCGCTCAGGGACTATGGCGGCAACTGGCGCGTGGTCTATGCCAAAAAGGAGAAATGAATGCTTCAGAAACTCGATTGGGTGCGTCCGCGCCTTGAGGAGCTGGGCGCGCTGCTGTCCGATCCGCAGATCGTATCGGATCAGGAAAAGTGGCGCGCGCTGATGAAGGAACACAGCAGGCTTGAGCCGCTTGCTGCGGCTGTGTCAAGGCTTGAAGGGATGATCGGCCAGCGCAGTGAGGCGAAGGCGATGCTGCTGGATGCGGATATGGCGGAGATGGCGAAGGAGGAGCTTGCGCAGCTGGAACAGGAGATTCCCGCGTGCGAGCGGGAGATTCAGCTTCTGCTGCTGCCGCAGGACCCGAACGACGAGAGGAATGTCGTCATGGAAATCCGCGGCGGCGCAGGCGGCGAGGAGGCGGCGCTCTTTGGCGCGCTGCTCATGCGCATGTATGCGCGCTATGCGGAGCGCCGTGGCTGGCGCGTGGAGATGATGGACGCGAACATGACCGAGCTGGGCGGCGTGAAGGAAGCGGTATTCACGATCATCGGCGAGGGCGCGTATTCGCGCCTGCGCTACGAGTCCGGCGTGCACCGCGTGCAGCGCATCCCCGTGACGGAGAGCAACGGCAAGCGGCAGACCTCTACGGCGACCGTCGCCGTGCTGCCGGAGGCGCAGGAAGTCGATGTGAGGATCGACGCAAACGACCTGCGCATCGACGTGTACCGCGCGTCGGGCCATGGCGGCCAGTACATCAACAAGACGGACAGCGCCGTGCGCATCACGCACATCCCCACGGGGATCGTCGTGACATGTCAGGATGAAAAAAGCCAGCTCAAAAACAAGGAAAAGGCGATGCGCGTGCTGCGTGCGAGGCTCTATGAGCGCCTGCAGGGCGAAAAGGACGCCGCCTACGCCAGAGACCGCCGCGAGCAGGTGGGCACGGGCGACAGGAGCGAGCGCATCCGCACATATAATTTCCATGAGGGCAGAATTTCGGATCACCGGATTGGAAAGACGATCTACGCCATTGATGCGTTTGTCGACGGCGATATGGACGAGATCATCGACGAGCTGATCTATACCGATCAGCAGGAGAAGCTTCAGAGGATCAACGCCGCGACATGACGCGGACAGGAAACGGGAGAATGGACATGAAGACGCAGGTTTTGCCTGTAAGCGAAGAATCGATTGCGCTGGCCGCGCGGCTCATCCGGGAGGGCGAGCTGGTCGGCATGCCGACGGAGACGGTCTACGGCCTGGGCGCGAACGCGCTTGACGAGCAGGCTGTGATGAAGATATTTGAAGCGAAGGGACGTCCGGCGGATAATCCGCTGATCGTGCACGTCTCCTGTGTGGAGGAGATCGCGGCGCTGGTCAAGGAGATTCCGGAGGCGGCGAGGAAGCTGATGGACGCGTACTGGCCGGGGCCGATGACGCTGATCCTGCCCAGGGCGGACTGCATTCCCTCCGCCGTCAGCGCCGGACTTGATACCGTGGGTATCCGACTGCCGTCAAGCGAGGCGGCGCGCGCGCTGATCCGCGCAAGCGGACGGCCGATTGCAGCGCCCAGCGCCAACCGCAGCGGAAAGCCGAGCCCGACGACCGCGCAGCACGTCTTTGAGGATATGGACGGGCGCATTCCGCTGATCCTTGACGGCGGCGCGTGCGGCGTGGGCGTGGAATCCAGCGTCATCGACGCGACGGGCGAGGTGCCCGTCATTCTCCGTCCGGGCGGAATCACGCCGGAGATGGTGGAGCGCGTCGTGGGCAGCGTGCGCGTGGACGAGCATGTGATGAGCCCGCTGAAGGAAGGCGATATCGTGCGCTCGCCTGGCATGAAGTACAAGCACTATGCGCCCAAGGCCAAAACGGTCATCTTTGACGGCAGGGCGGAGAATGTCGTGGCGGCGATTATCGCGCATTACGACGAGGCTCAGGCGGCCGGCGAGAGGCCTGCGATCCTCGGCTTTGACGAGCATGATTTCGGCGGCAGGCTGCGCATCAGCCTGGGCAGCGCCGGTCATCCGGACGAGGCGGCGGCGAGGCTCTTTGCCGCGCTGCGCGAGCTTGACGAGCGCGGGGAGACGGTGGCGCTGTGCGAGGCGGTCGAGGCGACGGGCATAGGCCTTGCGGTGATGAACCGCATGGGCCGCGCGGCGGGCTTTGACATCGAACACGTATGATCTGCAGGAACTTTGAGCCGGTGTATACGCCGCAGGCGCGGGTGCTGATCGTGGGTTCCATGCCTGGCGTCAAGTCTCTTGAAGCGCAGCAGTACTATGCCCATCCGCGCAATGCGTTCTGGCCGATCCTCTTTGACGTATTCGGCAGGGAAAGAACGCAGGATTATGAAGAGAAGAAGGCGCTGATCCGGGAAAACGGCCTTGCGCTGTGGGATGCTGCGGCGCTTTGCGAGCGCGAAGGCAGCCTTGACAGCGATATGCGCGATATCGTGTACAGCGACTTTGACAGCCTGTACGCGCGCTGTCCCCAGATCCATACCGTGCTGTGCAACGGGACGGCGGCGCATACCTTGTTTTTGAAGTCCGGCGCGGCGGGAGGCAGGCGCGTCCTGCGCATGCCCAGCACCAGCCCGGCGTATACGATGGCGTATGCAAAGAAGCTGGAGGCATGGAGGGCTGCGGTGTTGTCTGCGCTGGCTGCGCGTCCATGAAGCGATCCGTGATGAAGGCAGAAGCGCATGGCTTCTGTCTTTTTTGACTATCTTTTTGCATGCGGTTGTGCTATGATGAAAACATCATGACGGAGAAGAAAAGCGACGGAGGTGTGCGTATGAATATGGTTGATGTGATCCTGAAAAAGAAGCAGGGCATGGCGCTCTCTGATGAGGAAATCCGTGCGTTTGCGCGCGGCGCTGCGGATGGCAGCGTGCCGGATTATCAGCTGTCTGCGCTGCTGATGGCGATCTGCTGGCGCGGGATGGACGCACGTGAGATGACGACGCTGACGATGGAAATGATGCGTTCCGGCAGCGTGGTGGATCTTTCGGAGATTGACGGAATCTGTGTGGATAAGCACTCCACCGGAGGCGTGGGCGATACGACGACGCTTGTGCTCGTGCCGCTGGCGGCGGCGTGCGGCGCGAAGGTTGCCAAGCTTTCCGGCCGGGGTCTCGGGCATACCGGCGGCACGCTTGACAAGCTGGAGAGCATTCCGGGCTGCTCGGTTGACGTTGATCAGGCGGATTTTATCCGCCAGGTCAGGGAAATCGGCTGCGCGGTCATCGGCCAGACGCAGGATCTGTGCCCGGCGGACAAGGCGCTCTATGCCCTGCGCGACGTGACGGGCACCGTGGGCAGCGTGCCGCTGATCGCTTCGAGCATCGTCTCCAAGAAGCTGGCCAGCGGCGCGGGCGCGATCGTGCTGGACGTGAAGACCGGCAGCGGCGCGCTGATGCAGACGGTGGAGGAATCCATCGAGCTGGCGAAGGCGATGGTCGATATCGGCGCGCAGGCGGGCAGGCCGATTCTTGCGCTGGTGACGGGCATGGATCAGCCGCTGGGTACGCACGTGGGCAATGCGCTTGAGGTCAAGGAGGCGATCGACATCCTCTCCGGCCGCGCGGGCGGCGATCTGCTGACGGTATCCCTGGAACTGGGCAGCCGGATGCTCGTGGCATGCGGCGCGGCGAAGGACGTTGATGACGGCAAGGCGCGCATGCAGCAGGCGCTTGAAAGCGGCGCGGGCCTGAAGAAGCTGCGCGAGATGATCGAGGCGCAGGGCGGCGACGGACGCGTATGCGAGGAGCTGGCCTATCTGCCGCATGCGCAGTACAAGATCAGCGTGCCTGCGCCGGCGGGCGGCTATGTCGCGAAGATGGATACGACGGAAATCGGCTACTGCGCGCAGGATCTGGGCGCGGGCCGGAAGAAAAAGACGGACGTCATCGATCCTGCGGTCGGCCTGATCATGGACGTGCGCCTTGGCGATTATGTCAATAAGGGGGACAGCCTTGCGACGCTGTACCTGAACAGGCGCGAGCTTGCGCAGGCGGCGATTGAGCGCATGCAGCGGGCGATTGCGATTGAAAAGGAGAAGCCGGAGCTGCCGCCGCTGATCTACGCGGCGGTATCGCGCGAGGGTGTGACGAGATAAGGAGCTTATGAAAAACAAAAAGGGATTTGAAAAAAAGACGCGGCTGCTTCTGCATCATCTCAGGCCGGCCGCGTCGGCCTTTGCCGTAGGCGTGCTGGCCTCGTTTGCGGCGACGGTGCTCAAGACCGTCTTCACGCAGGTCATCCGTTTCACGGTGGACGGCGTGCTGCTCGGGGAGACGGCGGGGCTGCCCGCCTGGCTCGCCGCGCTTGAGCCGGGGAAGATGCTGGCGGCTTCCTGCGCGCTGGCGGCGGTCGTGGCGGTTCTGGAGTTTGCGGTCGGGTTTGTGCATGATTCAAGCCTGCCCAAGGGCTCGGAGCGCTTTGTCAAGTCGCTGCGCGATTCGCTCTACAGCCATATCCAGCGGCTGCCGTTTTCCTGGCATGCCAAAAACCCGACGGGCGACATCATCCAGCGCTGCACGTCGGATGTGGAGGTGGTGCGTGCGTTCATCGCCGATCAGGTGGTCGAGTTCATCAGCACGGTGTTCCTCATCGCGGTGTATATGACGATGATGTTTGCGATGAATGTGAAAATAGCGCTGCTGGCGTGTGCGTTTGTGCCGCTGGTCATCGGCACGTCGATCTACTATCACCGGCGGATCGGCAAGAGCTTTACAGAGTTTGACGAGTCCGAGGGCGTGCTGTCCTCCATCGTGCAGGAAAACCTGACCGGCGTGCGCGTTGTGCGCGCCTTTGGCCGGGAGAAGGACGAGCTTGCCAAGTTCCGCAGCCGCAATGACGCCCATACCGGCATCTGGCTGCGGATGGGCCGGATGATGACCACCTTCTGGACGTTCGGCGATACGACCAGCTTTGTGCAGCTCTTCGCGGTGATCATTCTGGGCGTGCACATGTGCGTCAGCGGCGAGATCACGCTGGGCACCTATCTGGCGTTTATCAACTATACCAAGCAGATGAACTGGCCCGTGCGCGGCCTTGGACGCGTGATCACGAACATGAGCAAGGTCGGCGTGTCCATCGACCGTCTGCTCTACATCATCGAATCCGAGGAGGAACACGCGCCCGAAAACGCAAAAGAAGCGGACATGCACGGGGATATCTGTTTTGACCGCGTGAGCTTTGCCTATGAGGAAAAGCCCGTGCTGCGCGAGGTGAGCTTCACCGTCCGGGGCGGCTCGACGCTGGGCATCCTGGGCGAGACGGGCAGCGGAAAGAGCACCATCGCGCTGCTGATGGCCAGGCTCTACGATCCGCAGGAGGGCTCCATCCGCATCGGCGGCGTGGACATCCGGGAGATGGATCAGACGAAGCTGCGCAGAAACGTGGGCGTCGTGCTCCAGCAGCCGTTCCTCTTTTCCCGTACGCTGAAGGAGAATATCATGATCGCCGCGCCGCAGGCGACGGACGATCAGGTGGATACAGCGGTAAAAGACGCCTGCCTGTATACGGCCGTGCAGGAATTCAGAGAGGGATATGACACCGTCGTGGGCGAGCGCGGCGTGACCCTCTCCGGCGGACAAAAGCAGCGCACGGCCATCGCGCGTACGCTACTCTCCGGCGCACCGGTGATGGTGTTTGACGATTCGCTCTCCGCGGTGGATGCGAAGACGGATGAAGCGATCCGCTCGCGCCTGCGCGATGCGGCGGGCGGCTCCACGCTCATCCTCATCGCCCACCGCGTCTTAACGCTCAAGGACGCGGATCAGATTATCGTGCTGCGCGAGGGCGAGATCATTGAACGCGGCACACATGAGGAGCTGATTGCGCTGGGCGGCGTATATGCGAAAACGGCCGCGATGCAGAGCGCGAGAGGGGAGGCGGATGCGCATGGCTGAGCAAAGGGAACAGAGCCGGGCGTTTTCCGTAAAGCCCTGGCTTGAGCTTCTGCCGGTGACGAAAAAGGCATGGCCGGCCTGCGCGCTGTCCATCGTCTGCAATCTGCTGCTGGCAGGCATCGATTTTTATCTGCCGCTGCTGCAGAGCCGCGTGGTGGATACGTATATCGCGGCAGGAACGCTTTCCGGCTTTGGCGGATACATCGCGTGGTATGCGCTTATCGGCGTGGTTCAGCTGATTCTGATTCTTCTCTATTTTAAGGGCTGCATGCAGGGCGAGGCGTATTCCTGCCGTGATTTGCGGGATGCGTGCTTTGTCAATCTGCAGAAATTGAGCCTTGATTATCACAACACGACGAGCGCCGGCCACAACCTCTCCCGTGTGATGAGCGACACGAGTAAGATCGCGGAGATGCTGGCGTGGACGATTTCGGACACGCTCTGGGGCTTTGCGTATATCATCGGCGTGTTCGTCGTGATGGCGCGCCTGTCTCTGAGGCTGGCTGTCACGCTGCTGCTCATTGCGCCGGTGGTTGTGCTGCTGACGATCTATTTCCAGAAGAAGCTGATCGTGCTCAACCGGAACGTGCGCGCGGAGCACTCGAGAATCACCAGCGGATACAACGAGGGCATCATGGGCGCGAAGACGAGCAAGACCCTCGCGCTTGAAAACAGGCTCTGCGGCGAGTTTGAGGAGATTACCTCGCGCGCGTCCCTTGCGGGCGTGCTGCATGCGCGCATGCGCGCGATCTACGTGCCGCTGATCGTGCTCTGCGGTACGCTGGCGGCGAGCGCCACGCTCTACCGCGGCGGTCATATGGTGCAAAGCGGCGCGGTCACGCTCGGCATGCTCAGCGCGTTTATGACCTATGCGACGGGCCTGTTCCAGTCCTTCCGCTGGCAGGCGGCGCGCATTTCCCAGCTGATTTCGCTGCAGGCGAATATCGAGCGCGTGAACAGCCTGATCCACGAGACGCCGACGGTGACGGACAGCGCAGAAGTGGAGCGGATATACGGCGACTGCTTTGACGCAAAGCGGGAAAACTGGGAGGACATGCGCGGCGAGGTGACCTTTGAGGACGTATCCTTCACCTATCCGGACGGCGGCGAGGAGGTGCTCTCGCACTTCTCGATGCATGTGCCTGCGGGCAGCACGGTGGCGATCGTGGGCGAAACGGGCGCGGGCAAGTCGACGCTGGTCAACCTGGCCTGCCGGTTCTATGAGCCGACGGGCGGCCGTGTGCTGATTGACGGGCGCGACGTGCAGGAGCGCAGCCAGCTGTGGCTGCACAGCCATATCGGCTACGTGCTGCAGGAGCCGCATCTGTTTTCCGGCACGATCCGCGAAAACATCCGCTACGGCAGACCGGATGCGACGGACGAAGAGGTGGAGGCTGCTGCGCGCGCGGTGAACGCGGACAGGATTGCAAAAAAGCTTCCCAAGGGCTACGAGACGGACGTCGGCGAGTGCGGAGACAACCTCTCCACAGGCGAAAAGCAGCTGATTTCCTTTGCGCGCGCGATCATTGCAAAGCCGAAGATTTTCGTACTGGACGAGGCGACCAGCTCGGTGGATACGCAGACGGAGCGGATGATTCAGCATGCCACGCGCACGCTGATGCAGGGCACGACGTCCTTTGTCATCGCGCACAGACTCTCTACCATCCGTCAGGCGGACGTGATCCTGGTGATCGATCACGGAAAAATCGTCGAGCAGGGCACGCACGAGGAGCTGCTCGCCCTCGGCGGCGCGTATCACAGCCTGTACAATACCCAGCTGCGCAAGCAGGAAAAGAAAGAGGCTTGACTTTTAAACCGCCCGGCGTTATACTGTCCCTATCTGAAATGACGAAGAAGAGTAACCCTTTCAGGCTTGTCCAAAGAGAGATGCGCCGCCGGCTGAAAGCGCATCGGCAAAGCGAACGGGCGAAGACCACCTTCCGATCGGGTCGCGAGGCGCGCGATACAGCGGCAAAGAGCACCAATCAGGGTGGAACCACGGGCAGATATTTTCCGCTCGTCCCTCGAACAAACGCGGGGGACGGGCGTTTTTCGTTTCACAGCGGATTGCGTTAACCCCTCCACCGCGCATGCGGTCCCCTCCTCTTTCGGTGGAGGCAAGGGCTGCCTGCTAAGCCAAGGCTCCCCTGAAAGGGGAGCTGTCGCCGAAGGCGACTGAGGGGTTGAGAAGCGGCGCGCTTCTTGATCTCCCTAAAAAACGGAAACGAAGAATTATTTCAGGAAGGAGATCATCATGAAGATTATCTACAAGGACGGTACGACGGCTGAATGCCCGAAGGAAGAAGAGCTGCATGTCATCCGCCATACGGCGGCGCACATTCTGGCTCAGGCGGTGAAGAACCTGTATCCGCAGGCGCACTTCGCTTACGGCCCGGCGACGGAGAACGGATTCTATTATGACGTGGATCTGGGCGACGTGAAGCTGGCGGACGGCGATATGGCGAAGATTGAGGCCGAGATGAACAAGATCGTCAAGGCCAATCTGCCGATCAAGGCGTTCACGCTGCCGCGCAATGAAGCCATTGCGCTGATGCAGGAGCGCGGCGAGATCTACAAGGTCGAGCACATCGGCGATCTGGGCGAGGACGAGGTCATCAGCTTCTATCAGCAGGGCGACTACATCGACATGTGCGTTGGCCCGCACCTGTGCTACACCAAAGCGCTCAAGGCGTTCAAGCTCACGCAGGTTTCCGGCGCTTACTGGAAGAACGACCGCAACAACAAGATGCTCACCCGCATCAATGGTACGGCGTTTGCCACCAAGGACGAGCTTGCCGCGCACATGACGGCGCTTGAGGAGGCGCGCAAGCGCGACCACAACAAGCTCGGCCGCGAGCTTGAGTACTTCACGACCGTCGATTCTATCGGCCAGGGTCTGCCGATCCTGCTGCCCAAGGGCGCGCGCGTCATTCAGCTGCTGCAGCGCTGGGTGGAGGACGAGGAACAGAAGCGCGGCTATCTGCTGACCAAGACGCCGCTGATGGCCAAGCGCGATCTGTACCGCATTTCCGGCCACTGGGATCACTATCGCGACGGCATGTTCATCATGGGCGATCCGGATGATGAGACCAAGGAGTGCTTCGCGCTGCGCCCGATGACCTGTCCGTTCCAGTATCAGGTATTCCTCAACCGTATGCGTTCCTACCGCGACCTGCCGATGCGCCTGGGCGAGACGAGCACGCTCTTCCGCAATGAGGATTCCGGTGAGATGCACGGCCTGATCCGCGTGCGCCAGTTTACGATTTCCGAAGGCCACCTCGTGCTGCGCCCGGAGCAGCTGGAGGAGGAGTTTGCCGGCTGCCTGAGCCTGGCGAAGTATATGCTGGAGACCGTCGGCCTCGCCGAGGATGTGTCCTATCGCTTCTCCCAGTGGGATCCGAACAACACGGCCAAGTATGAAGGTACGCCGGAGCAGTGGGACGAGGCGCAAGGCATCATGGGCAAGATTCTGGATGACCTGGGCGTAGAGTATACCATCGGCATCGATGAGGCTGCTTTCTACGGTCCCAAGCTGGATATTCAATATAAGAACGTTTTTGGCAAAGAGGATACCATCGTGACCATTCAGGTGGATCAGC
>JAFQOY010000115.1 GCA_017412025.1 Clostridia bacterium | reverse complement strand
TTGCGCTTGCAGAAAAAGGCGAAAGCCGCATGGTCTTTGAGCTTTGCGACAATGCGGAAACCTATGCGCAGTATCCCCGGCGCTTTGTATTCCGGGTGATCTATGCGCTTGAGGGAAAACGGCTCGGGATTACCTATGAGGTTGTCAACCGGGATGAAAGGACGATGCACTTCGGCCTTGGCGGGCATCCGGGCTTCAATGTGCCGCTGGAAGAGGGAAAGCGGTTTGAGGACTATCAGCTGCGCTTTTCAAAGCCGTGTTCGCCGGTGCGCGTGGGCTTCAGCGAGGACTGCTTCCTGAATGGACAGGACAGCGCATATCCGCTGGAAGGCGGCGTGAGCCTGCCGCTTCGCCATGATCTGTTTGACGATGATGCGATCGTTCTGCGCGATATGGCGCGGAGGGTGACGCTGTGTGCGCCGGGCGCTGCGCGCAGCGTGACGGTGTCTTTTCCGGATATGCCGTACCTCGGGATCTGGCACTGGCCGCGGACGGACGCACCGTATGTGTGCATAGAGCCCTGGGTTTCTCTGCCGTCCCGGCAGGGACAATGCGCGGTGCTGGAAGAACAGTCGGATTTGGTCCGTCTTGAAAGCGGTAAGACGTATACCAACACGTGGACCATGGAGATCAGATAAGAAATCAGGTGATAACAGGTATGCTCATTTAAACGGGCGTGCCGTATGCCGGTATGACGGTATACGGTGGTCAGGCGGGAAAGCAGATGACGGGAAAGCATTTCGGGCATGAAAACAAACATTTCGGGTAAAAGGATCCGATGGAATGCATAGCGGGAATATAATGATCATGAATACACATACAGATCACAATTCGGAGAGGTTGATGGATATGAAGAAGATTACCGCGCTGCTTCTGCTGTGCCTGCTGCTGTGCGCAACCTGTTCGGTGGCGCTTGCTGCGACGATTACGTACTATGACGAAGACTATGGCGAGGAAAAAACGATCGAGGTCAGCGGAACGGTATACACGCTGCCGACATATGAAGAAATCGGCTTTACCCCGTCGGCGAGCAAAACGTTCTATGGCTGGAAGGTCATCACCAAAGAGGCCTATTATAAGCCGGGCAGCAAGGTGAATATTCGGGATGAGCAGGAGATCATCGCTCATTATGTGAATACAAATGAGCAAATCTTTGAGGTGCAGATTGTTTCTCGGGAATACAATGATAACCATGTGGCGGGATACTATCCGTGTACCTATGGAGAGCTGCTTTGGCTGCCGTATCCGTATCAGTACGGCTTTGGATCGGATGCTGAGAATCTGGAGTACTTTGAATACTGGAAGGTAGAAGGAGAATTCGAGCTGTTTGATCCTTCGAGCAACCCCGGTGGGTCTGAATGGGGCTGGATACCGTTTGCTGTTGCTCTTGCAGAGGAGCAGGAAGCCAGAATGAACCCGGGCGATTATTTCTATGTTCATGGTCCGGTTACAGCTACCGCGATCTGGAAGAACAGCGGCAATGAGGGCGGAAACCAGGGCGGAAACGAAGGTGGAAACCAGGGCGGAAACGAAGGTGGAAACCAGGGCGGCAACAATAATGCTGCGAACAATATGCCCCAGACTGGCGACAACAGCCTGCCGATGGTGTTCCTGCTTGCTGCGCTGATGACGTCGATTTGCGGCATCTGCCTGCTGGCCAAGAAAAGAACCAACTAAATCACACAAACCCGCTTCCTGACGGAGGCGGGATTTCTTTTTGCCTTTAAGCCATCTGAGTTGAGCGCAGAAGGATAAAACACATGCCAAAACGGTATCCTCTTTGAAGAGGTGAGAGCATGGATTCGGTATGGACAGTGTCGGCGCAGCTTCCATCTTTTGAGCCGCTTAAAGAGGAGATTCAAACGGAGGTGCTGATCGTTGGAGGCGGACTTGCCGGACTTTTATGCGCTTATCACATGGCGCAGGCGGGCGTAGATGTTGTGCTGGTGGAGGCGGATACGATTTGCAGCGGCATTACCAAGAATACCACCGCAAAAGTCACATTTCAGCATGGACTGATATACGATGAACTGATCCGCAAAATGGGTCTGGAAAAGACAAAGCTTTATCTGGAGGTTAACCGGAATGCACTGCAGCGGTATAGGGCGTTGTGCCGGGATATCGACTGCGACTTTGAGGAGCAGGATGCCTTTGTCTATGCGCTCCATGACCGGCACAAGATCGATAAGGAGCTGGAAGCGCTGCAAAGGCTTAATTTGAATGCGACATTTGAAAAGGATCTGCCGCTTCCGTTTCCGGTGGCAGGGGCGGTGAGATTTCCGAATCAGGCGCAGTTCCATCCGCTGAAGTTCGCTGCCGGGATCGCAGATGGACTTAAAATCCACGAACACACCAGGGTGTGCGAGCTGGCGCCGGGAAAAGCCGTTACAGACAGAGGGACGATTTCAGCGGAGAAGATCATCGTTGCGACACACTTCCCGATGCTCAATAAGCACGGCGGCTATTTCATCAAGCTGTATCAGGATCGTTCTTATGCGCTGGCGCTCAAGCATGCGCCGTCCTTTGACGGCATGTATCTGGATGAAAATGAGAAGGGGCTGTCCTTCCGGCGTTATGGGGATATGCTGCTGCTTGGCGGCGGCAGTCATCGCAGCGGCAAGCGGGGCGGAAACTGGCATGAGCTGGAGCAATTTGCGAAAAAGCATTATCCCGATGCGGAGATTGCCTGCCGCTGGGCGACGCAGGACTGCATGACGCTGGATCGTGTTCCCTACATCGGCCGGTATGCGAAGAACACGCCCGATCTGTTCGTTGCTGCAGGCTTCAACAAATGGGGAATGACGTCTTCGATGGCGGCGGCGGATATTCTGACCGATCTGGCGCTGGGAAAACCAAACCCGTATGCGGATGTGTTTGATCCGTCCCGCAGCATGCTGCATCCGCAGCTTTTTGTGAACGCGGCTGAAAGCGTCATCCATCTGCTGACGCCCACCGCGCCGCGATGTCCGCATATGGGCTGTGCGCTCAAATACAACAAAGCGGAACATTCCTGGGACTGCCCCTGCCACGGCTCCCGTTTTGCGGAGGACGGCACGCTCATCGACAACCCGGCGAACGATGATAAAAGAATGTGAAGTGATCCGGCGTGAATGGCTGCATAAGCATCGGGGAAACCTGAATGCGAGGTGATTGACCATGGCGAAGCAGGGAATGAACAGGCCAGAACGTACGCGCACCGCGCCGAAAAATGAAATGCCGCCTGTGCCGGAGATTCAGGGCAAGGCCAAATCCGGCAAGAGGGATGCAAATCCCATCATCGCGGGCATATCCGGCCCGGATCAGAAGGTGTTCCATACGGAACGGCCGATTTCAAAAGCGTACAAGGTGCTGGATAACGATCTGGCACGGGATAACGTGGAAAACGATCTGCCGGAAGCGGATCTCCGAGACATATGAGACAAAGATGGACGGGGCTGCATGATGCGGCCCGCGTCCGTTTTTGGATTTTACGGATAAAGAACAGCGCCCTGATTTGTTTTCCAAATCGAGGCGCTGCTGCTGGCGCATCTGGCGGGATTCGAACCCACGGCCTTCCGCTTAGGAGGCGGACGCTCTATCCTGCTGAGCTACAGATGCTTATATTTCCCGGTCTCGCGTGTTGAAACCGTCAGTAAGGTATTATATGCGAAACCGGGAAAAAAGTCAATTCAAAAGGGGAAAAACATTTAAACAGCCTGCCGGAACCACGCGATGATCATTTGCGCTTGTCGCCCAGGGAGATGCCCATGGCGCGCGCGGCGCGGATCTCATGACCGTCGATGGGGACGAACTTGGTCTTGCCGGCGACGGTGGAAAGCGGGTTGTGCGCTACGACGTTGTTCATCATGCCGACAGCCTGACCGTACTGCTCGCTGGCGATGAGCTGCGCGGCGTGTACGCCGAAGTTAGTGGAGAGCATGCGGTCATAGGCGCTCGGGGAGCCGCCGCGCTGCATGTGACCCGGGATGACGGCGCGCGCTTCGATCTCGGGCATCTTCTCCTGGATGGCCTTGGCCAGATAGTTGGCGATGCCGGAGAAGCCGATTTCAGCGCGGTGTGCAGCGCGCTCCTTCTTCTTCATCTTGGCCTCTTCGGTGGACATGGCGCCCTCGGCGACGGCGACGATGGAGAAGGTCTTGCCGTGCTCGGCGCGCTCGCGCAGCGCGTCGCAGACGACGTCCAGATCATACGGGATTTCCGGCAGGAGGATGATGTCCGCGCCGCCTGCAACGCCGGAATAAAGCGTCAGCCAGCCGGCCTTGTTGCCCATGATTTCGATGACCATGACGCGGCCATGGCTGGCGGCGGTGGTATGGACGCGGTCGATGACGTCGGTGGCGATGTCCACGGCGGAGTGGAAGCCGAAGGTGACGTCCGTGCCCCAGATGTCGTTGTCAATCGTCTTGGGCAGGCCGATGATGTTGAGGCCCTCCTCGGAGAGCAGGTTTGCCGTCTTGTGCGTGCCGTTGCCGCCCAGGCACACGAGGCAGTCGAGCTTCGCCTTCTTGTAAGTCTGCTTCATCGCCTTGACCTTGTCGACCTGGTCGTCCTCGATGACGCGCATCATGCTGAAGGGCGTACGGCGGGTGCCCAGGATCGTGCCGCCCAGGGTCAGAATGCCGGAGAAATCGCTCTGCTTCATTTCGCGGTAGTTGCCCTCAATCAGGCCGGCATAGCCGTCCTGAATGCCGACGATCTCGGTATCGAACAGGGAATAGCTGGCGCGCGCCACGCCGCGGATACAGGCGTTCAGACCGGGGCAGTCGCCGCCGGCGGTGAGGATGCCGATGCGTCTTTTCATGAGTCGTTCCCTCCTGAAGATGATGTTTGCCTCCCGGTTTCGGACAGGGGAGGACGAATATTGTATGATTGACATTATTTTACCACCTTTATACAGACCTGACAAGCAAAACGCGGCGGAAAAAGGGATTTTCCCGCAGGTTGAGCGCTTGACGGTGGTCGGATGATTTATTCATCCCAACCAAAATGCCGCCGCTGCTTTTGCCGGAATCTTGACGGAGAACAAAGGCGGTGCTATACTGTTGATAGGATTGATCAATGCTGGGTGCGACTGTCCATTTGGAGCTGCCGGGAGGACGCTGTGCTCAGACAAACTGAAGAATATAAGCATATCTGGGAGGGTATTCACATGGTTCAGCTCAATGCTTCCACGCTTGCGTCTGTCAAGACCGCCCGTGGCGTCGCTCCGAAGACCGAACGCGTAATCCAGTTTGGCGAGGGCGGATTCCTCCGTGCCTTCTG